>BTQX01000055.1:0-8846 GCA_036986095.1 Gammaproteobacteria bacterium
ATTGTTCTTCGGGGTGGTGATGTAGTCATCGAACTCTTCTTTTATGTAAGGCCATAGTGAATGTGCCACCCCGAGCGCGGCATAACAATCAGGTATGGTATCGACCAGGATGCGTACTGCCCGCACATCAAATATTCGATCAATATCCACATTTTTACGAATCATTTTGCGGTAGATACTGTTGATGTGCTTCACCCTGCCGCTAATTTCTGCCTGGATACCCACTTTATTGAGTTCATCTCCCAGTCTCTGCATGAACTGCTCGATATACACTTCACGATCTGCACGTAGCTCGTCGAGGCTTGCCGCAATTCGGTGGTATTCATCCGGCTTCAGATAACGCAGCGACAGATCCTCGAGCTGCCACTTGAGCTGCCAGATGCCCAGGCGATTGGCCAACGGGGAAAATATCTCCTGCGTCTGTGTGGCGATCCTTTGCTGCAGTTCGGTAGAGCTGTTTTTTAAATGACGTAATAGCTGCAATCGATCGGCCAGCTTGATCAGAACCACCCGGACATCTTCAACCATGGCCAGCAACATCTTGCGCAGGTTCTCACCATCGATCTGGGACGACTGGCCTGTCTGCAGATTTTGCTCTGCCGCAGGCATGATATCCATGCGGGTTACACCAGCGACCAGTCCGGCGACTACCTCGCCAAAATTTTGTTTGATTTTTTCTATACGCTGTTGATCTGTACTTGAGCTTTCATGCAGGATACCTGCCACCAGTGTCTCATTATCTACCCTAAGTTCGTGCAAAATGGTGGCCACTTCCAGTGATGCCTGTATCGTGCCAGCTTCATCGACAGTCGAAACTTCGGATTGCCTGAAGCTAATAGCACGGCGAATCAGTTCGACATCAGCAGTGGGCTCATCCATGCCCCTGTTCTCATTCTCTAACGACTGTATCCAGCGCTCAGGGCTTTTAACATCAAGCTTAGTTTTGCCAGCAAGAGACCTGACCATGGTGTCTAGTCCGTCTGAGCTTCCTGAGGGAGGTCTTTAAAAGTTTCGCCGAACCAGAAGGACTGCTCTTTCTCGAGAAAGTCTTTTACCGGCATATAGTGTGAGCCATCACAGGAAAAAGTCAGCCCGACTATTCCATTAATAATATTAATTGAGCTTGACCGCAGGTAGATTGTTTCATCACCAAAACGCAATCGTTTGAACTGCTCAAAACAGGCCCTTACCTGTTCAATACTTATCGTTGCCTTACTGGTATAGGATCGCCAGGGATAGGCCAGTGACAGGTCGGGATCAAGTATTTCTTCGATGGTGAGAATACGATAACTGTATGGGTCTTCCATTAACCATATAGAACAACGGCCGCTGGAAAAATGGATCTTGGCATGAAACACACCATGTTCGGCAATCAGTGTTTCGAATCGAGCCAGGACTTCATCGATGTGTTCATCCAGCTGGGAGGTGAATCGCTCCTGCAGGAAAAGTGTGCCCCGTACCGCCGGGTCACCGCGATACTGATTCCACTGCGGAACATTAATGTTAAGGCTGCTGTCACGCAGTAGATCGTTTACAGAAAAATCCGCTGCAACAAAACCCAGCAACTCATTGCCCCTGTTCACCGCCTGCAGAGCTGTAATACATTCTCTTCCATCGTAGTCACTACGATAGACAGACGACAGCATAATACCCATGTAAGGCAAATGCTTGCTAAGGAACGGGCGCTCATTTAAATCCTTGCCTAACCATGAATCATCAACACTGTCTGGCAGAATCATGCAGCTGATCACCTGCCCATCGACGTTCCAGGCATACAGCAAACTGCAATCAGGAATAGCACCAATTTCGTGTTGCAGTATCTGGTCAATTCCCTGCTGATCGGGCCAGATTTCACTGCACATCTCAGCCACTTCAGCGAGAGGCTTTTTAATCCGTTTTGCCAGCTCTTCTTTTTTAGCCAGGGTGCGAGTATTTACAGTGCTTTGATCAGGCATTGGGATCCTGGCCGTTGTAATTTCATCATCCATTTACGATTTATACCGTTATTTTTTACTGTAGGAGCGCCGTCCCGGCGCGATGCTTTTTAGATAAAAGATGAAGGATGCGAGACCAGGGAAAAAGTAGAAAAAACATCAACTGCCGATATATTTATCTTTAATCCTTGATCCCGCGTCATTCGCCTCAAAACAATCGCGCCGAGACGACGCTCCTACAATAATCAATCCGAACCCAGATATTCTACACGAATACGAGTAATGTCCGGTTCGATTTCAGCCAGATTACTGATAGCATTTAACGCCTGATTCATTGATTTCTCAACCACCTCATGAGTCAGTATAACTATCGGTACGCTGGCACCGCGCTGGTGTGGCACTTTCTGCACTATGGCTTCAATGCTTATACCATTCTCGCCCAGTATTTTAGTGGCATTCGCCAGCACATTGGGCCGATCCTGAGCCTGCAGGCGCAGGAACCAGGCACTGCTCACCGATTCAATTGGCAGAATTGCCGTATCTTCCAGCGCATCAGCCTGAAAGGCCAGATGAGGAACACGGTTTTCTGGATCAGTGGTCAGAGCACGCACAACGTCAACCAGATCAGCAACGACAGCGGATGCCGTCGGATCAGCCCCGGCTCCGGCACCATAATACAGGGTTGGCCCTACCGCATCACCATTCACAAGTATCGCATTCATGACCCCATCAACATTCGCGATCAGGCGCTTTTCTGGAATCAGCGTAGGGTGTACACGAAGTTCTACGCCACTATCTGTACGTTTGGCAATACCCAGGTGTTTAATACGAAAACCCAGGTCAGCGGCATCGGTAACATCCTGCGTTGTTAAATTGCGCATGCCTTCGATGTAAGCCTTGTCAAACTGCAATGGGATACCAAATGCGATTGAAGCCAGTATGGTCAGCTTATGTGCGGCATCTATCCCTTCCACATCAAAGGTGGGGTCAGCTTCCGCATATCCCAGCTCCTGTGCTTCCAGCAGCACATCATCGAAGCTACGGCCCTTGTCACGCATCTCGGTGAGAATGTAATTACTGGTGCCGTTGATGATACCTGCCAGCCATTGCACACGATTGCCTGCCAGGCCTTCACGCACGGCCTTGATGATCGGGATGCCGCCTGCCACAGCTGCCTCAAAGGCGACGGTGACACCCATCTTCTGCGCTGCAGCAAAAACTTCGTTTCCATGCACTGCAATCAACGCTTTATTGGCCGTCACCACGTGCTTGCCATTGGCGATGGCTTTTTGCACCAGCTCCAGCGCCAGCGTATCGCCGCCAATCAGTTCCACCACCACATCGATATCCGGATGATTAACGATCTCAAACGGGTCTGTGGTCAGTTTAATGGAACTGGTATCGCAAATACGTGGTTTATCCATCGAGCGAACCGAGGCCATAGTCACCCGTATTTCACGTCCCGCGCGCCGGGTAATTTCATAGGCATTACGATCGAGAACATTTACCGTTCCACCACCGACAGTGCCCAGCCCTAATATACCTATATTTACTGGTTTCATTGATTGTCTTCTATTATGTTCTATATGTTTGTGATCATCAGTGGATCAGTTACGTATCATTACGCAGCATTTCACGTATTCCACGAACAGCCTGACGGGTGCGTTGTTCATTCTCTATCAGGCTGAAACGGACATGGTCATCACCGTATTCACCAAAACCAATACCCGGAGAAACGGCCACTTTCGCTTCCAGCAGAAGTTTTTTAGCGAACTCCAGCGAACCCATCTTTTTATATTGATCCGGTATCTCTGCCCAGACAAACATAGTGGCCTTAGGCTTATCCACTGGCCACCCGGCTGCGGTCAGCCCCTCACAAAGAACATCCCGGCGATGCTGGTACATGTCACGGATTTTTTCCACTTCATCTTCACACTGCTCCAGCGCGACAATTGCTGCAACCTGTATGGGTATGAACATGCCGTAATCGAGATAGGATTTCATTCTTGCCAGAGCGGACACCAGCTCACTATTCCCAACCATAAAACCGACCCGCCAGCCCGGCATATTATAACTCTTTGACAGGCTGAAGAATTCAACAGCGATATCTTTAGCGCCCGGTACCTGAAGTATTGAAGGAGCCTCATAACCATCAAAAACGATATCGGCATAGGCTACGTCATGCACTACCCAGATGTTGTGCTCTTTGGCTATTGCCACAACGCGGGTAAGAAAATCCAGATCGACACATTGCGTTGTAGGGTTCCCCGGAAAGTTGATCACCAGCACCTTTGGTTTTGGCCATGAATTTTTTATCGCCTTTTTTATTTCAGCAAAAAAATCGCCTCCTTTAATCAATGGTACATGGCGTATATCTGCACCGGCGATGACAAACCCGTAAGGATGGATCGGATAACTGGGATTCGGCACCAGTACCGCGTCGCCGGCCTCTACCGTAGCCAGTGCCAGGTGCGCCAGCCCTTCTTTGGATCCGATGGTGACGATGGCCTCGTTTTCCATATCCAGATCGACATCGTATTTACGTTTGTACCAGTCGCAAATAGCCTTGCGTAAACGCGGGATACCTCGGGAAAGAGAGTAGCGATGAGTATCAGACCGCTTCGCCGCTTCGCACAGCTTGTCGACGATAATCTGCGGCGTCGGCTGATCAGGATTTCCCATCCCAAAATCAATAATATCCTCACCCCGCTGCCTCGCCTCTGCCTTCAGGGCATTAACGATATCAAATACGTATGGAGGGAGCCTTTTTATGCGTGCAAATTCTTCCATTTCTACTCAAAAAAGCGCTAGGTTATCTGTTCCAACAAAACAGTGAACGATACTGGGCAGTTCGATTGGTGTCAAACTCTAAAAAGAAGTTCCAAGATCCAAGTTCCAAGTTCCAGGAAAAAACAAAATCTCTGTGTCCCTCCGTGGCCTATATGGCAGGAGGTTTTGATTTTCTAACTTGGATCTTGGAACTTGGATCTTGGAACTTCTTTTTTAGGAACTTCAATCACCCCTTTTCCTCACTTCGACCTGCCGCAAAATCTCACGCCTTACCTGTGAGTCCGCCTCACCCCAATCCAATATCTCCTGTAACGAACGAAAACAACCCAAGCAGATATCGTCGTCGTTGAGACAGCAGTTGTCTATGCAGGGGGATGGTACCGGGGGTTCGTTTTCAGGCTGCATCACTGATTATCATTGGTCCATCTCTGTATACGCATCATCCCTTCCTGCAGGTTCTCAATCGCGTTCGCATAAGAGAATCGAACATACTTGTTGCTTTCATAGGAACCAAAATCAGCACCGGGGGTAATAGCCACACCCACCTGATGCAAAAGCGTGTCGCATAAGGCCATTGAATCATCACTGATTTCGCTACAGTCTGCGTAGATGTAAAAAGCACCTGTCGGTTTAGTTCTGACTTTAAATCCCGCCGCCTCAATCAGCGGCAGCAAAACGTCTCTGCGTTTATGAAAAACATCACGGCGTCGGGTCAGTTCTTCTTTAGCCTCCTGCCCTAAGGCAGCCAGTGCGGCATATTGAGATAGGGTCGGTGCAGCAAGATACATATTCTGAGCCAGACGATTCGCTGCTTCGATGAAATCCTCCGGCACCACCAGCCAGCCGACTCGCCAGCCGGTCATACCATAGTATTTTGAAAAACTGTTGACGACAAACACCTGATCTCCAATATTCAATGCACTCTCTGGTTTCTCATCATAGACAAGTCCGTGGTATATCTCGTCAACGACCAGGGCTACGCCTTTCTCCTCTAACAAATGGTAAATGGCAGAGAGTTGTTCATCTGAAATTAAAGTGCCGGTCGGGTTAGAAGGACTGGCTATCAGGACAACTTTTGTATTTTTCTGCCAGTGTTTCTCGATCAGATCTGCTGTCAGTTGGTAATCAGTTGATTCGTCTACCGCGACAGATTGAACCTCTGCATTAAACAGGCTGGCGATGTGCCGATTACAGGGATAACCCGGATCAGCCAGTATGATGCCGTCGCCGCTGTTTAACAGCATCGCCATCACCAGTTGCAGGGCACCGGATGAACCGGGTGTGACCAGTATCCTGGCCGCATCCAGATTCGAACAAAGATCATACTGATCTGCAATAGCCTGCCTCAGTTCCGGTAAGCCGTTTGCAGCTGTATAGTGGGTTAATTTATCGTCCAGTGCCTGCTTCCCTGCTTCAATTACCGATTCCGGTGATGGGAAATCCGGCTCACCGATTTCCATATGGATGATTGAGCGACCCTGAGCTTCCAGTTCCCGCGCCTGTGCCAGGATTCTCATCACATGGAAGGGCTCTATCGCCCGGGCCCTTGCAGCCAACCTGGTGGACATTCAACCGTATCTTTCAATCAGGTATTCAATGGTCAGCATTTGCCCGTTAAATGAGCCTTCAGGGTCGCTTATCACGTTTGCTGCATCATTTTCATCACCTAGCTGGTCAAGCACAAGGTCTGCGTCAATAAACGGCTCATCGCGCGTGTAGGCAGTCACTGTGATGATTGCCGGCAGGGCCGCAGCTCTGGCAGACAGGCAGCCATTCTCGGAATCCTCAAAAGCGACGCATTCATCTGCCTGCCAGCCCATTTCATCCAGCACCAGCTGGTAGATCTCGGCTGACGGTTTCTTGTTCTCGACGATATCCCCTGCGGCAATGATATCGAACCAGCCCAGAGATTCATCTCCCAGGTTACTGCTCAGTATGTATTGTACATTCGAAGGCGCGGTTGTTGTCGCAATGGCTAAGTGGATCCCCGCCTGGCGCGCCTCTTTGAATAGCCTCTCAACACCACTGCGTAAAGGTATCAAGCCGGTTAACAGCATATCCTTGAATATCTGCGTCTTGCTACGGTAGACCCTGGAGATTAGCGTATCTAAAATCGTGTCAGTGGGAATAGCAGGCTGATAATTTTCAACAAAATATTTCATTCGCTCTTTCCCGCCACTGACGGTGAGCAGTTCGCCATAAGTGGCCTTAGTCCAGTGCCAGTCTATTCCTAATTGCTCGAATGCCCTGTTATAGGCAACACGATGGCCATTTAGCTCAGTATCGGCTAAAGTTCCATCCACATCAAAAATCAATGCTTTAAGTGACATATTAATCTAATTTTCCATTTATCAGAAAATCCTTGTTGCAACACACCATATAAATCTGCTATAGATGCGCGTCGTTAAAATTTCAACGGATTATGGCAGGAGACACTACATGCCGGCCAGCAAAAAAACTGACCAGAAAGATACACTGATTCACGGGATCGAACCCTACGTTGCAAAAAAACGTGAGGAGTACATGAACCCTAAACAGCACGATCATTTTCGCGATATTCTGACCGCCTGGCGGCAGGAATTACTGGATGAAGTATCACGCACGGTGCTCTCAATGCAGGATGAAACTGAAAATCACCCTGACCCGAATGATCGCGCCAGCCAGGAGACAGACATCTCGCTGGAGCTGCGCAGCCGTGATCGTGAGCGCAAACTGATCAAGAAGATTGATGAATCACTGGATTTCATCGAAACCTCAGACTACGGTTACTGCGATTCCTGCGGTGTAGAGATCGGCATCCAGCGCCTGGAAGCACGTCCCACGGCCACCATGTGTATTGACTGCAAAACACTGGATGAAATTCGCGAAAAACAACGCGCTTGATCGCCAGACAGAAGCTCATGAAAACCATGCCATTCAAAACGGTATGGTTCTTTCGTAATCCCCATTTCCAGACCATCTGGCCTGCTTTATTTCGCTACATTGCAAAACCTTCCTATACGCGAGAGCGCATAGAACTGCGTGATGGTGATTTTTTAGATATAGACTGGTGTGGCAATAATAATTTTGACTCCCCTTTGGTCATTTTGCTCCACGGTCTGGAAGGAAGTTCCGACTCGCAGTATATCCGCGGCATGGTCAAATCACTGGTCAGACAGGGATGGTGTTGTGCTGCGATGAACTTTCGTGGCTGTAGCGGTGAAATGAATCGTTTACAAAGAAGCTACCACTCAGGTGCAACAGATGACCTGGATGAAATTATCTCTTTATTAAGTGAACGTTACCCCGATTCAGCCCTACATGCTATCGGCTTCTCCCTTGGCGGCAACGTCCTGTTAAAGTGGTGCGCAGAAACTGGCAAACAAAACCCGCTAAGCGCCGCTATCGCCGTATCTGTACCCTACAGGCTCGCTGTCGCCTCAACCACACTTGATAGCAAAGGCTTCTTCAGTAGAATCTATCGATGGCGCCTGTTACGCAGTTTAAAGAACAAGACCCTGAAAAAGATACAGCACGGTATCATTGAACAGGATGTAGCTGATATTCAAGGCATACAAAGCATCCATGATTTTGATGACATGGTCACAGCCCCCTTGCACGGCTATATAAATGCTGACGATTACTACAGCCGGGCAAGCAGCTACTCACACCTGGATAAAATTCAGATACCAACGCTTTTACTGCATGCGGTAGATGATCCATTCATGGATAGCAGTGCAATTCCACACAATACTGATGAAATTCGCTCCGTCAAACTTGAACTCAGCCCAAATGGTGGACATGTCGGTTTCTTTCAGCCATCATTTTTCTCCAGCAGCTACTGGCTCGATGTACGTATTCCTGATTTTTTAAGATCGATGGTGATAGGCGAAAGATCGGAGATAAAAGATGAAGGATGAAAGAGAAAAACCTGTAAAAATCAGCATATAATCTGACAGAGTTGGCCATTGAATTAGAACTTAACAGGCATGGCAACGGATGTCTGTTGTTGGCCCAGCTGAAGGAAATTATTCTTTTGCCCAGTTTTCATTCCTACGTAACGGGATGTCGGGCTGCTTGTTAAGAAACCCGTTCTGCTCAATGAGTGCCAGCAGGGTCTCATCTGAATCAGTCATAACGAAG
>BTQX01000056.1:0-8840 GCA_036986095.1 Gammaproteobacteria bacterium
AACACATGCGGACAACCGTTGAGTGTGGTCTGGATATACTCAGGGGCCTGCAGGGGCATATATCAGGGTTTGCTATACCGAAGTTTATTATTGATCTTCCTGGCGGTGGTGGCAAGATTGCGCTGCTCCCGTCGGACACGGTTATAGAGATGAATGAAACAG
Organism: Gammaproteobacteria bacterium; assembly: GCA_036986095.1. GTDB lineage: Bacteria > Pseudomonadota > Gammaproteobacteria > BMS3Bbin11 > BMS3Bbin11 > BMS3Bbin11. Next base: position 163 of record BTQX01000056.1, read on the forward strand.
AGGTAATAGTAAAGAATTATGAGAACAAGATTTACCGTTACCCCCAGGTCATTGGTATTGGGAAACAGTGAGCCGTGGAAATGACGGAGATATTTCTCTGGCTGTCCATTGCCTTTTATGGCGCAGGCTTCATCTGCCATGTTCTCGATCAAAATGGATCGCGTCACACTTTGCAGCGTGTATCCACATACATGCTGATACTTGCGCTGATTTTCCACACCATTGTCCTGGCCCTGAGGGTGATGGAAACAGGCCATGCCCCCATAGCCGGGCGATTCGAGACCCTGCTCTTTTTCAGCTGGTCAATCGCTGTACTGAATACGATACTTCTATTTCGTTACAGGCTCAGGACAACTGACACCCTGACCATTCCTGTAATCTTTCTCGCTCTCCTTCTTGCCGCCTTCTCTGATTCAGGTGTGTATCGCCTGCCTCTTGCCCTCAAGACATGGTGGTTCGAGATCCACGTGGTGACTTCCTTCTTTGCCTACGCGCTCTTCACCCTTGCGGCAGCAGCCGGGGCATTTTATCTCCTTAAGGAAAAGACGGGTACAGGCACCGAACTCGGGATATATCAAAACATTACTTACCGGTCGATTCTGTGGGGATTTACATTCTTCTCGAGCTCCATGCTGCTTGGCGCAATCTGGGGCTATCTGGCATGGGGCAGTTACTGGCTCTGGGAATCAAAGAGTGCGGCGTCACTGCTGCTCTGGTTTTATTACGTTGGCGTATTACACACACGCATGCTTAAGAGGTGGCGAGGTAAAACAGTGTCTGTAATGGCCATAGTCGGCTTTGCTCTGGTGATGTTTACCTACCTTGGGGTTAGCATCTTTCTGAAAAGTACGCACGGGATGTAAGGCGTGATGAAGAGTATCTGGAAATTCTTCACTTCCGCCCGCCTGGCGGTTGTATTGTCCCTCCTCATTACCATCGATGTCCTGACGGGAACCATTCTGCTTTCCAGTTCTCCAAAAGCCCTCGGGACGATCGATCTGGAAATATTCTTTTACTGGCTTTTTGGCACGGGCCTGAACAATCTCACCGCTTCATGGTGGATATTTCTCCTGCTTGCCCTGCTGGTTCTCTTTGTGGTGAATACTATTGTCTGCACTGTAGACTCGATCGTATTCATGTTTAGGCCTCGCCGGGACGCGGCCAGGATCAAACCCAGAAGAATACTTTCCCAGGCCATCCATCTGGGCTTCATCATCGGTCTTCTGGGACACCTGGTATCCAGCGCCTCCGGGTTCCGGACAATGGACAACCGACTTTTCGAAGGCAGCAGCATCCCTATTCCGCAGAGCAGTGAGCTATCGCTGCGGCTGAACAAGCTGGACGTTGCGTTTACCAAAAATGGCGACATGCTAAGGATGGATGCCTACCTCAGTCTCATACGGGACAAAAGAGTCGTCAAGGACAAGGTGGTGAGATTAAATGAACCTCTCCTGTATCAGGGTAACGCAGTCTATATCACCCATCACGGGGAGGCGCCCGAGAGTATGAAGTTTGAACTTTCAGGCAATGGCACCCAGGAGATAATCAAGATCAAGCTTCATGAAAGGAGTGTTACGACCAACTGGGGTTATACGCTCAAACTGGAAAACCTCATTCCAGATTTTGCCAGAGACAGTAAGGGGAAAGCGTATTCGGCCTCGAAACAATTCCGAAACCCCGCACTGGAAGTAAAGGTATACAAGGGAGAAAAATTCCTGGTGTCCGGCTGGTTTTTGTTGAAATACCCCAACAAAACGCCCCTTGCTTTCGACGGGCTCAAGCTTGTTTTCCCCGGACTTGCCTATAGGCCATATGCTGTTCTGACTATCAACAAGGATCCAGGCACAGTAATTATCCTCTCTGGCGCGCTGATTTTTATAATTTCCTTAATCGGGCTCCTGTTTATAAAAGGTGAAGAAATGGAGCTGGTGAAGAGACAAACACTAAAGTAGATACTATCCCGCCCTCAGCAATTACAGGATTTCTCCCTTCGGTCGAAAAATAAAAGAGGTCACCTATTGGTTCAGTTTTCCTGCCTGTCCTACATTTTTAGCTCAAGAGGTGCCCTTTACTTCCAGGTCAGTAAACTTACGCTGGTAGAGTTCCGCATAGGTTCCATTTTTCTTCAGCAGATCCTCATGCGATCCCTGTTCCAGAATTTTCCCTTGATGCAGAACAATAATCTTGTCTGCATGCTCAATCGTACTCAAACGGTGGGCGATAACCAGTGTGGTACGCTTTTCCATCAGGTGTTGCATGGCCTCCTGCACATGACGCTCCGAACGCGTATCAAGTGCGGAAGTCGCTTCATCCAGCACCAGTATGGGAGCATCCTTGTAGATAGCGCGGGCAATAGCAATGCGCTGCCGCTGGCCACCCGATAACCTCACGCCCCGCTCACCTATCTGTGAATCCATTCCTTCAGGTAGACCTTTGACAAACTCCTGAACATTTGCCGCGTCTACTGCCTTAGACAGTGCCTCCTGAGAAATATCCCCTTCACAACCATAGGTAATGTTTTCAGCCAGACTGCCATCAAACAAAATAGTTTCCTGGGGTACTACAGCCAACTGTTTACGCAAATTTTTCAGACCCAGCGTGCAGACATCAATACCATCAATAAGTATCTGTCCCTGCTGAGGATCATAAAAACGAGCCATCAATGATGCAATGGTGGATTTACCACTGCCAGAGGCACCGACCAGCGCCACCACATTGCCCGGTGCTATTTCGAAGCAGATATCTTCAAGTACCGGATCGTCATCGGGATGGTATCTAAAACCTACCTGTTTAAATTCAACATGACCTTTTATAATTTCCAGTACCCCTTCACCGCTGTCCTTTTCTTCCTCCTCATCCATCAACATAAAGACGCTCTGTGCAGCAGCAATGCCTGTCTGTACCGGCTCATTGATTTTTGTAAGACGTCTGATTGGAGGCATCAACAGCAACACAGCTGTCAGGAAAGCGATGAAGGAACCAACCGTAGCAGAATTCTGGTCAGTACGACTAAGCATGAAGGCAATCAATCCAGCCAGTGACAGGGCTATAAACATTTCCACCACTGGGATCGCCATAGCCGAGATTTTTGCCTTTCTTAAATACATCCGGCGGTTTTCCTCGTTTGCCTGCTCAAAATAGCGGGTTTCTTTTTTATGTCCGCCATAGGTTTTGAGTATCCTTTGCCCTTCAATCGCTTCTTTGGCGATGTGGGCAATATGCCCCATTGAGGATTGTATTGAGGTACTGACAGTACGAAAGCGCTTGCTCATGAAACGTACGAAAACGCCTACCAACGGGCCTATGACCAGAAACATCAAGGTCAGACGCCAGTCCAGATAAACTAGATACAGTAGCAGCAGGGTCACCGTCAGACCATCTTTTACCACTGTCGTCAGGGCAGTGGTGGCAGCTGTCGCTACCTGCTCAACATCGTAAATTAGCTTGGCCACCAGTTTGGCGGAATGGTTTTCATCAAAGAAAGCTGTCGGTAAATGAATCATGCGCTGAAACATTTCGCGACGAATATCAAAAATGACTCGTCGACCAACCCAGTAGATACCAAATTGTGAAGCAAAGGTTGCAACACCACGAATGAGAAAAAGCAAAATTAGATAGATGGGGATCATCCGAATGTAATCGGAATCCTTGGCGATAAAACCCTTGTCGGTAATTCCCTTAATCAGATAGGGTAATCCCGGCTGGGTAGCCGCAACAACGATCATGCCAAGAATGGCAAATAAAAAGACCTTACGGTACGGTTTAACGTAACTCAGCAGACGCCGGTAAAGCTCCCAGCCGGTATAGTGGGTATCAGCAGTTTCGGACACCGGGGTCAACTATCTCCAGGCTGAGATTCAGTTGCGAAGGTAATCCGGGTAAGACCCAGCCGCCCTGCCACTGACAGTGCCCGGACAACCGCTTCATGAGGCGTTTTCCTGTCTGCGCGTATGATAACGACCATTTTGTCCTTATCCTGATTTTCAGCTGCAGACCGAATCACCCGCTGCAACGCATCCGGGCTGGTATTCAGGATCTGACGGGCCGCCTCATCATCAGGGCCTTTAACCGCATAGACACCCAGCGCGCTGATTTCAATGATTAGTTTCGGAACCTCCTGTAGAGTCGCTTTTTCACCATCTGCCTGCGGAAGCTTGATCTTTAACTGAGATTCTTTAGTAAATGTGGTAGATACCATAAAAAAGATCAACAGCAGGAAAACGATATCAATCAGCGGGGTTAGATTGATCTCCAGTTCATCATCATCGGTGGTATTTTTGAATTTCATCTATCAGGTCTCAGTACTCGCGGTCGCCCTGGATGATTTCAACCAGTTTAACAGACTGCTGCTCCATTTCTACCGTAAGTGAACGTACCTTGCCCTTGAAATAACGATGGAACATCAACGCAGGGATACCAATTGAGAGGCCGGTAGCGGTAGTGATCAGCGCTTTGGAAATACCTGCAGCAAGTACCGTAGGATCACCTATTCCCTGGCTCATTACTTCCGGGGTAATCGAGGCAAAAACCTGGATCATGCCAATGACAGTCCCTAGCAGGCCGAGCAATGGCGTAATAACAGCCATCGTTCCCAGGGTATTGAGATATTTGTCCAGCTCATGGACAACGATACTTCCCTCTTCTTCAATCGCTTCCTTCATGATTTCTCTACCATGATCACGATTAACAAGTCCGACAGCAAACAGCCTGCCTAATGGAGAGGACTTGACCAGCAGTTTGAGCAAATCTTCGCTGACCCGATTTGCTTTTTCGTGATCCAGCACCTGTTTCAACAGTTGCTCTGGTGCCACATTACGTTTTTGCAGGGTCCAAAATCGTTCAGCAACGATTGCCAGGGCGATAATTGAGCAGAGTAGTAGCGGCCACATCAGCAGGCCACCGGATTGGAAAATTTCTAACACCAGGTATATATCCAGAAAGGGGTTTAAACAGCACGCTAATGTATCAAAAGGCAGGGATTTCAGAAAGTCCTATAGCAACTTTACTGCACCTCCTGTCGATTTCTGCAACATCCCAGATCTTCCTGTTTGACTGCCTCCATGACCAGGCAGAAACACCCGCCTCAGCTACCCGTATAGTAATAGCACCGCATTCACCGGTTATCATGCTCTTTATCTGCCTAATTTCCAAACCGTGCAGTACTTTTTTCGCAGGATGATGATAACGATTCCTCCAGCCGGCAGGGAACAATACCAGCTGCGGAGAGACAGCATTGATAAAGTCATCACTCGATGAAGTATTGCTTCCATGGTGGCCGGCAATCAGTATGTTGGAGCGCAAGGCATCAGGATAACGTGAAATAATTTCTTTTTCGGCCTCTTTTTCTATGTCGGCCGGCAGCAATATTGAACCAAAAGATGACTGTACATGCAGCACACAGGAGGCATTATTACCTGTTGTGATGCCATCACTATCCGGATGTAAGAGGCGGAACGAAACACCCTCCCATCGCCATTGCGTGCCTGCCCTGCAGGGGACACTCTCAGTACTTGCATCTGTGATAAAAATCTTTTCATTGCTGATCACTTGCTTAACCTCCACCCCTGCCAGTACTTTCTGAACTCCGCCGCTGTGATCATTGTCGCCATGTGAAACGATGAGAGTATCCAGCCTGTTGATTGACAATAACTTCAGAACAGGCAGCACTACGGCATCGCCAGCATTGAATCGTTTGCTGAAACGGGCACCTGTGTCGAATAACAGTGCGTGCCGACCGGTCATAATGACAGCAGATAGTCCCTGCCCGACGTCCAGTAGAATCACCCTGAACTCTCCTTCACGTAATTGACTATGGAGAGGAAAGAAAAATGCCAGCAGACCGACCAGAGCCAGCTTTCTAATCTTTAATCCAGCCGGTAGCATTAGAAGCAGTATAGTAAAAACAAACCCTGCAAGTGCTACGGCAGAATGCTCGACTGAAAATGGTAACGCTTCAGTAGTCCTTGCCAGTGACTCCAGCAGTGTCCAGAGTAACTGCAATATATAGTCCGCCAGTCGATAAAGATTATGCTCAACAAAACCACCGCCAAACAACAAAAAGGATAAGCTGGCCAGTAGCACCAGTGGCACAATTAAAAATGCGACCACTGGAATGGCAACAAGATTGGCTACAGGACCTGAAAGCGGAATCTGCTGAAAAAATAGCAACGTAGCGGGCGCCATCATCAGCGATAACTTCCATTGCATGTTTACCGTCTTAAGCACACTACTGTCTGTCCAGTTATTTCGATGGCTGCGTTGCTGTAAAATGTACAAAATCATCGCCACTGCAGCAAAAGATAACCAGAAACCAGCCGACAATATCGATAATGGGTCGAGGATAAGAACCAGCAGCAGTGTCAGTGACAATATATCCAGCGCTCGAACACGGCGTTGTAAAATAATCGCTACCATCAGCACCGTCAACATTAACAATGCCCGTTGAGTGGGCAGGGAAAACCCTGCCATTAAACTGTAGAAGGCGGCACAAAACATTGCCACGACAGCGGCCGCTTTATGGGAGGGGATCAACAACGGCAATTGAGGGACAGTAGCAAACAGGAATCGAAACAGGAAGAAAGCTATGCCGGCTACCAGGCCGACATGGAGGCCGGATATCGCCATCAAATGTGATGTACCTGTGGTTTGCAACACAGACCACTGTTGTGAAGTTATCGCCCGACGATCGCCGGTAGCCAGGGCGGTAATAATGCCGCGAAAGGATGAATCTTCCAGGCTGTTTTTTATCTGAGCTGCTATACGAAGTCGCATGCGATCAATGACTGCTGATCGGTCCAGGTCAGGTAGTCGATGGTTTACCTTAGAAAACCTGGCGTTATTTTTTCGTATATAGGCCGTAGCAATAATGCGCTGACTGAACAGCCATTTTTCGTAGTCGAAACCCGCCGGGTTGGCAAAACCATGTGGAGACTTTACCCGCAGCAGCAAGCGCCATGCTTCACCCGGCTGCGGATCGATGGGGTCTCTGCGGTAATCGCTAACACGGATTCTTCCACTTATTCGCCTTCCTTCTGCCTTCTCGGAATGAAACACATTGAAGTTAAAACGGACCACCCGTCCTTCTCTGTCCGGCAAGCCTTCTACAAAACCCTCTACAATAATATTCTTGCCTGCCAGTTCCTGCGGCAGGGTTTTAGATAATTGATGAGCGGCAACAAATCCAGCCCAGAAAAACCCCATCAATAAAAATAGAGCAGGCAGCCGACATTTCTTCAGGAGCACCAGAAACACCAGAACAACAGGCAACATCCCGACTGCAGACCAGACAACATCCAGGTTCGGTAAAGAAAAGAGAACCAGTGTGCCCACCAGAAAGGAAAGTGCAACAAGAGGAAGACGTGAAGTAATAATGGCTGGCATCCTTGCCTGCTTCAGGAAGTTAAATATCCGTATTTAGTTACCCGGGATTAGATGTCGAAACTGCTTACAAATCAAGTCAAAAGATTTTTCTACCACAGAGGACACGGAGGACACAGAGAAAACCTTTAAATATTTCAGTTTCCACGAGCGTCTATCTTCTTAAAAATGCCTTAGAAAATTAGCACTTTGAAATATTCCTTACACTGGCAGACACAACACCATGTTGTAGAGAAGATGAAAATGATTTAACTATTCTCTTACCTCTGTGTCCTCCGTGTCCTCTGTGGTGAAAAAATCATAAATTGCTCATGAATCAGATAAAAGCTGATTTTTGGGTGATATACTCGGGCGATGCCCAGGAAGTTTATTAAGCGTTACCTCCCTAGCCGCAAGAGTTTCCATGAAACATCGCAACTGCGGCCCTTGAAAGGTTTTCTGCATAATCCCTGTCTCTGGCATCTCAATCGACGAACTGTTTCCGGTGCTGTCGCTATCGGCCTGTTCAGTGCTTATTTACCTATGCCGCTGGAAATGCTGATAGCGGCAATGATGGCTATTTTATTCAGGGTAAATCTGCCGCTGTCTGTTGTAATCGTGTGGATATCAAATCCGCTTACCTGGCTTCCTTTATATGGCGCCGGTTATCTGTTGGGAGCTAAAATACTGGGCAGGAAGATTGTCAGCTTTGATGAAATGACCATGAGCTGGTTGATGTCACAGGTCATCCCTCTGTGGCTGGGGTCTCTTATACTTGGGAGTATACTTTCCCTGACAGGTTACCTGATAACAAGGGCTCTGTGGCGTATACATATCATACGAAATTGGGAGAAACGCATGCAGCGACGCCGTGTCGCCAAAGATGATTGTGAGTGTGAGTAGTTAAAACAGTTCCAAGTTCCAAGTTCCAAGTCAAAAATACTAAGGACCTAAAGACAAAAAATTCACCATAGAGGACACTGGGAGCACAGAGTTTTTTTGGAATACCGATTAAAAATAGTTCTAAGTTCCAAGATTTATAACTCTTAAAATCAAACGCTCTTACCGCAAATGGCACAGTGTTAGGCAGGGTCTTTTGTTACTTGGATCTTGGATCTTGGATCTTGGATCTTGGATCTTGGATCTTGGAACTTGGAACTTGGATCTTGGATCTTGGATCTTGAAACTTCAGTTAACCAAAACCCCATCATCAAGTGTATAAATTTTATTCATTTTCTCGGCCAGCCCCTGATCATGCGTAACAATCACAAATGCCGTTCCATTTTCTTCATTCATCTCCAGCATCAGCGAGTACACCGATT
>BTQX01000057.1:0-8791 GCA_036986095.1 Gammaproteobacteria bacterium
TCGATAACTCTTTGCGAGCATAGTGCAAAAAATTACGGAATTAATACAGAAGATTTATCAAAAGACATCATCTGTGCAAGTCAGTTTAATAACGCAATGATGAACCACAATGCTGACAGGGTGATTGTTTTGTAGGAACGATAAATTCACAATATACATGTTACATGTAACACAACATATGTAAGGTGATCGGAGATAATAATATGACAATGCATATTCTGCACATATTGAATGACGGTCCAACCGAATTATCCGATCAAATGATCAATGTACATACCAGGGAACACCACACTGAGGTGGTTGACCTGAAAAAAGAGGAAATTTCGTACGAGGATCTTGTTGATAAAATATTTTCCTGTGATCGGGTCATTTCCTGGTAGTGAAGGAGTATAGCTAAGGTCACATAATATAGTCGATGTGTGGAGTTTGCTTGCCTTATTCGCTAGTAGGTCGTTTTAGCAAGTAAGTGAAAAAGCAGGAACCATACAACGATAAACGGGAGTATGTTAGCGGTGAGAGGAACCGATCTGAGTCATCCTGGAATTTCGTTTCCTCGTTCGGAGGCGGATATCTCGTTGTCTGATTCTGACAGTCTCCTGACCGTCCTGGTTTCCCTGCTAACCCTTACGACATTTCTTGCACTTTTTGTCTTTCGTTCATTAGATGATAACCGCCTCACCAGTTGGCAATGGGTGTTCGCCGGTAGTGACGTGCTTAATATTCTAATTGTGCTGTCCCTCGGTATTTTACTTGCGCACATACTTTCCAGTATTTCCCTCCCGGTACGCAAACCGGCGATATGGCTTTTCATTACCTCATTTTCCGTTTCCGTAATCTTTTGGGGAGAACCAGAGGTAATTGTGGACGCATCGAGATATTTCGTGCAGGCCAAGTATCTTGAACTATATGGTATTGGATATTTCTTTAAAGAGTGGGGCAACGATATTACGGTATGGACGGACTTGCCGCTTGTCCCGCTACTTTACGGTCTTGTTTTTAAATTTTTCGGTGAATACAGAACAGGCATCCAGATATTTAACACGATTCTATTTTCCGGAACGGTAGTCCTGACCTATATGACGGGCAAAGTGCTGTGGGATGAAACTGTTGGCATATATGGAGGAATACTACTTCTCGGTATGCCTTACCTGTTTACACAGGTGCCACTGATGCTCGTTGATGTTCCAGCGATGTTCTTTTTTACCCTCGCTCTCTTTACGACGATCAAGGCCGCCAGGCAAGGTGGTGCGGCCCTATTGATATTGGCATCATTGACGATCGTATTAGCGATGTTATCCAAGTATTCAGTCTGGTTGATGCTAAGTGTTATCCCTGTCATTTTCCTGTCTCATATTGCTCACGGAAGGAAAGTGATTCTTCAACGGGTAGCTGTGATATCTCTGGGTGTGGCACTTCTTGTTGGCATAGTGATGCTCTGGAATTTTAATATTTTTGCAGAACAACTGAAGTTTCTGCAAAGCTACCAGGTACCTGGACTCAAGCGCTGGGGCGAGAGCTTTACATCGACATTCTTCTTTCAGATACACCCCTATATTACGCTGGCAGCACTGTTTTCAATTTATGCAGCCATTAAAAAGAAAGATTCTAAATATGCAATCATTAGTTGGTTATTGTTGCTGGTCGTTGTTTTGGAGATCAAGCGGGCGCGATATCTCATTGTGGTATTACCGATGTTGGCATTGATGGCATCTTATGGCATTAGTGAAATCAGAAATGTAAGAATAAGTAAGTTTATTGTTTTGTCTGCTGTTGTATCGGGACTTGTAATAGCGGTCTTCGGATATCTGCCTTTTTTACAAAAGACAAGTGCTGCTAACCTGAGTCAGGCAGGGAAATATTTCGATAGCATTGATGCAGAAACAATTGAAGTGGTAGCGCTTCCACAGCTGAGCTCAATCGTTAATCCTGCTGTTTCAGTCCCTGTCCTGGATTTGCTTACACAAAAAAGACTTGTGTATCGCTATGACGAAGATCTGATCCAGAGACCAGGATCGGTTGAGAAATCGTCATTGAGATTTACGTGGGAATATAAGGACCCTGAATTTTTTCTTGCCGATGCCGGCTCATCTACTGGCGTATCAGAAAAGTATACGCCGCTAGCAATCATTTTTAGCGACCGCAGGCAAATTATTCCGGCTCGAATAGCAGAGAGGATAGAGGGCTATCGTATGACCAGAGAATTGATGGTTTTTGACAGGGTGTTTAAATACCAGACGATGATTCGGGTGTACCAGCCGACGCAGGCCGCAAACAGTAACGACCCGTTAGTTTAAACGCTACAGGAGTTGATGATATGGAAATGGCATATAGTGAAAGAAGAAATCGGATGTGGGCCTTTATCATATTGGGTTTCTTTGCACTGGTCAGCGTTTCGACCTTCGCCTATAACGAATATTACATTTATCTTTCCATTTACCTGTGGTTTGGTCTGGTTTACGGATTGGCCCTGCAGTATGGCAGGTTCTGTTTTTCCTCCGCATTCCGTGACCTGTTTGCGGTCGGCGTTGCAAGAATGGCGGTAGGAATCACGATTGCCATTGCAATCTTTGCTTTTGTCGCTTCCCTGGTGACTGCGCAGGGATTGAGTACCTTTCATCCTGCGCCCTCGGGTATTCACGCAGTCATCGCCGGATTTATATTCGGAGCAGGAATGGTGTTTGCGGGTGGTTGCGCATCAGGTTCTTTGTATAAAACCGGTGAAGGCAATATGAATGCCTTGATTGTGGTTTTTTCCATCAGTGTGTCCCAGGCTTTATTTGTCGACGTCGGTGGATGGGCCAATAAACTTGTTCCGGAATCATGGCACCACTCGGCCCTTGCAAAAGGACTTCCTGCGTCAATAAACGTGGGCGATGGCTGGATGGATCAGTACCTGGCGGGCTATGTCTGGAACCATCCTGTGACAACCTTCGCCAAGATGCTGGGCTGGGACAATGCCTCGGCATTAGGAGCGATCGTGGGTAATTTCCTCATTGGTGTACTGTTGCCATCGGCATTGCTTCTGGGTGTAGTCTATTTCGTCTGGTCACGTAAGGCCTTTGTCAGGAAAATGCTCAAGCAAGGCAAGGAAAAATTGACGCTGCTTGATGAAGCTAAGGGCTACTGGGCGATGTTGTCGGCCTCCAAACGAACGGCAATCGCCGGCCTGGTTATCGGAGTTGCGGCGGGCTTGCACATGCTGGTGCTGCAAGGGGCGCGGGTCAAATTTGGTGTCAAGAACGCAGGAGCACTGCTGGAGAGAATGGGTTTCGATTATGGTATATCTGTGAATGGCACCGTCTTCGATCCTGGTTACTGGTACGTGACCACGCAGGAGGCGCAATGGGTCGGCTGGATGATACAGAAAACGACCGGTGCTAACTATATGGATAACGTATTCTTCGGTTACGTCAATGGAATACCTAATCCCGCCGTTAATCCAGCGGACTGGATGTCCCTCGCAACCATTGGCGGGGCCGCCATCATGGCGTTGTTGTACAGTGAATTTAAATTCAAAAAGCCCACCCTCGAACTTGCCACCTGGGCAATCATAGGCGGCACTTTGATGGGTATAGGCGCGCGCCTGGCACTCGGCTGTAACATTGGCGCGTTTTTTATACGTGTGGCGAACGGCGACCCTTCCGGGTGGTTGTTTGGCATAGGCATGGTTCCCGGCGCGTATGTTGCGGTTAAGTTCTTCAACTGGTGGACCGAGAGAAAAATGGAAAAACAGGGCTTTGGTTTGTAATCTTCAGGTCAAAAACGGGTAGCAAAGGAGGTTATTATGACAATGAAATTCGAACAGACAAGTGAAGGGAATTACCTGTTAGATGTAACAGGCTATGTTTGCCCGCATCCGCAGATTTATACCAAGAAGGCATTGGAAAGAATCGAACCGGGTGATGTATTACAGGTGATATTCGATAACCCATCTTCTGGGGAATCGATTTCCACCATGTGTGAAAACACGGGTGATGAAATCCTCGAGAAGAAAAAAGAGGGGGGCGCTTTTATATGGAATATAGAAAAAATTTAATCGCCATGCCTTGTCGCACGGTGAAACGATAAGGATGTTCAGAAAGGGTGTGTAACCATGAAAAGTGATCTTTGGGTGGTAATTGTAGTTACGGTGACGTTCGTTGGATTCCTGATAGGATACAGTCTTCCCCCCCTGGTAGAGACAGGCATGTTAACCGGGAAGGGTGGTGAACAGGCTGAAGTGACTCGAGAGTTAGGTAAGGACATGGAGCAGTATTACAGGGATTTGCTCAAGGATGAAGAATGAGATCACCTGAATATATTCGGCAGTGGGCAAAGGAGTAAAGCGTTGAAAAACAACCTCTGGATGTTAATTACACTGGTAGCGGGGCTGCTGGGCTTCCTTGCAGGTTATAGTATATCGTCTTCCACGGGTGTGGAGCCGGGTTTTTTTGATGCAGTGGAGGCCGGCAGTTATGGTGGCGGTGGTGGTGGTGCGGAGGTTACCGAGGGGATTAGCGCAGAAGACCAGGAATACTACCGTAAATTACTGGAAGAGTGACGTTGACAGGAAATCTGGACCCTACCGATCGCCAGACTAAAGAGGTCATAATTCTCGGTGCCGGCCTCGCTGGTCTTGGAGCCGGTTATGCCTTATCCAGTTCTACTTCAAGTTCTGGAGCAGATATTCTTGTTATCGAAGCAGATAAGACAGTCGGTGGTCTGGCTAAAACGGTTAACTACCACGGCTTCAAATTCGATTTAGGAGGCCACAGGTTTAAAACAGGTAACAAAAAGACCGAGCATTTAGTCAGGCAGGTCATGAAGGACGAGCTGCTTGTCGTCAGGCGCTCCAGCAAGATTCTGTTGCGCGACAAGTATTTTGACTACCCGTTGAAACCGCTAAACGCCATTTCCGGCTTTGGCATCCCGACAGTTTCAAGAATCATCCTGGACTATGCAGTCGAGCAGATACGAAAACGATTCAGGAATTCGCCAGTTGTTTCGCTTGAAGACTGGGTTGTACGTAATTTCGGCCGTACCCTGTTCGATATTTATTTCAGGGAATACAGTGAAAAAGTCTGGGGTATTGATTGCAACCGGATCTGTAGTGAGTGGATGGAGCAGCGCATCCAGAAACTTTCACTTGGCAAGGCCATCAGCAAGGCGATCTTTACATACAATGGCAACAACAGTGCCAGCGGTGAGCACACCCTGGCAAGCGAATTCCTCTATCCCTCACAGGGTATCGGTCGGATTGCAGAGAGACTGGCGGAGGAGATCGAAAAGAGCTGCAGCGTGCTTACCGATTCCCACATCGTGCGGATTAATCATAGCGGCGAAAAAATAGAGAGTGTTACAACTCGGGCTGGGCAGGTCGACAGCCAAACCTTCATACACAAAGGCAATGAATTTATATCCAGCATCCCGGTAGCCACACTGGTACAGCTACTAGACCCAAGGCCACCCACATATGTGCTTGAAGCGGCATTAAATCTCAAATACAGAGACCTGGTGATAGTAACCATCATGCTTAACCGGGAAAGGGTAACCGATCAGACCTGGGTCTATATCCCCGAGAAAAAGATCCCGTTCGGCAGGATCCATGAACCAACAAACTGGAGCAGTAAGATGGCGCCGGCAGGCAGGACTTTGCTGGTAACAGAGCATTTCTGTTTTCGTGGCGATGACACCTGGAGCGCGAGTGATGAGAGCCTGGCAGAAAGAACCATTACCAGCCTGGTAGCCCTGGGCTTTATCAAAAGGCATGAAGTGATAGACAAGGTAGTCTTACGCATCCCGAGGGCTTATCCACTGTTTGAAGTGGGCTACTCCGAGCCGCACGAAAAAATATGCAATTATCTCGAGAGATACAGCAACTTGAGACTTATTGGAAGGGGAGGAATGTTCAGGTATTACAACATGGATCATGCCCTGGAGTCTGGTATCGCTGCAGCCGAAAAGATAATGGCTGGTAGTTCTGAAATCATAGAAGAGCGGGAAGCACTATACCCGACAGGGACCGATTTATGAAATGTGCGTTGATCCATCCGGCATGGCTTCCTGAAGAAATATTCCCCTCCAGAACGGTCGCCTCGCAAATCAATTACTGGCAGCCGCTGGGAATCCTGTATGTAGCTGCCGGTCTTCTAAAAGCGGATCATGAAGTAAAGTTTTTTAACGGCGCATTCATGTCGCATGAAGAACTGATGCATCGGGTAAAAGAATTTAAACCAGATTTTACAGGTCTTTATTCGACCAGCTTCGGCTGGCCAAAGGCCATGAAGACTGCGGATGCGATCAAAAAGCTTGATAAGAACATATTTACCTGTGTTGGCGGGCCCTATCCGATTGCCATGCAGGAGCAGTGTTTAAACAATCAAAGCACAAGTATCGATGCCGTCGTCACAGGTGAGGCGGAGCTGACCATGATCGAGTTGCTGGCGAGGCTTCGGCAAGGGGAAGACCTCGAGGGCGTTCAGGGGCTGGTTTTCAGACAGGGTGCAAGGGTCATCAAGAACCCGCCGAGGCCATTAACCGAGGATCTGGATGCTCTGCCTTTTCCAGCGAGAGAGTTGTTGGGTGATATGGATCGATATATTCCTCCACCGGCGACATACAGGAGAAAGCCGGTCACCACGCTGATAAGCTCCAGAGGATGCAACAGAAGGTGTATCTTCTGCTTCCAGATTGACAAAGAAAGAAAAAGCGGAGTCCGGGGCATCCGCTTCCGTAGCGTCGAGAATGTCCTGCAGGAAATAGAACTCTGTCTCAGGCAGGGCTACCGTGAGATCAAATTCATTGACGACACCTTCGCTGCCGATTATGAACGGGCCATGCAGATATGTCAGCAGATAAAGGCACGGCGGCTTGATTTCACCTGGTTCGCCTCAGCCTGTGTCAATCAGGTCGATAAACCATTGCTCCAGGCCATGAAGGACGCGGGTTGCTGGTCCATCCTGTTCGGGGCAGATAGCGGCGTCCAGAAAACTCTCAATACACTCAGGAAAGGAACCACCCTTGAGTTCATACGCAGGGATGTGCGTGCAGCGAAAGAAGTCGGGCTGAAAGTCAGCACCCCTTTTATATTCGGCGCACCGGGAGAAACTTTTGCAGACGGTTTGAAAACCATTGAATTTGCCATAGAGCTGGATTCCGACCTGGCAAACTTTCATGCCCTGACTCCATTCCCGGGTACCTATCTTTACGATAATCTGGATAAATTCGGTACTGTTTCTGGCGACCTCTCAGACCGTACCTATCAGTCGGCCGCGTTTACCCCGTATACCATGACCCGTGATGAAATCTTAACCCTACGCCAGCTGGCTTTCAGGCGCTTCTATTCCAGGCCTGCGTTTTTAGTTAGAAGGCTGCTGGAAATCAGGAGTTTGAACGACTGCAAAGTCGCGGTCAGCGGGATGAAGAGCCTGTTCTGGCTCTGGGCAGGCAGGAACCTGTTTCACAGGCGAAAAGAAGGGGCGGTAACTCCCACTAAATTAAGTGTTCCTAAAAGCTGATCACCTTTTAGGCTGGATGAGCGTAGTAGTTCAGACTTGATCTGACAGACAGTGTCAGGTTGTAAGTTCGCCGCCTTCCTTAATATGACATTCTGTGGAAATAGGTCCGGAATGGTCCACGCTTAAGTTTATTGGCGGGAGGTGACCCTGATACGACGTTCGCCGAATCCTGTAGAGATCGGATTAGCATTAGTGTAATCTGACAGGTGTGGCGTCAGGTTACGGCGCTGCTCGCCTAACCCGACCTACGCAATCTAAATGGAAACACATGGCCGGAAGTACGCGTACAGCTAATCGGATCGGCATGGATTGACGCGACTGGGGATTTTCGACCCTTTCCTGCCGTTCGTAAAATGGAGCATTTTTGTTGAACTATCCACAGGGCGGGGTTGCTGGTGTATCGCGGCTTATATTTCACCGGTGCATCCATGAAGAAGCAATCTACGTATGCCGGATTCTGAGACACAGGGATGATTGAAGTTTCAGGCTCAACTATGTTTTTCTATGTGGGGCTGTGTAAGGTGTAACGTCAGGGTGCGGACGCACTAGATCACAAAGAACGTCACCTTAGAGCGGTCCGCATAGTTTTTAATTTCTAAGACAGAGGGATACCAGAGATGTTTTCCCAGCTCGCCCATTTCATTGAAAGGCATCCCTCTATCCATAGGAGCTCACTTGCCGTATGGCGGTTATTTCCACCCAGGATGGCTGGATTTCTGAAAGGGTTGCTCACTCGGAACTGGGTGGTGGGGGCCGTTGCAGTCATGATCGATGAAGATTCCTCCCCGCCAGAGGTACTGTTAGTCAAGCACAGCTATCGGTCCAGGGGGGCCTGGGGTCTTCCTGGTGGGGCTCTTGATTCAATTGATGGCGATCCTTCCAGGCCAGGAAATGATTCATCTCCAGACGATGTAATTGAGGAGGCGCTTCGACGGGAGGTCTGGGAAGAGCTCGGGATCGAGATAAACGTTCTTCGCCTGCTTAGAGTTGACGCGGTTCCCTACGTTTTCGAAGAGCCTGGTCCGTACCGGTTGGACTTCTATTACCTGTGCGCCCCTGACTACGGATTTGGAACGCTGCGTGCTGGTCTGATGTCTGGTGATATCAAATCCCCATCACCCGAGATCATGCAAACCCACCTGGTTCCCTTCACAGAGCTGACCAAATATGATTTATTTTCATCTGATGCAAGGTTCTTGCGCGACGATCTCCCCAGACTTGAGTCAGTGGTTTTTGAGTCAAAAGATGATTGATACAAAACAGATGAGCACTTAAATGGTATTAGTTTTCAGGGG
>BTQX01000058.1:0-8669 GCA_036986095.1 Gammaproteobacteria bacterium
AAAGCAGCAAAAGCAACAAAAACTACTAGCGTGAAGTGATGTCAAAAAATTGGCTGTTTGCCGGGCTGGCGTTGCTGGCGGGTGTTGCGGCATCCTTTTATATAAACTCAGGGCCTGACAAGGTGGTCCCATCAGGAATCAGGCTTGAGCAGATAGAATTACCTGACCTGAACGGCAACAGGCAGTCATTAGTACAGTGGCAGGGAAAGTTACTGCTAGTGAACTTCTGGGCCACCTGGTGCCCGCCCTGTCGTGAAGAGATCCCTGTTTTTTTATCATTGCGAAAGAAATACTTGAGTAATGACTTCGAAGTGGTGGGGATTTCAATTGATAGTGTGCAGAAAGTATTGGAGTTCCGTGACGCTATTGGCATCGATTATCCCCTGCTGGATGGTGAAAAGAACGGAATGTCTTTGATGGTGACCCTGGGTAACCGTCTCGGCGCCCTGCCCTACAGTGTATTGTTTGACCGCAATGGCAATGCCGTACACTTCAAATCAGGTGAATTCAGTCGCCAGGAACTGGAAAAACTGATAGAAAATTATCTGTAATCGGTCGCAACTTTGCTGTTAAAATCACCCTAACTCCACTAATTTTACATCTAACTGGACAATTCACTAGTGATTAGGCAACATATTGGGAATACACCTTGTTATTGGTCTGAAACACCCCTGCACGATGACTAAAATACTTTTATTACACGGACCAAACCTGAATATGCTTGGAGGACGTGAGCCTGAGCATTATGGTTCGGCGACGCTGGCCAGTATAAATTCTGACTGTCAGCGGCTTGCCGATGAAAATAGTGTTGAGTTGGAGGTCATGCAAAGCAATGCCGAGCATGAGCTGGTTGACAGAATTCAGCATGCGATCGAGATCGATTTTATTATTATTAATCCCGCAGCATTCACCCATACCAGCGTTGCGATACGTGATGCACTGGCGGCAGTTGCCGTCCCCTTTATTGAAATTCATCTTTCCAATGTGCATGCGCGTGAACCTTTTCGCCACAAATCCCTTTTATCGGATATGGCGAAGGGCGTCATTTCTGGCCTCGGTCCGATTGGATACATCCTTGCCTTGCGTGCTGCAATCGATATAACCATGACATCCAAAGGTTAAGGAGCCTCTGATCTATTCATGAACTCATATCTTACGTCTAAAATATCCAGCTTCTTCGTTCTACCACGGGCATTTCCTTCGGTCACAAACCTTCGCAATAGCCAGCTATTCCGAGCGGCTTGCGCCTTAAATCTGTATATTTTATATCGCAATCTACTTCGTCCAGAATAAATCAGAGGTTCCTTAAAATGGATATTCGTAAAATAAAAAAACTGATTGAGTTGCTTGAAAACTCAGGGCTTGCCGAGATTGAAATCAAGGAAGGTGATGACGCCATCCGTATCAGTCGAAGTTCAACAGTTGTTGAAACGGCAGTGGCGGCACCCGTTGCCGCACCCGCTGCAGTAGAGGCTACAGAGGACACGGTTGTTGGCAAGGCAGGCATTCCGGAGGGTCATGTTGTCACTTCACCCATGGTAGGCTCCTTCTACGCTGCGCCATCCCCCGAGTCGAAAAATTTTGTTGAGATCGGCAGCAAGGTGAAGGTTGGCGATACCCTGTGCATCATTGAAGCGATGAAAATCTTCAATGAAATTGAGTCGGACAAAGCCGGTACAGTTGTCGCGATACTTAAAGAACCCGGTGACCCTACAGAGTTTGGTGAAGCACTTTTCATTATAGATTAAGGAATGGAACCCCTGATCAATAATGCCATACCTCTGTCATACAGGCTGATTCACAATCAAGGCGGAATTTTGAAGGCATGCCCGGGCCTGGTGAAAAGTGACAACGCAGAGTGTAAATCAGCCTGCATGCCCCGTAGGGCGAGGCCTGAAGCGCACATCTACGGCATTGTACTTCTCATCAAGTATTTTGCCATTCGCTGCGAAGCACGCTTTGACTCTGCGTGCTCACGCTTCAGGTCTCGCAGAGGCACGGCATTATTGATCAGGGGTTCCATATGATAAACAAGATTGTCATTGCCAATCGCGGCGAAATTGCTCTGCGCATCCAGCGAGCCTGCCGGGAGATGGGTATCCAGAATGTAGCGGTCTATTCGGAGGCTGATCGGGATGCCCTGTATGTCAAGCTTGCAGATGAATCTGTCTGTATTGGGCCTGCACAGGCCAGCCAAAGTTACCTGCATATCCCCGCTATTTTGAGTGCGGCAGAGGTCACGGATGCCGATGCGATACACCCCGGCTACGGTTTTTTATCCGAAAATGCGGATTTCGCGGAGCTTGTAGAGGCCTGCGGTTTTATCTTTATCGGCCCCACGGCTGCGAGTATTCGTACTATGGGCGACAAGGTTACAGCTATTCAGTCTATGCATGACGCAAACGTCCCCTGTGTCCCGGGTTCTGATGGCGTGCTGGGTACTGATGATGAGACCAACCTCGCTATTGCATCAAAAATTGGCTATCCCATAATCATCAAGGCTTCGGGTGGTGGTGGTGGGCGCGGTATGCGTGTAGTGCATAGCGAGTCTGCTTTGTTGAACGCCGTTGTGCTGACGCGTACAGAGGCTGGTGCCACCTTCAATAATCCTGACATCTACATGGAAAAATACCTGGAGCACCCGCGTCATGTTGAATTCCAGGTGTTGTCAGATAAACACGGCAATGCAGTACATCTGGGCGAACGTGATTGCTCTATGCAGCGTCGACACCAGAAGGTGGTAGAGGAGGCACCTGCACCAGGTATTACAGAAGAACAGCGTAAAGCTGTTGGTGAGCGTTGTACCGAAGCATGCCGCCAGATTGGTTATCACGGTGCAGGTACTTTTGAATTTCTCTACGAGAAGGGAGAATTCTTTTTCATTGAGATGAATACGCGTGTCCAGGTCGAACATCCGGTAACGGAAATGATTACGGGGATTGATATCGTCAAGGCACAGATATTGATAGCGGCAGGTGAACCACTACCCTTTACGCAGGATGATATCGAGATAAAGGGGCATGCGATAGAGTGCCGCCTCAATGCTGAAGATCCCGAGACATTTCTGCCTTCACCGGGAAGAATTACCCAGTTTCATGCTCCCGGCGGGCCGGGTATACGTGTTGATTCGCATGTATACAACAATTATTTCGTTCCCACACATTATGACTCCATGATAGGCAAACTTATCGCCCATGGAGCAAACAGGGAAGAGGCGCTGGTGAGAATGTCCAGCGCCTTGAGCGAAGTCATCATCGACGGGATAAAAACCAATATTCCTTTGCACCGTCGTATCATCTCGGATCATGGCTTCAAAAGTGCAGAGTTTGATATCCACTATCTTGAGAAAAATATTACCGATACAGCGTGACTGATGTCCTGGCTGAAAATTACCTTTGCGGTTAAGAAAGATCAGTTGAACTTTGTCACCGAGCGCCTCGAGTTTGCAGGTGCCCAGTCTGTCACGATCGAGGATGCTGGTGACCATCCGTTATTTGACCTGCTGGATGGCGAATTACCGGTCTGGAAGAATAGTCTGGCAACGGGTTTGTTCCCCGCAGAGCAGGGTCTGGATGCAATCATAGCCGGACTTACTGAAAATTTTGCACCTGAGAAGTTACCAGAATGTCGCGTAGAGAGTCTGCCGGACCAGGACTGGGAGCGTTGCTGGATGGATCGTTTCCAGCCAATACAGTATGGATCCGATCTGTGGGTCTGCCCGACCTGGCACAATGTTCCAGATACTGATGCGACAAACGTTATGCTAGACCCCGGGCTGGCATTTGGCAGCGGTAGCCATGAAACAACGCGTTTGTGTATGAAGTGGCTGGCGAAACAGCAGGTTAGTGGGAAAAAGGTAATCGATTTCGGATGCGGGTCAGGCATACTGGCTATTGCCTCACTCAAGCTGGGTGCTGTCAGTGCGCTAGGGGTCGATATCGACCCTCAGGCCCTGTTCGCCAGCAGTAGCAATGCTGAGATCAATAACGTAAGCGAAAAACTGAAACTTGTTTTACCGGGACAGCAGCCAGAAAATAGTTCAGGTGATATTGTATTTGCCAACATCCTCGCCGGAACATTAATAGATTTAAAGTCACATTTACTGGAGATGCGAGCACCGCAGGGGGTGCTGGTGCTTTCGGGTATACTAAGCGAACAGGAAACTTTAATTGTGAACGCGTTTGAGCCGGGCAATATCCTGCAGGTAGAAAAAGATGGCGACTGGCTGTTGATAACGGTAAAAGAAAAACCTTCAAACTCAAATATAATAGGTACAATGCAGTAATGTTTACACAGTGCCCGAAATGCCAGTCAGTATTTATGGTGTCTGACAAGGACATCAAAGCTCACGAGGGCCTTGTACGCTGTGGTAATTGCTATTCAATTTTCAACTCAAGCTGGAATCTTACAGAAGACCCGCGTAATGATTTTATCGAAGAGCCTGCTAGCGAAGCTACAGCAGACTTGCCTGGCAGCCGGGATTCAGGGTTTACATTTAGCATTTTAGACAAAGCAGCGGGTACTCCAGCCACTGCAGAACCCCACTCTGCAGAAGGTGATGGAAAAGAACATGGAACGCGAGTACAAGGGGACGAATCTGCAACAGCCCCGGCCAATGATCTGGCGCCTGAAACTGACCTGGAGCCTTTTCCTGAGCCTGAGGCGGATGGTTTCCACACTTCATCATCAGCGCCGGAAATAAACAAAGAGCAGGAGAGTCTGTTATATTTTGACGCGAATGACGAGGGTAATGAGGTAGATGCCGTTGAAGCGGCAGATAGCGGAGCCGTCCCGATAGAGGATCTAACCATCCTGCAAACATCTACATTTGCCAGTGAGATTTCTGCGCTTGATCAGAATGAACCGACACTGGAATCTGAGCTTGAGGATGAGCCTGCAATGGGTTCTTTAAGCGCAGAAAGCATGTGGCCAGGCGGCGAAACCAAATTTGAAAACGATGATGAGTTTGACCTGCCGGCAACAGGTGGGGATGAAGATACAACAGAAGCTAACGAAGCTGATGTCGAAGAAAGCCTGCCGGTATTATCTGATGATGAACCAAAAGTCGATACACCGATAATTGTTGAGCCATCGAAAGCAACACTGCCTACAAATAACCATGCTGTGGAAGTGCCTGTTGACAGTGACCTGCTGTTGAGGGCAACTAAGGAAGATGGGCTGGTCGATGACACCTTGTCTGATGATGCCCCGGCGGAGGATGAAGCTTTACTGCAGGGCGAGGAAAATTCATGGTTGGCTCCCTATTCTACAGAGGCAGACAATAGTGAGAGCATGCCTTCACTCGAAAGCAGTGATGAGGAAGCTACCCCTGAAGAGCCTGAAGAAGTGAGTAAAAGTTATGTTACTGATGATACCTTTTCGGTTGCTGGCGAGGCAGCAGATGCTGATGAGTTTTTTTCTATCGAATCATTGCCGAAAACAGCCGATGAGGCATTTTCCCCGGATAACGCGGTTGATGATCATGGCGAATCAGTCTTTATTACATCGGAAGAGGAGGAGATCGATGAGGCATATGTTCCGATTTCGCTGAAAGCAGAAGAGAGGGATGGGCTATTTCATGACCTTGATGATTTTCCCGAGCCAGGTGAGCTGTCTGCATTAAATTATGAAGACACCATGGAAATAAATGCCATGCTGGAAGAGGCGAATATCAGCAAGGAGCAGATTGAGTCTGCTTTATCGGCATCAGAGGTTGCAGACGAAGAAGAGGACGCTAACGGATATGCAGAGGAGATTTTTCTCAGCTCCGATGCCGAGAATGATCTGACTGAGGCCATATTTTCTTCTGACGGGGAAGACGGTAGTGATCTGTCGGCTGATGAAAGCCGAAGAAAAGACAGTACCAAGCCCGTTGTTAGCTTCATAAAAAACCTGATACCACTGGGGTTGGGGCAGAATAAGGCATGGAAGGAGCCGGCAATAGCTGAGGATCAAACGCAGCTTATCCAAAGTCTGAATCAAGGCAGGAATAAATCAGAGTTGCCGGTATGGGTAGGTAAATACTCACTTCTAGCAACTATCACTGTACTATTTATTATTCTGCTTGGTCAGGTCGGGTATTTTTACATGGATAAGCTGGTGCGTATTTCACCGCTAAGACCTTTACTGGAGGCCGGCTGCAGGGTGGCGGGCTGTACAGTCCCCGAAATCCAGAATATCGGTGAAATTGACCAGCTATCAAGCAGACTAACACCGCTGGCCGGGCGTGATGGAGGCTTCAAGGTGTCCAGTATTCTGGCCAACCGCGCTATCAGGTCACAATCTTTTCCCGCACTGGAACTGACCCTGACTGATCGAGCGGGAAACATGATTAGCCGTCGCGTCGTTACGCGGGACAAGTATCTGGCAAAAGAGAAGTCTACTGTGATGATGCCCAATGAAGCAGTAGATATAAACATACGTTTCCGTACACCTTCGATAAGGGTGGACGGTTTTGAGTTGCGACCCGTCAGTCAAAACTGGCTGGAGAGATCGAAATAAGGTTCCTAATGCTCTTTTACAGACAGCAGTATAGGGGTATCATCTATCTCCTCTAGAGATTGAATTTACAACCATCCCTTGCCACTAATTGCCTGGATATCAGGGCGACGGATACCATATACAACTATAACATGCAGATCGGCCCGTATACATTGCCGAATCAGCTTGTTCTTGCACCAATGGCAGGAATTTCTGATCGACCATTCCGCAAGCTTTGCCGCTCTTTGGGCGCAGGCCTGGCTGTGTCTGAAATGATTAGCTCCAATGCTCTGGTGTGGGAAAATAAAAAAACCCGTCAACGTATCAACCATGAGGGTGAGCCAGGCCCGGTGGTGGTGCAGATTGCAGGTGCTGACCCTGACATACTGGCACTCGCCGCGCAGGAAAATGTCCGATCCGGTGCAGATATTATCGACATCAATATGGGCTGTCCAGCGAAGAAGGTTTGTAATAAACAGGCAGGTTCGGCTTTGCTTGCCAATGAAGATCTTGTTTCCCGGATACTTGATAAAGTGGTGAATAGTGTTGACGTGCCTGTGACATTGAAAATACGCACAGGCACGGACCCCGACAGCAGAAATGCCTGCCGTATTGCTGAGATTGCAGAACAGTCCGGAGTGCAGTCACTGGCGGTCCATGGGCGTACACGGAAATGTGCTTTTCGTGGCGAAGCGGAATATGAAACAATTCGTCGGGTTAAGCTGCAGGTAAACATTCCTGTCATCGCAAATGGTGATATCAACAGCCCGGAAAAGGCGGCTGAAGTGCTGGCAATTACCGGTGCTGACGGCTTGATGATCGGGCGGCCTGCACGGGGCAACCCCTGGATATTTAGCCAGATTAATCATTATTTTGAGACAGGCAGCCAGCTTTCACCACCCGCTATTTCAGAGTTGAGAGAAGTACTACTGGCACACCTGCAGGAACTGTATGATTTTTATGGTGAATATACCGGCGTACGCACCGCACGTAAGCATATTGCCTGGTACAGCAAAGGCTTTTTCAGCAGCAATGAATTCAGAAGAGAAATCATGCAGCTGGAATCGTCTGCCGAGCAACTGGCAAAGGTAGAGTCGTTTTTAACAACTGCTGACCTGCGAGATGCAGTGGCATGAGTAAGAAAAAAAATCGCCCCCTGGCTATCTGTGTAAGTGATTCGCTTAAGCGGTATCTGAAGGATCTAAATGGCGAGGCCCCTGCTGACCTTTATGATATGGTGATTTCACAGGTTGAAAAACCCCTGCTGGAAATTATCATGCTACGTGCTGAGAATAATCAGTGCCGGGCTGCACAGATGCTGGGCATTAATCGAAATACCCTGCGCAAGAAACTGCGTGATCACGGCCTGAATTAGAAACACGCCAGCCCGAGTTAACGCTAACTATTACACAATATTATACCAACTATTTTATTTAACAGGATTACGCCATGTCTGAGGAAAACCGAATTGTAATTAAACGCGCACTGATCAGCGTTTCAGATAAATCAGGCATTGTTGAATTTGCCGGTACGCTTGCCGCGCAGGGTGTGGAGATTCTTTCAACTGGCGGTACAGCCAGTCTGTTAATGGATAATGGCATAAATGTTATTGAAGTGTCGTCTTATACCGGCTTCCCCGAAATGATGGACGGGCGTGTAAAAACCTTACATCCGAAGATACACGGCGGCCTGTTGGGGCGTCGCGGCATTGATGAGGAAGTCATGCAGGAACACGGCATACCGGCTATCGATTTGCTGGTGGTCAATCTTTATCCATTCGAAAAGACAGTAGCCGACCCTGATACTGATCTTGAAACAGCCATTGAAAATATAGATATCGGTGGCCCGGCTATGTTGCGCGCCGCTTCCAAGAATTATAAAGCCGTTACAGTATTGACTGACAGCGCTGATTATCAGCGCATACTCGATGAAATTGCTAACAACGAGGGCGGTGTATCTGAAGCCACGCGATATGATCTTGCGATCAAAACCTTCGAGCATACCGCACGTTATGACGGCGCCATTGCCAACTACTTTGGCTGCCTTCCTGCAGACGGTGAAAAAGAAGAGTTTCCTCGCACCTACAGCATTCAAGTTATGAAGGTGCAGGAAATGCGCTATGGTGAGAATCCACATCAGCGCGCGGCTTTTTATGTCGAGCAGGGCTATTCTGAAGCCAGTGTCGCAAG
>BTQX01000059.1:0-8442 GCA_036986095.1 Gammaproteobacteria bacterium
GGCAGGATACTTTCAGGCCCTGACGCTTTTCCAGGGTTTCAATAAATGTTGTTGCCTGTAATAAAGAATCATGGGTACCGGTATCAAGCCATGCGCTACCGCGTCCCATCAGCTCAACCGAGAGGTCTCCATCATCAAGATAACATCTATTTATATCGGTGATTTCCAGCTCATTGCGTGCTGAGGGTTTAATACTTTCTGCATAACTGATGACTTTATTGTCATAAAAATACAGACCGGTTACCGCATAGCGAGAGCGTGGCTGCTCTGGCTTTTCTTCCAGGCTAATCACGTTGCCCTGTTTATCAAACTCCACTACACCATAACGTTCAGGATCCTGCACCGGGTAGGCAAACACCGTAGCACCCTGTTCTAACGAGGCCGCTCTCTCGAGCATGGATGACATATCATGACCATAGAAAATATTGTCACCAAGCACCAGTGAAACTGAAGAATCGCCAATAAATTCCTTGCCAATTAGAAAGGCCTGCGCGAGACCATCGGGCCGATCTTGAGTCGCATATTCCAGATTCAATCCCCAACGGCGACCATCGCCGAGAAGCTCTTCAAAACGCGGTGTATCGTGCGGGGTAGAAATAATAAGAATTTCACGTATCCCTGCCAGCATCAGGGTCGACAGTGGATAGTAAATCATCGGTTTGTCATAGACCGGCAACAGCTGTTTTGAAATTACTGTCGTCACCGGGTAAAGACGTGTGCCGGAGCCGCCCGCAAGAATGATTCCTTTCATGAGGGCACCCCGAATAAGTCTGGGTAAGACAGATTGAGATTCAAAAACTGACTTATCAAGGCACAAATCGCACGTATTAGTGTGCTACTGCGAAGGTTTGTAACGCAGAGAAGGCTGTTTTTGGACTCTAGATGCTTATTCATGGTTTATATAGGGGTGCCCTTAGCTGCTCCCAGGCGTTCACCCATGTAGGAACCGTCAAGTACACGGTTTATCCATTTTTGATTGGCAAGATACCAGTCTACTGTTTTTTCCAGCCCGGTCTCAAAGGTCTCTTCCGGTGTCCAGCCCAGATCCCGTTGAATCTTACTGGCATCTATCGCATAGCGCATATCATGACCGGGACGATCAGTAACAAATGTTATTAGCTCCGCATGGGGCCGCCCGTCCTTAGCCGGTTCACGTTCATCCAGAATAGCACAAAGTGTTTTTACCACATCGATATTCATTACTTCATTGTGCCCCCCGATATTATAGGTTTCACCCTGCATGCCCTGTTTCATGACCAGGATAAGTGCACGTGCATGATC
This sequence comes from Gammaproteobacteria bacterium, assembly GCA_036986095.1. Lineage (GTDB taxonomy): Bacteria > Pseudomonadota > Gammaproteobacteria > BMS3Bbin11 > BMS3Bbin11 > BMS3Bbin11. The sequence continues at coordinate 1,282 of BTQX01000059.1, forward strand.
ATCTACATATAGCCAGTCGCGGATATTCTCACCGCTGCCGTATATCGGCAAAGTCTCTCCGGCACGCGCCTTTTGTAACATCAGAGGTATCAATTTTTCCGGGTACTGACAGGGACCATAGTTATTGGAACAATTGGTCAATACTACCGGCAGTCCAAATGTTCGCTGCCAGGTCCGTACCAGGTGGTCGGAGGATGCCTTACTGGCGGAATACGGTGAGCTGGGGTCATAAGGCGTAGTTTCGAGGAACATGCCGTCATCGCCAAGACTGCCGTATACCTCATCGGTAGATACATGATGGAAACGAAAACTTTCTTTTTTATCGTCCTGTAGACCGGACCAGTAATCCCGTGCCACTTCCAGCAAGGTGTAGGTACCAACGATGTTCGTATGGATAAACTCGCCCGGGCCATCAATTGAGCGGTCAACATGGGATTCCGCAGCCAGATGCATAATGGCATCAGGTTTATATTCGGCAAAGACTTCTGCCATGGCACTGGCATCGCAGATATCCGCCTGCATAAAATGATAGCGGGGGTTATCAGCAACCGGTTGCAGAGAGTCCAGATTCCCTGCGTAGGTCAGCTTGTCAATGTTTACGACGATATCATCACTGGTATTGATGATCATTCTGACCACAGTGGAGCCGATAAACCCTGCACCACCGGTTATGATATAGGTTTTTGCCATCTTTAAGATACTTTACCGTTTTGCTGATGTGAGTCGTTTATCTGTAAACAGATCAGGATGACGTTGACTTTTCTATCAATCGCCCGACATAACGACTGACCCCTTCCTCAACTGTGAGGAAGTCCTTTGTGTAGCCGGCGACCCGCAAAGCAGAGATATCGGCTTCGGTAAAGCTTTGATATTTTCCTTTCAGGGTTTCTGGAAAATCGATGTAGCGAATAATTTTTTTCCGCTGCAGCGTAGCCAGATCCTGTGCTTCCTTCCCCTCTTCCAGGCGGCAGCGGTTGATGCTGGCGACAGCCATGTCATTAAATGACTGGCAATGCCCCGTTCCTACGTTGAAGATGCCACTGACATCCGGGTGCTTTAGCAGAAAGAGATTTAGATCAACCACATCCTCAACAGAAACAAAATCGCGCAGCTGAGCACCATTTTCATATCCATCTGCGCCTTCAAATAACTTGACGTAACCGGTTTCCCGGTACTGGTTGCTGAAATGGAAAGCTACCGAAGCCATGCGGCCTTTGTGCTGCTCCCGGTCGCCGTAGACATTGAAATAACGCAGACCAACAATTTGTGCGCTACGATCGTCATACATGCGACGAACGTATTTATCAAACTGAAACTTGGAGTAGGCATAGACATTCAGAGGCGACTCAAACTCAGGTGACTCACGAAATACCGGACCGGTGCCATATACAGAGGCAGATGAAGCATAGATGAAGGAAGTCTTGTTCTGCTGGCAGAAATGCAGCAGCGTTTTTGAGTAATCATAGTTATTCGACATCATATACAGGCCGTTGTATTCCATGGTATCGGAACAGGCACCAAGATGAAAAATGGCTTCCACTTCGCCGTTGAATTCACCACCATTGATCATATCGATGAAGTCACGTTTATCGATGTAATCAGCGATTTCCAAATCCACCAGATTAAGAAATTTTTCACCCTTCTCAAGGTTATCCACGACAATGACGTCATCACGACCGCTGTCATTCAGGCCTTTGACAATATTGGCACCGATAAAGCCGGCCCCGCCTGTTACGATGATCATTCGACCTCCTCTTTTCCAATCTCAGCAAGTATTTCATTCACCGAGACAGTGGCAGCACCTAATTTTCCGACCACGATGGCCGCTGCCGCATTGGCAATATGAATGGCCTCCCGGTAGTCTGCACCGGCAGCAAGCATGGCAGCCATGGCGCCAATAACCGTATCACCGGCACCACTAACATCAAATACTTCCCGTGCACGTGCCTTTTGATGAAATACCAGTCCGCTGTGATCAAACAGGGCCATTCCCTTATCACTGAGCGTCACCAGCAGATTTGACACTTCGATTGTCTTTAGTAACTCTGCCGCTTTCACAGCCATATTTTCAAGAGAAGGACAGGGACCGACCACATTCTCAAATTCATGCCGGTTAGGTGTAATCAGGCTGGCGCCCCGGTAACGTGCAAAATCACGCCCTTTTGGATCAACCAGTACTTTTATCCCTTTTGCTTTTGCCGCATCAATAATCTGATCAATGTCTCTCAACACTCCTTTTCCATAATCTGACAACAAAACGATATCGGCCGTATCCAGACTCTTATTGAAACGGTCCATTGCCGCAATGATAGAAACATCGTCGGGTGCTTGTTCAAAATCGGCTCTTAGCAACTGCTGATTGCGGGACAACAGGCGAAGTTTTACTGTGGTGACATGACTTTCGTCGCGGGTAAAACGGGTAGTTACCCCCCTTTCTGACAGCAGGCGTTCCAGGCTTTTTGCCGCATCATCATTTCCCACCACGGAAATCAAGTCACACCGACCACCCAGTGCAGAGATATTGCAGGCAACATTCGCCGCCCCGCCGGCACGCTCTTCATTATCGGTAATTGCCAGCACAGGAACCGGCGCCTCGGGGGAAATTCGATCAACATCACCAAACCAGTAACGATCCAGCATGGCATCACCAACAACCAGTACTCTAGCATCTGCTATCTTCTGAAGAAACTGACTCATGCTAGCAATTTATTCCTAACGCCCAATACCAAAGTATTCAAAACCGGCTTTTCTTATTGTCGCCGGTTGAAAGATATTTCTACCATCAAAGATGACTGGCGTCTTCATTTTGCTCATCATGCTGTCAAGATCCGGGCTGCGGAAAACCTTCCATTCAGTGGCCACAATCAGTCCATCCGCATCATCCAGCGCATCATAAGGCTCAGCGACCAGAATGAGATCATCTCTGTTTCCATAAATCCGTTTTACTTCTTCCTCTGCCACGGGATCATAGGCCGCAATCGTCGCGCCACGCTGCCACAGTGCTTCAATAATGGTGCGACTGGGTGCTTCACGTATGTCATCAGTTTCAGGTTTAAATGCCAGGCCCCAGACAGCAAACTTTTTACCGTCAAGCCTGTCGCCAAATCTTTTGACTATTTTGTCTACAAGTACTGATTTCTGACGCTTGTTAACGGCTTCAACCGCATCCAGAATTTGTGCATCGTAACCGACGGCTTTGGCTGTGCGATGTAGTGCCTGAACATCTTTGGGGAAACAGGAACCGCCATACCCACAGCCCGGATAGATAAAATAATAACCGATCCGCGGGTCCGCACCGATGCCGTGGCGTACATTTTCAATATCTGCCCCGAGCAGTTCAGCCAGGTTCGCCATCTCATTCATGAAGGATATCTTGGTCGCCAGCATCGCGTTGGCGGCATATTTGGTCATCTCAGCCGAGCGTATATCCATGATGATGATACGTTCATGGTTGCGATTAAAAGGCGCATAGAGTTCACGCATCATCTCAATCGCACGATCATCATCCGCCCCGATAATTATACGGTCCGGCTTCATAAAATCTTCTACGGCTGCGCCTTCTTTGAGGAATTCCGGATTTGAAACGACACCGAATTCTGTCGATGCCCCTTTCTCCTGCAAAGCATTACTGACCGCACCTCGTACCTTGTCAGCCGTACCCACCGGCACCGTTGATTTAGTGACAATGACGCGGAAATCATTCATATGTTTACCGATGTCACTGGCAACGGCCAGCACATGCTTCAGATCTGCAGATCCATCTTCATCAGGTGGTGTGCCGACAGCAATGAATAATATAGACCCATAGTCTACACCGTCCTTTATATTAGAAGAAAATGACAGCCGTCCAGCCTGCACATTTTTCTGTACCAACTCCTCAAGCCCGGGTTCATAGATGGGTATTTCGCCATTATTCAGACGATCAATTTTCTCCTGGTCTATATCGATACAAAGTACATGATTCCCTACTTCTGCCAGACACGTACCCGAGACCAGGCCGACATAACCTGTCCCAATGACGGTAATCTTCATTCATTTACCCCAAAACTATAAAATTCATTTGTGCCGCGATGTTCATCATTTTGCGGCTTCTATACATAACCTTTAATTATCCTGCGTTTTCATGCCGTTGTCGAGAATTCGGGTGTATTTCTTGTTTGATTGTTGTGCTGGCGCACGGCTTAGGGTTCAGCCTTCATGGGCTAGTTCTCATTTTTTGTACTTGTGCCAGCACTGGGCTGATGGTTTCGTCCTTAATGGATGAGTTACTTTTACTTTGCTTGCCCTTCGGGTTCCCTGCGATGCTCGGCAAGCCTGAACGGGACCAAAGATCAACACCAGGATCAAAATCAGGATCTAAGCCAACATTGTAGGAGCGTCGCTCGGCGCGATTGTTTTCTTAAAGTTTTGTAAGTCTCAAATAAATCGCGCCGTGAACGATAGGGATCAGATATTGAATTTCATATCTCACAACTCTTAAGGGCACCTCTATTAATTATGGATAGATCAGATTGCATGCAAAATTGTTCATATCAAGGCAAGGATCGCACGTAATAGCTAGCTATTGCGAAGATTCTTAACGCAGAGATGGACGATTTTGTATGTGAGATGAATATTCATTAATTAATAGAGGTGCCCTTAAATTATAAACAAACATTTATCCCCGCTCACGCATTTATTATATTCTTCATTGCTTACGCAAAATTATATATTTTGCAAATGTTCTTATGTCCATAGTGTTTTCAATTTTGAAACCCGTACCATTAACCAGGTTTTCCCATTCAGGCATTGTGCGCTCACGGCCTTTCGTTCCCATCAACATTTGCATATCCATAGAAGCTGTTATTGAATCAATATTTATTTCACCGGCTACGGCATCTGCAATAACCACATAGGGCGATTTGTCCCCTATTGCTATTTTGAGATTGTGTAATATTTTCCTGCAATCAGTATCATTGAAAGTGTGAAAAACTGCCATAAAGAAGTAAACATCATCATCTGACTCGGCTTGAGGAATACTCTCAAAAATATTACCTCCAATAAACTCCATTCTCTTCAAAACCAACTCATCTTCTTTACTTTGCCATTTTTCTCTAGCTCCCTTAATAATTCGTGGTCTATCAAAAACCACAGCTTTTATTCCTGGATTTGCTTTGAGAATAGAAATAGATTTAGACCCTGTTGATCCACCAACATCAATAATACGTTTAAATTTACTCCAGTTAAAATCCTCGAGAAACTGTACACCTGCAACATTTTCTACTGAATCCATCGCTTCTGAAAATAGCGTATCGAACTCCCTATTTTTATTCATGTATTCAAACAAATCAACACCATTGACTTTTTCAAATGGGATTCCACCATCCCGAATGCTCGCCTCTAAAGACTCAATCCAGGGCTTGACCATTTCTGGTGAATTATGCATTAGAATCATGGAGCGAACATTTTTAGGGTTATCTTTTCTCAGATGCTCTGATAGCTTTGAATTGTTAAACGTGCGAGGTGATGTTTCTATGAAAACACCAATAGAAGCTAACATGCGCATTAAGCAATACAGATGATCTTCATTTATTTTTAATGTCTCAGCAAGTGATGAAGTATTTTTTTCGGTGACTCCTATCTCATCGGCAAGCCCTAATTTTGCGCTCACATACAATGCTCTTGATTGCCAGAAAGCGGAACCTATTTGTATTAATCTAAAAGGTGGAGGCGTAACCTTGTTGGGAATCTGTTGCAGCCAATTGGCAAAGCGCATCAGTTTGCCATAGCGCTTTATCGCAACTTTATTCTTAGCTAATGTCATGCGCTACTTCCTGGTTTTAGAAAAATATAACGCTGAGTTAAGCTGCGCCGCGTAGCGGCGTCAGATGGAGGCCGAAGGCTGGAACGTACTTGAGCGCCTTGTTGTGTGATTTAATGTGCAAGTTTTGCACTTGCAATACGGTTTAAACTTACACCAGATTCTGCCGCTTCTATAGCAAGATGGCGATGAACCTCTGCAGGTACACGAACCATAAATTTCCCGCTATATTTTCGTGATGATATAGGGACAGGTAATTCTTCTTTATTTTTTTCCATATCCGTAACACAATCTTTAACTACACCACGAATGCCTTCTAATGCTTTTTCAGGACTAGATGTAAGCCAACTAAGGCTTGGGAATTCGGCACACAGCCCTACAAACTCTTCATCTTCATCAGACCACAATACGCGGTACGTATATTTATCACTTTCAAGAACCATGACTCACCTCAAATTTTTCAATGGCAAGTAATACTTGCCGGACTTGATAGGGCTTAGCTTTTCCTTTGTGATTTTGAATATTTACTCGTGGGTCTCCTGGCCAGGGGGTTTTGTATACGCAATGACTACTACCGCTCTGCCTGGGGGTACCAAAATAGTGTAAACAAACCTTTTGAAGATCATTGAAACGAACCCCTTTAGGATTTGCCTTCATTTCCTTCAATATTTTAGCTACGCCACTCATTACACAATGATATCACTAATGATACTACTGTCAAGTGGTTCTATCTACACACAACAGGTATTGGGCAAACTATTGCCGTGTTTAAACAGGGACTTTTTCCATCTATCACACATTTTACCTTCCTTATTGCCCGCTGTACTAAATATACATTTCGGAGCATACAGAGTGTATATCACAGAATGTCCGCAGTCGAAAATGGCCAATTCAGCCCCTTGATTTTGGACCTGGTATTTTGACCTACCCATCCCGTTCAGACTTGCCGAGACGGCGCTCCTACAACTACGGTTTTGACCTCTATCCCCTTTTGGGTTGTCGAGCACTGGAAGGCTGAGCCGGATAAAGCACGGTGCATGTCTGAGCGAAGCGAGTTCACCGTGCCCGGTTCAGACTGAAGCGCGCAGAGCAGCCGAAGGCCAACCCTGTGGGGCGGTTTTTCTTTGGTTCTGTTTCTTTTATCCGTATAAAAGAAATGAACTCGCCCATGAAGGGCGAAACCATCAGCTTAACATTAGCAAAAGACAATAAAAGAAAACCTAAATGTAAGAAGGCACCAGCCGTGCGCCAGCACAAAAACCAAACCCCACCCTATTCATCACCATCATCCCATACCGGTTTAACAGTGTTCCAGAGCTTACAGCCCGGGCATTGCCAGTGCATGGCGGTACCGCGAAACC
>BTQX01000060.1:0-8417 GCA_036986095.1 Gammaproteobacteria bacterium
GTGGTTCGCTGATCTCTATTTTCGCTCGTCTCGGTGGCGGCATCTTTACCAAGGGTGCTGATGTCGGTGCCGATATCGTCGGCAAGGTTGAAGCCGGCATTCCGGAAGACGATCCACGCAACCCTGCGGTCATCGCTGACAATGTCGGTGATAATGTCGGTGATTGTGCGGGAATGGCTGCGGATCTGTTTGAAACCTATGCAGTGACCATTATCGCCACCATGTTTCTTGGTGGTCTATTGTTCCCAGAAGCGGGCACTGCTGCTGTTGTATATCCACTAATGCTGGGTGCAGTTTCTATCATTGCTTCGATCATTGGTACGTTTTTTGTCAAAGTGACCAATAAAGGGCGAGTCATGATGGCACTGTATAAGGGATTAATCGTCTCGGGTGTCATTGCTTTCATTTCGTATTATTTCGTTACTCAATCGATAATGGGCGAAAGCTTTACAGTCGATGGTGAGACTGTTTCCACCATGAACCTGTTTTATTCTGCTGGTGTCGGTTTGTTATTAACCGCCGCCATGGTTGTGATTACCGAGTACTACACGGCGACAGAGTTCGGTCCGGTGCGTGCTATCGCGAAGGCTTCAACGACCGGTGACGGCACCAATGTGATTGCCGGCCTGGGCGTATCAATGAAGTCTACCGCACTGCCTGTGTTGTCTGTCGTCGGCGCTATATGGGCTACTTATGAGTTGGCCGGTCTTTACGGCATTGCCATCGGTGCAACCGCCATGTTGTCGATGACAGGTATCATCGTGGCGCTGGATGCCTATGGTCCTATTACTGATAACGCCGGTGGCATCGCTGAAATGGCAGACTTGCCGGAAGAAATTCGTAATATCACCGATCCACTGGATGCAGTGGGTAATACCACTAAAGCGGTTACCAAGGGCTACGCCATTGGTTCAGCAGGCCTGGCGGCACTGGTGTTGTTCGCTGATTATACGTATGCGGTAGGTGAAGATATCACTTTTGACCTGTCTAACCACATGGTCATCATCGGCCTGTTTATCGGCGGTATGGTGCCTTATCTATTTGCCGCTATGGGTATGGAAGCAGTTGGGCGTGCGGCAGGCGGCATCGTAAATGAAGTGCGCCGTCAGTTTAAAACCATGCCGGGCATCATGGATTATACGCAAAAACCGGATTATTCACGTGCGGTGGATATGTTGACCAAAGCGGCAATCAGGGAAATGATTATTCCTTCTTTACTGCCTTTGCTGATACCTGTGCTGGTCGGCGTATTTCTCGGTCCACAGGCATTGGGTGGCATGTTGATTGGCAGTATCGTCACGGGGCTTTTCCTGGCAATTTCCATGACTACCGGTGGAGGTGCCTGGGATAATGCCAAGAAATATATCGAAGACGGTCACTACGGAGGTAAGGGCTCGGATGCTCACAAAGCAGCTATTACCGGTGATACAGTGGGTGATCCTTACAAGGATACCGCGGGTCCCGCGATTAACCCGATGATCAAAATCATCAACATCGTTGCATTGTTGATTGTGCCGATTCTCTGATTTTTCGGTTATAGGTTATATGCTAAAAAGGCCGGACTTGTCCGGCCTTTTTTTGTTTTCTGGTAGTCGGCAACAGTATAATCCCTTCTTTTACACATGAGCTAAAAGAAATGAATCTTGCGAACCCTGTGTCTCCACGAGAGAAATAGTGTTAGCTTCTTTGATGTACTTGCTGATGCATGGGGCGAATACACCTACAAAAATTCATGAAGAGCCTGTTTTTCTAATGTCGATCTGGACTTTTATTATAGCTGTCTTTCTGCTTACTACTGCAAATGTGTTAGCAGATGATTCCAGGCTTGAGATAAAGGCAGTGGATCAAGTTCGTGTAGAAAAGCCTGCACTCTCAGCAAAGATGCAGGCACTGCTTGACGGAATAAGTACACCTTACGTAGCCCTGAAAAAGTCCCGGGAATATCAGCAGAACGGACAGTTTGGACTGGCAAAAATCGTATTACAGCATGGAATAGAGCTGGCAAAATCATCACGCAGTGAGTTTGTTGATCTAACAAATGAGCTGGAATATGCTATGCCCATGTTGCAGGCCAGGGAGCTACTGGTATTGGGCAAACCGGAAGAGGCAGAGAAGATTCTCCAGGGGCTTGCCGAACAGTTCAGTTCAGATCGACGGCGTAGTGATGAAATCACTGCATTAAAAGGTGCTCTTTCACAGTCAAGAGTATTGGCTTCAGCACGAAGCAACAATGAGCGGGATGTGACGCGAGATGTTCGAAGCCGGTTGAGTAAGTATTATAACCAACACGGCGTATTTCCAAATTATTCTGAACTGAACAAGCTACTGCCGCCAGATGATGTGGTACTACAGAATTATGAAATTGTCTATTTTAAAACCGTCCCCAATGCCTATCGGCTGGTATTGCGAAATCTGCACAATCCGGAAAATCTTTTGAAGATTGAAGCGACCGGATTGATTAAATAGTTTCAAGTTTCAAGACAAAAGACTAATTACTATATAAATTTACCCTCGCAGAGACGCAGGGATCGCAGAGAAAATCTACTTCATGTTAGATTAATTACCTGCTATTGAGAAATAGTGGACTAAATGGAAATTCTCTGGATGTCTTAACATGAGCGGGCATTTGTCAAACCATTCTCGATTTTTACACTTTCCCCTTTCCCCTGCCTTTAATACTTCATAATGCTCGGATCTTCCTCGACCGGCATCTGTATTGGCGGTCTGTCAGATTTTGATGCCGGTGTTGCGCGGTTGAATGACCAACCGGTAAGCTCTCTGATCTGTTCTTCCATGGTTTTTGATAAAGGCACCATCTGGCCGGCTACGTGTAGGATGTCTTTCTGGTCGAAGTCACGTTTTTCCTTGTAGGCTTCGATGCTTGCAGAGCTGATCAGGGATTCGATTTCCGCACCGCTCCATTTTTCCGTAATGGAGGATAGTATGTCGATCTTAAAATCTTCCGGATTGCCGTCATTGGCCCTGATGTGAATAGTCAGTATTTCTACGCGTTCTTTATCGTTTGGCAGATTGAGGAAGAACACCTGGTCGAAACGTCCTTTGCGCAGCATTTCCGCCGGCAGCATCCTGATTCGGTTGGCAGTAGCGGCGACGAAGACATCGTGTGGTTTTTCCTGCATCCAGGTGAGGAAGCTGGAGAAGATATTGATGTTGCCACCGGAGGAACCTTCGTCATAACCGAAGCTGTTTTCCACTTCATCAATCCACAGCACGATGGGCGCAATCTTTTCTGCCAGACTAATGGCCTGTTCAAATGCATATTCCGGTGTGCCATAGACACCGGACATGACAAGGTTCATGTCCAGGCGTACCAATGGAACATTCCATGCGCTGGCGATGACTTTTGACGCCATGCTTTTACCACAGCCACTGACACCCATAAAAAGTATGCCTGATGGCGGCTGGATTCCAGACGCGATGGCCTCACGACTGAACAGTCCTTTGCGTGTGGTGACCCAGTCCTTCAGGTTATCGAGTCCGCCCACTTCGTCGAGACTGGTAATGGCAGGGATGAAGCGCAAGCAGCTTTCCTTTTTAAGGATCAGGCCCTTCTCGCGCTGAGTTTCGATGATCACTTCTTCCGGTTTTAGCTTTTTTACCCGTAACAGGGTCAATAACAGATGACCGATCTCTTCCAGACCCAGTCCTTTCATTGCATTGGCCGTTTGATTCACCCATTCCTCACTAATCTTATCGCTCAGCTTATACTTCACCAGCGCTTCTTTCAGGTAGGTGATGATTTCTTCTTCTGTAGGTTGTTCAAACTCAACAAGCAGGACTTCTTTCTTTAATGAATCCGGCAATTGCAGTGTTGGGTAGGAAATGAAAACGAAGATATCTCTATTTTTATTTTTCTGGTAGAGATCACGCAGTGCCCGTTCAAGCAGCAGGTTGTCATCAAGAAAAGCGGGTAGATCTTTCAGTAAATAGAAGGATGATTTGTCAGATTTACTGATGTATTCAACAACTTCAACGGGGTCGTGGATATCAGCGATCTGCTCAGTACCACTAAAGAAGCCCTTGCCGGCAGTCCACGTGATAACCGCTCTGTCATCGTAGTAATGTTTCGCGGATACGGCCACCAGGTTTTTTTCAATACGTTCTTCTTCCCAGCCGAGAATGTAGATCAGTGGATAGCGAGAGATTATGCCGCGGTTGATTTGCTGGCTTGCTGATTCATACATACGTATTCCTTAACTTTTTATTGCTACAAAAATGACAATCATACCGTATTTTTACGTTTCACGTCTGTCTACATCAATGAGCTGTAGCCAATGTCTTACCGGGACGTCTGTCCCGTTCTGAAGATGCAAAAAACAGCCGATGTTAGCTGTGGCAATCAGGTCGGGCACATCCTTTGTTAAATCCTGCAGTTTGTTGGCCTTTAACTGGCTGGATAATACCGGCTCAATGATTGAGTAGGAACCGGCAGAGCCACAGCAAAGATGGCCGATGTTTTGTTGTGTCAATGCAAAGCCTGCGGTGCTGAGCAGTGTTTCTACTCGTCCTTGTAGTCGCAGGCCATGCTGTTGAGTGCAGGGAGCCTGGTAACTTATATGAGCTGCCAGACCCGTTTTTTTTCTGAGTTGGTTTGAAAATTTTTCTAGTATTTCAATCGGATCACGACAGAGTTCTGCTATGCGGCGAGCCTTGTCTGCGTAACCGGCATCATCTGTCAGGAGATGTCCGTAATCTCGCACCATGTTTGCGCAGCCGCTGGCAGTCAGCACGATGCCTTCTGCACCCTGTTGCAGCCATGGCCACCAGGCGTCGATGTTTTTTCTGGCAAGGTCACGGGCCTCTTCAATGGCATCATTATGCTGTGATAAGGCACCGCAGCATTGGTCTGTTGTGGACTCAACAACATTGAAGCCAAGCTGATTGAAAATATCTCTCGCTGATCGGTTTATCTCTGGCGCACAGACCTGCTGAGCACAGCCTCGCAGCATGAGTAATGTGCTCGTGTATTCTATTTGTTCAGCTCTATCTGCTGCGTCTGATGATGATTTCCCCAACGGTGGTAGCTTGTTCTTCATTGTTGCCGGTAACAGAAAAGAAAAGCTGTGTCCGGTAGCTAATAATGCTCTAAATAGCCACGGGTGAAGAAGAATTTTTCTTAACACACTACGCAGCAATTTTTCTTTTATCGGTCGGGACAGTATTTCGTCATGTATCTGCTTGCCTGTTTCCAGCAAGCGACTGTATTGCACACCGGAAGGACAGGTGGTTTCACAGGACTGACAGCTTAGGCAACGGTCCAGATGTTTTCGTGTTGAAACCGTAGGGCTGGCACCTTCAAGTATTTGTTTGATCAAATAAATGCGACCGCGCGGCCCGTCCAGTTCATCCCCGAGTATTTGAAAGGTCGGGCAGGTGGCGTTACAGAAACCACAATGGACGCAACGACGCAGTATATCTTCACTATCCTTTGCGTAGGGCTGAAGTCGGTATTTCTCAGCTATGTTAACTTGCATCAGAGCTCACGATAGAGTCTGCCGGGGTTGAGAATGCCGACAGGATCCATAACGTCTTTTATTCGTTTATGCAATGCAAGCAAGGGGCCAGATAAGGGACTGAAAACATCTTCATTTCGTAGTCCGTTTCGATAGACTGAAGCCGTGCCACCTAATGCTGCCACCTGGCTTTGTACTTCCCTGAATGTAGAGGATGTTTTTATCCAGCGCAGGGCTCCTGCCCAGTCAATCAGGGTTTCACCCGCTAAGCTAACACAGGGCGCATAGCCTGGAACTACCAGTCGATAGAGAGGGGTAGGGTTATCAAAGAAAGGGAGTTTGTGTTCGTTAAGTTTGTGCCAGTAGTCGTTTGATATTTCCTGCATGTCTGATGGCAGCTTGCAGAGTGCAGCGTTGATAGCTGCCGTTGAACCGGAAAGGCGGACACTGAGCATTCCATTATAGTAGCTTGATGCAGATAGCGGCATCGATGCATAGCCCCAGTCGCGCAACATGCCCTGCATGGGTGCTGTATCCATTTTCATACTAAAGCTGGTCTCACGTTCAGGTAGCGGTAATAGTTTTAATGTGATGTCCAGCATGACGCCCAGTGTGCCGAGTGCGCCTGCCATGGGCCGAAACAAATCATAACCGGCAACATTTTTCATGACCCTGCCGCCGACACGGATATCCTTGCCGTCACCGGTCAGAACTCGCATGCCGATCACATAGTCACGAACTGAGCCTGTCCAGGGTCGTCGCGGGCCGGCCAGGGCGGTGGCGATGCAGCCTCCCAGGCTTGCTTTGCCATCGAATGCCGGTGGTTCGAAAGCCAGCATCTGCCCGTGTTCGGCCAGCAGTTCGATGATCTCTATTAGCGGTGTTCCTGCACGTGCTGTGATAGTGAGTTCAGAGGGCTGATAGTCGATGATGCTGCTGTGTTCAGAAACAACAAGAGGCAATGTATTTTCATCATCAATAGCGCAGCCGTAAAATGCTTTACTGTTATTGCCAATAATTTGCAATGCCTGCCTGTTTTGGGCGGCATCGATGATCTGTTGTTGTAGTTGCTGTGAAATATCCACCAGATAGCCAGACTAAAATCGTTCCAGTTCCGGGAAGGGCAACTTGCCATGATGAACATGCATGGCACCGAGTTCAGCACAACGATGCAGGCTGGGTACGGCCTTGCCGGGGTTTAATAACAACTGTGGATCAAAGGCCTTCTTCAGTGCATGAAACAGTGCCAGTTCATCGCTGTCGAATTGCGCACACATGGCATCGAGTTTCTCAACACCCACTCCATGCTCACCGGTGATTGTGCCGCCTTGTTCGACACATAGCTTCAATATGCGGAGACCGAATTCTTCCACTTTCTGCAATTCACCGGGCAGGCTTGCATCATAGAGTATCAATGGATGGAGATTGCCGTCACCGGCATGAAAAACGTTGGCCACTGTAAGGCCATATTCTTCAGACCAAACACCAATCAGTTTCAGTACAGATCCCAGCGAAGCGCGCGGTATAGTACCATCCATAACATAGTAGTCGGGAGAGATGCGTCCGACTGCCGGAAATGCGGCCTTACGCCCTGCCCAGAAGCGACGACGCTCCTCATCGTTTTTTGACGTGCGAATGTCGGTAGCACCTTGCTCAAACAGCAGAGTTTTTAACTTGTCACTGTGTTCGTTGACCTCGGCTTCGAGGCCATCCAGTTCACATAAAAGTATGGCGGCAGCATCGAGTGGATAGCCGGCATGCGCAAAGTCTTCCGCTGCAGAGATAGCACAGGCATCCATCATTTCGAGACCTGAAGGTATGACACCTGCATTGATGATCGCACTGACAGCGTCCCCCGCTTTCTCGATATCATCAAAAGCGACCAGCATGACACGTGCTGAAGGCGGCTTGACCCGCAAGCGCACACGAATTTCAGTAATGATGGCCAGCATGCCTTCCGAGCCGTTCAATATGGCCATCAGATCGTAGCCGGGTGATTCCAGGGTGTTGTTACCCAGGGTATGGATCTGGCCATCCATGGTGATGATTTTTAGCGCGATGACATTGTGAACAGTCAAACCGTATTTGAGACAATGTACACCACCTGAATTTTCAGCCACGTTGCCGCCGATGCTGCAGGCGATTTGTGAGGAGGGATCCGGTGCATAATAAAGTCCCATATCCGATACGGCTTCAGATATGGCAAGGTTGCGTACCCCGGGTTCCACAACAGCACTTAGATTGTCTTCATCAATTTCAATAATATGATTAAAACGCATCATCGATAAAAGCAGTGCCCCGGCAACAGGCCGCGCCCCGCCCGACAGTCCGGTTCCTGCACCGCGGGTGACTACCGGTATTGAATGCTGGCGGCACAGTTCAAGTATGTTGAGGATTTCGTCCTCGGTTTCAGGTATGGCGACAGCCAGTGGTTGTTCGCGTAGCACACTCAGCCCATCACATTCATACGGGGCCAGATCCTCCTGTTTTAGCAGCAGGCGATCTTCTGGTAATGTTTTTGATAGTTGTTGAATGAATGGGCTGTTTGGCATGGGGTGTATCATACCTTTCTCTTCGGTTGGAAATAACCTGCAATTTTTCTGGTTTGGGTTTGGGGTTGGGTTTCTTATTTATTCTTTTTCTTGAATTGTTTCGTGTTTTTCGCCCTATATGGGCGAGTTCATTTCTTTTGTACGGACAAAAGAAACAGAACCAAAGAAAAACCGCCCCACAGGGTTGGCCTCAGACAGGCACCGCGCTTATCCGGCCCAGACTTCCAGTGCTCGACAACCCAAAAGGGGATGGAAGTCAAAACCGTAGTTGTAGGAGCGCCGTCCCGGCGCGATTCTTTACCAAAACAATCGCGCCGGGACGGCGCTCCTACAAGGTTGCCTTTAATTTTGTCGTTGATGTTGATCTTTGGTCCCGTTCAGGCTTGCCGAG
>BTQX01000061.1:0-8349 GCA_036986095.1 Gammaproteobacteria bacterium
TGGAAAGTAGGTGATAACCAGTACGGCGAAAAGCAGAATAAAGAAGAATGGCAGGGTGGCAATATACAATTCCATCACGGGTTTATTGAAGCGGTAACTGGCAATGAACAGGTTCATGCCTACCGGTGGCGTGAAATAACCCAGCTGCATATTCGCCAGAAAAACAATGCCGAGGTGGACCGGGTTAATGCCGTAGCCGATGGCGATGGGCAAGATGATCGGGACGATAATGATTAATGCTGAGAAAATATCCAGCATCATACCCAGTACCAGTAAAAATAGATTCAGTGCGATTAGAAACGTCCACTTGTTATCAATATACGCGCGAATGGTTTCAAACAGTCGGGTAGGGACATCAGCATCAATCATGTAGTTGGTCGATGCCAGTGACACACCCAAAATCAGCAAAATTGCACCGACCAGTACCATAGATTCACGGATGATCAACGGCAGATCCCGTATTTTTACTTCACGGTTTATCAAGACCTCGACGATTAGCACGTAGACTGCAGTGACTGCAGCGGCTTCTGAGACGGCGATATAACCACCATAAATTCCACCCAGCACCAGGAAAGGTAGAGGGATTTCCCAGATGGATTCCCGAATTACCGCAAAGATTTCCCTGCTGTCCAGCCTGGTCGTTAGCTGACCTTTGGGCTGTTTCCACATGCTCCAGCCTGAAAGCAAAACCACCATCAGCAAGCCAGGCAGGATGCCAGCGAGAAACAAATCATCAATATTGACCGGTGTGTCCAATGACACTTGTTGTGCTATTACGCCATAGAGAATCAGCGGCAGTGATGGGGCAAATAGCAGGCCCAGACTGCCGGAGGTAGTAATCAGACCCAGGTTAAATCTCTCTGGATAGCCCGCCTGCTGTAATGCTGGATAGAGCAGGGCGCCCAGGGCGACAATTGTGACACCTGAGGCGCCTGTGAACGCAGTGAAAAATGCACTGGCTGTCAGAGCAACAATGGCCAGCCCGCCAGGCATCCAGCCCAGCAGTGCATGCGCCATTCGAACCATGCGGGCAGGTGCCTGGCTTTCACCGAGCAGATAGCCGGCAAAGGTAAATAATGGGATTGCCAGTAGTATCGGCATCTCGGCGACACGATATATTTCTACGGTAACGACCTGAAGGTTTATTTCCTCACTGTAAAATCCCCAAAGTGCGCTGCCGCCGATAATACTGAACAGAGGGGCACCAAGTAATGCCAGCAACAATAGAATAATAGCGATGATCACTGACTACTACCTCCTTTTAATGCCTGTTTAAGGAGAGCGATTACCTGGAAGGTATAACGCAGAGCAATTACGGAAAAGCCGAAAGGAATAATCGATTCAGTTAACCAGGCGGGTACCGAGGCAAATGCTGTTACACCTGAATGCCATTCATCTATCAGGAAAAGAAATGAATACCAGGCAATGATCGCGGACACAATCCCGGCAAATGAACGGGTAATGATATTGCTGATAATTTTTAATTTTACTGGCAAGATACGTGTGAGGACATCGACACTGATCTGTTTATCCTGACGGGTCGCGACTAAAGCCCCTAGCAAACCTACCCACAGCACAAGAACCCGCAATAGAGGATCCAGCCAGATCGTTCCGGTACCGAAAAAGTTTCTCATCACAATCTGGCTGAAGGCCAGAGTTACCATGGCCAGCAGGACGATGACCAGCAGACTGTCTTCTATATTGTGAAGGATTCTAACCCCGCGCTGCAGCATGGGCTGTTCCTATGAAATATCCGGAAGGGTGTTCACCTTACTGCTGAAGAGTCCATGCCTGAACGGTATTCTTTCAATAAGTCTTTTAGTTGTTGATAGAGCTCGGGTGAGGCTGCCCTGCTGCCTGTTTCCTCAATCACCTCATCGGCGAGACGACTCCAGTAGGCGATCTCGCTATCATCAGGTTTCGCAAATTCTGTTCCCATTTTCTGTAAAGCCTGTCGGGCATTTTCGTTGTCCTTACGGTTGACTTTATCCAGTGCAGAGAAAGATTTTGTGATGATATCTTTTATAATCTTCTGGTCAGCAGCGTTTATTTTATTAAAATGTTTATTGTCGACAATCAGCACGCCAATAAGATATACCAGTGGAACATCGGTGATGCTGCGGATTCGAGTGTGCCATTGAAATGCCAGGGCGCCTGTTGTTGTTGAACCGATAGTATCAATAAGGCCTGTTTGCAAGCCTGTGTAGACATCTGCCAGCGACAGGGTTACAGGATGAACGCCCATTTTTCTGAACAGTGCTTCATTCAGTACATCGTCTTCTGGTATCCACAGTTTATGTTTTTTCAGATCAGCCACATCCTTTAATGTGCTATTGGACATCAGGTAGGCAAAACCACCTTCAGAGATTCCAAGTATGGTAAATCCTTTTTTTTTCATACCCTTTTTAAGCAAGGGGTCAATAACAGGGCGAACATAATCGATTTCACTATAGTTTTTGAATACCATAGGCAAGCTGTAGATCTGCATGTCAGGATAGATGCTAGCCAGGCTACCCCCTGTCATGGCACCACCCTGTAATTGACCGAGGCGGATTTTTTTTATCATGCTCTTGTCATTGCCCATGACACCGCCGGGGTAGAATTTCAATTTCACCCGGCCAGCGGTTTTTTCATTGATTTCCCTGCCGGCAGCTCGCATCTCCTTCATCCACGTAGTGCCGTCAGGTGCTAGTGTCGCAATTTTTAATGTCATCGCATGGCTGTTGCTAAATGATATAAATATTGCAATAGCAAGGAAGAATTGTGTGAATAGCTTAGATATGTGTATAAAGGGCATGTCGTCTTTCCAAAACTTTTGTGTAGTGTATTCGATAATTTCTACTTTTTGCGATGTTCTTAGAGTGAATCAGAAGAAGTCATCGGATTCGTTCAATAATTTCTGTGCCTGTTCGCGGGCAAGTGTATTAACCAGTGTCATGCCGGGCGATGCAACAGGGGAAGCCAGAACTTCATTCAGCAATTTATCGTGCAGCTGTTTGTCAAACACTATGCGCGCATAGTACCGAGCATACAGAGTTTTAGCCATCAGGTTTTTTCCTTCACTGTACCTTATTGCCTGTTCAAAATATTCCTTTGCAAGTTCCGGTTTGCCACCCATGGCTGCAGGCAGGAAGGAATTGAGGACGCCTAGATAGAGTTGTGCATTGCCATTGTCCCATGCGGGGTCGAGTTCGACTACTCGCAGCATGATGGCCTTAATTTTGGGGATGTCAGCAATTGCCATCCAGTCATCTGTTCTGCTTTGTATCCAGCCGGCCCAGGCGATTCCCCATGTATTCAGTACCGGCAGATTATTTTTTTCAATTTTCTGCAGTGCCTTTTCAAAGTCCGGAAAGTGGTTTTCGGAGATGTCACAGAGTTCTGGTAATTTGATGCAGAAGGCATGCAGGGCATAGCGGCGTGATTTTTCAGTTAAACGTCTGGCACGTGCCGGTTCGGTAGTAAAAGCGCTTGCGTAGGAGCCGTATAATTTGCTGCCGGAGATCAGAAGATCCACATCGTCAGGTGACCCCTGAATAAAACTATCTATCATGATTAGATAGGCTGGGGCACCCTGACGTACTGTGTCAGGGTCATTCTGGTTTTGAATTGCCTTACTGAGATTATCCGCCAGATCCTTAGTTGCAGAGCTGACTAGGGTGTTACAGGCACTAAGCGTAAGGAATGTGAATAAAAGGAGTACTAACCGTATCACTGCTGAGATCTCGTTTTCTGGAGCGGTGATTATACGGGCTATCTTCGGATCCCGCCAGAAGTGGAAGGGATTTTACGCTGAACTGCTGGATCCCCTGGTTGAAAGGGTGAGGGCTGATTCAGTAGCGCCAGATTTTTAGCTTCTGGCCACTGAACAACATATCACTGGCATTAATTTTGTTCCATTCGGTCAGTTCATTGAGGGTTACTTTGTAGCGTCTGGATAAGGACCAGAGGGTATCTCCTTTTCTGACAGAAATGATTTTTGGCGTCTGCTGTGATGTATTGTTAGTTGTTTTTGATGATTTATTCCCGCTGAATGATGTTGTCTGGTAGCTACGTTTTCCTTTTCGGTAGCTACTGGATACGGGTATCAATAGATCCTGTCCAATAATTATACGATCACTCTTCAGGTTATTAGTTTTCTTTATTGATGCAACACTAAGTCTATAATGGTGTGCTATAAGGCCCAGACTGTCACCTTTTTTGACTTTAAAGTGTGCCCAGCGTACACGTTTGTGCTGGGGAATGCCAGCTATGGCATCAGCAACCATTTCTGAAGTGGATGCATTGACAAGCAGGCGGTGTGGGCCGGCCGGATCGGTTGCCCAGCGCTTGAAACCGGGGTTTAGCATCTGCAGTTCTTTTACTGGGATGTTGGCGGCATCTGCGACGACACCAAGATCTATCTGGCTGCTCAGGCGGATAACACTGAAATAGGGTTCATTTGGGACGCTGGCTATTTTTAGCCCGTATTTCTCAGGGTCTTTTATAATATTGCTAAGGGCGATGAGCTTGGGTACATAGCGGCGCGTTTCGTTACGAAGCTTGAGTGAAGTGTAATCGGTTGGTTTCCCAGCACGTTGGTTAGCGACAATTGCACGTGAGATTGTTCCTTCGCCTGCATTGTAACTGGCCAGCGCCAATGCCCAGTCACCATCAAAGTCCCTGTTCAGCTTCTCCAGATAATCGAGTGCTGAGCGGGTTGATGAATAAATGTCCTTGCGGCCATCATACCACCAGTTCTGTTTCAGTCCGTAGTGCCGACCAGTAGCCGGGATAAATTGCCACAGTCCTACAGCTTTTGCACTGGACAGGGCATTCGGTTTATAGGCACTCTCGATGGCTGGCAACAGGGCGATCTCCATCGGCATGTTGCGACTTTCTACCTGAGTTGCAACGTAATACAGGTAGGGGGTAGCCCTCCTGACTAATCGCTCGACATATTCCGGGCGTGATGAATACCAGCGTTCATATTCGGCAATATGCCGACTTTTTATAGCGGGCAAAGCATATCCTGCCCGGATCCGATCCCACAGATCTGAGAAATCTTCTGTAGTATATGTGACTTCTTTCGGCTGGTACTCCCTGGGTGCGGCGGTGTGTGGGGTGACAGCTTTCGGGACAGATGGGCGCTGATCTGGGGCGTCAGATCCACCGAAAAGCTCTGAGAGGCTGGGTTCTGTGTTCTTTGATTGTGTTTCTTTTGTCTTTGTACTTGCACAGCCAGCAAGAAAAAGTACGCTGGAAAGGAGCAGGGTGATTAGTGTGCGGATTGTCAGATTATTTTTCATCAAGACGCTGTCCAGGTTCAGTTATCATAAAGGCATATTTATTTACCTGATAACAGCATAGACTGCACAGATATTTTATTCGCGTTAAGCAGTTTATCTTATCTCTCATGTATATTCTAGAAAATAGTTTAAATATGATATATAAGATATTGTTTATACATTGTTAGTTAATTAATAGATTTACATAAATATTGCTTTAATTATGTAATCAATCATGTTTTATTTATTGTTGCAGTCCTTTGAGTATAGCCACATTAAACGAAAAGACCAAAATGAGCAGTTTTCCTGATTGGAGCCGGACGGGTCTTGGGCGATCACTGTTTGCTGCTGAGCAGAATGCGCTGAGTAAATTTTTACCTGCTCTCAAAGGTGAAATTGCTGTTCAGTATGGTTATGCCGGCACATCATCACTACTTGAGACGAGCAATATTGAACAAAAATTTCTTTTGCTGGCCAGTGAAAGCCCCGAAGCTGATATTTTTCCATCTGAGTCTTTTGATGACTTGCAGGCTCTTTATATAGACGCGGGTCCAACTCTTCCTTTCCTGTCGTCATCTGTCGATCTATGCCTGTTGCCGCATATGCTGGATTTTTCTGATTACCCGCATCAATTGTTACGCGAAAGCAAAGACATCCTTGTCAGTGGTGGCCACCTGGTTATTCTTGGTTTTAATCCTTATAGCCTATGGGGAATAAGAAAGTTTTTCTCGAGAGCAAATGCTCCATGGAATAGCCATAATTATTCCGTCTACAAAGTCAGGGACTGGCTCAGTTTGCTGGATTTCCATGTCAGCGGCGGTATGATGCTGTACTATTCTCCACCCATCCGGAATCAGCGGTTGCGAGAGAAATTTGTGTTCACGGAAAATGCTGGTGACCGCTGGTGGCCTATGCTGGGCGGTGTTTATCTACTGATTGCATGTAAACGAGATGCAGGGATGACAGTCATCGATCTTGGTGCAAAGGGCAGAAAAAGAGATTTTCTGAATGTTGCTGAACCGGTAGCGAAAAGGAGTGTGAAGTAAGGGAGTTATTAATGGTGGATATTGAAGTAATTATTTACACCGATGGCGCATGCCGTGGTAACCCCGGGCCTGGTGGCTGGGGAGCAATACTTTCCTATGGTAACAAAGAAAAACAGCTATCGGGTTCTGAGAACGAAACAACGAACAACAGGATGGAGTTAATGGCTGCCATCCGGGCGTTGGAGAGCCTGACCCGCTCCTGTAGCATAAATCTTTATACCGATTCACAATATGTGCGCAAAGGCATCCTGGAATGGATGGCAAACTGGAAAAAGCATGGATGGAAAACAGCGGCCAGGAAGCCGGTAAAAAACCAGGATTTATGGATAAGACTGGATGCAGCTATAGAGCATCATGATATCGAGTGGCACTGGGTAAAGGGGCATTCCGGTATAGAGGGGAATGAGATCGCTGATAGTCTGGCTAACGAGGCAATAGACAAAATGTTGAACGGTGCTGAATTATGAGACAGATTGTTCTTGATACCGAAACGACCGGACTGGATCCTCACAAAGGGCATCGCATAATAGAAATTGGATGTGTTGAGCTGATTGACCGTAAACGTACTGGAAATGAGCTGCATCAATATTTACTGCCGGATCGAAAGATTGATGCCGGTGCCATAGAAGTTCACGGTATCACCAATGAATTCCTGGAAGATAAACCAAAGTTTGCAGATATCGTTGATGACTTTCTTGCTTATATCAAGGATTCACAACTGATCATTCATAATGCACCGTTTGATGTTGGATTTATTAATGCTGAGTTGAAGCTGACGGGCAGGGATCTTGGTGATACCAGTAAATATTGTGAAGTGATTGATAGCCTGGTGATGGCCAGGCGCATGCGCCCGGGACAGAAAAATTCACTGGATGCTCTGTGTCGGCATTTTAATATTGATAATTCCCAGCGGGAGCTACATGGGGCACTTCTGGATGCTGAACTGCTGGCAGAAGTATATCTTGCTTTAACCGGCGGGCAGTCGGCTCTATTTCGGGAAAATGAACCTGGAAAACAGGCTCATACAGAAAAGATCATACGCCAGCTGGATGCGAATCGACCTGTTTTACCAATCATCCATGCCAGTGATGAAGAGCGGATTCAGCACGAAGCCTGGCTGGATGAACTGGACAGTAAAACGACTGGTAAGTGTTTGTGGCGTATGGACTTGAAACTTGAAACTTGAAACTTGAAACTTGAAACCTATTCATCCCGTCCAATTCGTGTTAGCCGATAACCGGCCTGGCTGAGTTTATTGAGCAATCCCTGTTTGCCGGGCAAGTGCAAGGTCCCAACGGCAATAAAAGTATTCCCCACTTGCAGTCGTTGTTGCAGACGATCAAACATCTTCTGGTTACGATCATAAATCAGCCTGGTCTTGATTAGCTCAGCAAGCTTTCTGTCCTTTGGCTCCTGATTTGTGCTGACTTGTACGAGTTTTTCCAGATCACCGCTTAAATAGGCTTCAAGTAAATCTTTATAGTCCTGGTTTTTTTCTGTTAATTTGTTCATGGTTGAGCGTAACAGGTTCACCTGGTCTGCTAATATCAAATCATCAAAGATCGATAGTTGTTCATCGATAGTCTCCAGTCCCTCTATTCTAATACCTGAATTCCTGGCGATGTTTGCGAGTTTTTTGTCGAGGAAGGTCCCTGAGTTATTTTCCGGCCTGATCAACAACAGCATTGCGGCCCAGGGCTTGAGAACTGAAAGAATATCGCCAGGCAGCTGATTGCCTGATTCGGTAAGTGCTAGCGCCACTTCATTGAATTCTGCTTCACCAATCACCTGTTTCAGGCTCCTGCCGTCGGTGAACAGCATTTTTCGTAGAATATTAACGGAACCGCGGGCATTTAATTCAAGTTCCAGCATCAGCGTATCTGCTGCCGTCAGACGACGTACAACGCTGTTGGGGATTGCCATCACTTTTTCATCATCAATGTGTATCGTGCCGAAAATGTAGCTGCTAAGGATGCCGCTGTTTGTATCCGGGTATTCTATTCGCCACAGCATAGGACTGCCGACCTGCTGGTCGG
>BTQX01000062.1:0-8345 GCA_036986095.1 Gammaproteobacteria bacterium
TACTAAATCTTTACGAGATGCTCTGGTTCAGGCTACTCGTTAACTATTGATAAGATGTTCAAGAACTTAGGGGGTTTTACATGAACAAGGAATATTATGATGCGGTAGTCAAGATGGAAGAGATGGGTGTAAACAGCGAGTACATCCAGGGCTGGCAGGGTGGCTATCTGTGCAATGTCAAGCGTGAAGAACAGCGCCTGACTGAAGCCTATGAAGCAGGCTACGACGACGGTCTGGAAAAAACGCAGGACAATTTCGGCAACTGGACGAATTAAATTCGATTTAGTAACACTGGGCATCAAAGAAATTCATAAGGGAGCGCAATGCGCTCCCTTTTTTTGTCCGCTCCCCTGATTTCAGATAGAGATTGTTTCGTTACTCTGCTCCTCGCTATGACGACGTTTGGAATGCATCCTTCATTCTTCCTCCTCATTTTCAGGTAATAAATTATCGATTCCTCTTTTCAGTGTCTTGATCGCATCAGGGGCTTCAATATCGATTATCTGAGTTGTCACCCATTTTTTCTGCCTCTCACCCATCACTGCCGTCACACTTTCACCAAAATAGCGTAGCATTGGAAATGACGGGCCGCTTTCGTCGCAATAGCTGAATTTAGCATACTCGTTCATACGCAAGTTCAGGGTGTCAATGAGTTCAGGCTTGTAATCTCCATTACCCAGCATGTCTTCCATATTGTCCTGCATGGTTTGCGTCATTGCCTTTGCCATCGCAGAGATGAATACGGCTCGTTCCTCTTCATCCATACGGACAAACATCATGCGATCGGTAACATGGATGAGAAAAGCGGCAAACTCCCAGATTATGGCCAGTCGTTGTACCTGTGTATCGGTCTGAAAATCGTTGTTTTCAAGATCAAGCACGGCCTGGGCACAAATGCGCCAGGCAATAAAACCGATAACACCCGCTATCTCTTCCGGTGTACGATCACGGTCTTTGGCGCTCCACTTACTACGAATTCTCACAATAGACTCCTGTTATTTATACTGTAAGCTATTCTACAATAACTGCTATCAATGATGAGAATACTGGCACAGGTAGTGTATGGAATTAAAATTAAATGAATTACAGCAGTATGTGCAGCATAACTGTCATATTTCAGATGCGACCCATGCAGGGAGTTACACCCTTTGCATTTATCTACTGAAAATGCGTGAGTACTACCGCTGGGAACATGCCCTTGGCTTCGATACTCGCATTGATAACGATGACATTGGCAGCTGGCTGACGGAGCGTGAATCTCTTTGGGAAACTCTTGAGGGAGCACCATTCAACAACCTGAGTATTGGCGATGAAAAATATGAGCCATTTGATATTAATGGCATCAACAACGCTCTACAGAATAATGATCTCGTTTACAGTGCCGGCTATATACAGCGTGGAAAACCTCACTTCTTCCTCGCCGATATCATTGCTGTTCATCAGCATGAGGGCTACCGGATTATCATCAGCGGGAAAGAACATGCCCGCGAACTGTCTGCACCGCCTGCCCTGAGCCAGGGAAAAACCATTTTTATCCGCAGTGAGTCATTACGTCGAACCGTCTGGGAAAAGGTAGAAGAAAGCCTGTGGAACAAGCAGCAGTCTCCCCTGGTTCGTGCCATCGCCTGCTATGACTTCAAGAACAATCTGCAGGAAAGCCTGACACAACTGTGTGACAGGGAGATCAAAACCCTGGTTGCTCATGAAATAGGCGAGATCATGGCTGGGGAACTGCTCGGGGAGACATGGCAGAAAATGATCAGTATGGCTGACCATCCACCGCTTGAACTGATGTTGCGCTCAATCAGGGATAACCTGGCGGACTGCCTGATGACCATCCCGAATATCATTGAAAATATTGAGCCCGCCCGACTGCATTTTTATATCGCCAATATCGGAAATATGCGGAAAGCACTGTTTCCTGCCCTGCGTGAGGCCTATGACAAGTGGTTAGAAGATGATTCAACAGAGCATCTTGTGAAGATAAGTAAGCAAGGTCAGGATCATTGGTTATCGCTAGCAACAAATCTTCAGGGACTGTTTCAGAAAGAAGGTAAAATAGAAAGGGATAAATTTCAGGAATTTATTGAATCGAATTCTTTATAAAATGTAGGAGCGTCGCTCGGCGCGATATAATAGACGATGGACTCGGGACTAAGGACTAAAGAACTGGAAGTTGATATTTTCTTTAGTTTTCATCATTAGTCCCGAGTCTTTTGTCTTTTTTATGAAGAAAACATCGCGCCGAGCGACGCTCCTACAAAAAAACACAATATTTAGTGATGACACAATGAACAGCAAACCTGCCTGTAAAGAACTCACATCAATCCGTGAAATCATCCCCAACACCTTTATCTTCGAAAAGATAAGCGCGTTGCCGGCCGATCTGTGTGACGAAATGATACTTCGTTTCGAGGCCAGTAAAGAGGATCAATACCCCGGCCGTATCGGCCAGACTGTATCCAGCAATCAAAGCATTAAAAAGACCACAGACCTGGTGATAAGCGGCAAACCACACTGGAAGGATATCGATCGTGCCCTGTTTCATTCACTGGGCAAGGCTGTTCTAGAATTCAGGGAAAAATTCACTTATTTCAAGGGGCCTTTCAAAGATATGGGCTACAATTTACAGCGCTACAATGCTGGTGAGTATTATCACTGGCACATAGACGGTGGTAGTCATGACTTTAGTCAGCGGCAACTAGTGGCACTCTGGTACCTGAATGATGTTGAAGGCCCTGGTGGTGAGACCGAATTTCTGTTTCAGAAGGCTAAAATCAAACCAGAACAGGGCAAACTTGTCCTGTTCCCACCATTCTGGACGCATGAGCATCGGGCGGTAGAGCTTGATAAGGGGGTTAAGTATATTGCTACTACCTGGGTTGTTTTTGCTTGAAATCAGAGGAAAAGAGGAAAGGATAAATGGGGGGGGGGAATTCAAAATCCCTCTCTCTGAAACAGGCTGTGCAACGACTGGAATCAGGTGATTTTTCTCTTAATCTCCGCCATCGGCAGCGGTTCCACTGCTTGATATATATTGACAACAATCCACGTCACACCCTAGAATTACCTCACTGAAATCATGTGAAATAGCTGAGCGATGTAAAAGGGAGGTTAAGATGGAAAAAACAGTGAAAGATGTAGTCACGCCGCAAACAGCAGGCCACAACAAAAAGGACGCAAGCCGCCGCAAGGCCTTGAAGGCCATCGCCGCCGTCAGTGGCGGCGTCGCCGTCACCAAGTGGGTAAAACCCGTGGTAGAGTCCGTAGTTTTGCCCGCCCACGCGCAGGCCACAGGAACGATATTCAGCATGACCTGTGTTCCGACTCCGCCAAACGGGACGAACTTGTTTTCGCCTTTCACTGCCAGTGCAGTTGTGACCATCACACCGAATCCGGGGGCCAGTCAAACAGTGATCGTGGAAGGTTTTTGTAACGGTACCGGCCCTGCGGCTACTGACACCGGACTCACCGACGCGGGTGGCCAGGTCTCTTTTACAGGGAACGTCGACTTCTGTAGTGTAGGCCAAAACGCAGTAGTCAGGTTCAGCTACATGGGCGCTTCCACCGAATGCAACTGGAATCTCGCAGTTCCATAATCTGCAGCGAAATCATCCCAACACATCTATCTTCGAGAAGATGATTGCGTTGCTGACCGACCTGTATGGCGAATTGATCCATCATGATCTTAATATAGAACTTTCGCCGCGAGGGCACGCCTCCCACAAAAACCGCCTCTTTTCCCTTTTTCCTATTAACTTTCCCTTTAACTTGCCTTTAACCCCAGGCTATCCGCACCCAAAGTCCCTTCCAGAAGTAATAAGTAATCAGTGCTTTGTACAAAAATCAATCGTTCATGGGCCTTTGTGAGACGATCGGTGATTTTCATTTCTTCTACCACATCCGTGTATCCAGGCTGGTCAATAAATTCTTCCAGGTATGAAATGTGGCGCTGCCAGAGGCTGGTCTCTCTGTTTTGCCGGGTCTTGAGACGCTCCTGGTACCAGTCTGACTGCAGCAAATAATCACGCGTAAACATGGCACGAATATCCGGATGCTGTACCTTCCTGCCCTGATATTCTCCTGCTACCATGATATGCAACAGGGCACGCAGTGGCGGACAGGCATCTTCAATACTTCCATCATTCAGATATTGCTGTGCGACATTGCGCTGCGCCTCGACAATGTTGTCTATGCCGTCGATAAATACTTCGATTCCCTGTGTCTCCGGCTTTAGTATGGCTTCCGTAAAAACGGCCTTGGGATTATCAAATATCTTGCCTAGGAAACTATGCACAAATCGATTGGTAATTCGATAGCCCAGTCTGCTTGCTATCACCATACGCCCTTCATGCTCAAAATCTTCCAGTGGCTCAAGATGACCATTGTCTATCATCACCTCAGGTTTACGCTGCTCCTCCGAAAGACGAGACCAGATTTCCGGTATCAGCAGACTGATATCGTGGTCTACCCTTACATATGGCCCGATATGCCCGGCTGAACTTGAATAACCGGCATAACCGGTCAGGATATAGGAAACCAGTGCATTATTAAGATCTATCGTTGGGCGCAGGGCGTTAAACGGGCCTTTGGTCAGCGCACCTTCACTTCCCGCACCGGTGGTTGAGGGAGACTTGCCAGTCAGGCTGCAGATAAAGTCCATAAACAGCTCTGGCAGTTCCTGATAATGAATCGGGTTGTATACAGCAAGCGGCCGTACACCCGGTTGCGGCGGATTATTGCGACGGCCTGTTAAGATGGCATCTACCGGATGGCAGATCGGCTTACCCAGTTCCAGTTTACGGTGGAAGCGCGCACCCATTTCTGCAATATAGTTGCGGATTGGGTCGGTCAGATCCTGTCTATCCTGCAGATATCGTGGATTTTTACTGGGCTTGCCATCAATCAGTCTCGGGTGTGCAGATGAGACAACATAGCCTTTTCCATCCTCGTAAGCTTGTTGCAGGCACTTCTTCATTGGTGCTGAATAATTATCGAATGTCAGGACATCTTCGACCACCTCAGATAGTTTTTCCTCATCTAAAGGCTCGTAGTTGGCTAGATAATTGCCCGATTTTGCGATATCAGATTCTGCCTGTGTATCAAAACCGGGAATAATGGCATCATCCGGACGCTGAAATAAACGGTATTCGCAATTCGTCACCAGCTTCACGCTGTGTTCGCCACGCATACTGTCCTGACAGCCTTCTATGCATCTCATTGGCACGACAACCGATGCAGTTATGTCATCTTCCTTCTGTATTTTTTCAGTGGCAATAAAATCCTGCCTGACCTTGAAAATACGCCATTTACCGGCCTCATCAAAACCTATGCGAAGGTAAGAGGCAATAATGCGACGATCATATATTTTAACCTCGTGTCCCGCCGCACCGTCGATCTCATCAACAGAAATATAGTCACGCCAGTTTTCTCCCCAATAATCACGATAGAAACGTTTGATGATAAATACCAGCGCCAGAATCCTCGGTGGAATGGCCGCCAGCCATTCATTGTATTCATCCTTATAGCTCGGTGAGGGTGTCAGTAACTTTATGACAGAACCAAGACTACGTCTGGGACTGATTGGCCGCCGTTTAGGGTTTTTGTCTTCATGTTCAAAACCCGGCTTGTAGCGATCACGGTAGTCATGCATGTAAATTTCTTCGACTCGATCCAGGTCGGTCTGCAAATCATCGACGAACAACGGGCCATATATCACCGTATCATCGATAGATTTGGAAATTTCAGATTTTCCTCCTCCTGAGACAGTGCAGGGTTTGTGGCAAAATGTGCCTTCCGGATCTGTTCCAATTAAGCGCCAGGAAGGCGCACTGGGGTGCTTCTGCATTTCAACCTTATAGCCGTTTGGCTGAAGATAGGTTTTACCCGGCTGCAAACGGATGGTTTTTGTTCCACCATCGTCTTCCCACTGTATGGTCTGCTCTTCGAGATCCATACGCAAATCCTGGTGTACATAGATAACATCAGGGAAATTTTTATCGATACCATAGCCCTCAGGCTGTATATCCATAATCGCACCATAGCGTTCGACCACCTCCTTAAAACTGTAGCCCGACTCACGTGTGCGGGAGTCTACACCGAATTCAATACCGTGATTCCGCCGCGGGAAGGCCAACGCACCGCCGGCATGCTCCTCTTCCGCCAGGCCGTACAGATTGGCTGAAAAACCAATCTGGGTTTTTACTTCTTTTTTACAATAACCGTAATAATTATCGGCCAGCAGGGTAACGATGACCCCGCTTTCATCACGTGCGGTGATTTTGAACGGCATACCATCATTATATAATTCTCCCTCGTCCTTCCAGCACATCTCCTCATCGCGTTGACGAGAATTCGCATTATCATAATGAGGCAGGCCAACCGCCTTCTTCGTTAATTGTGGCAGGTGGGGGGCAAGGATGACGCAGCCCGTATGCCCGGTCCAGTGCTCGACATCCAGAGCAGCATCAAACTCTGCCAGAAACGGATTGCCACCATTGCCGAATATGGACTCAACAAAGTCCAGATTACTGATCAAATTACCGGGTGCGAAGAAGCGTATTTCCAGATTTTTTTCGACATCCTGTGTCGGCACTTCAGGACAGACCACCGGACGTAACAACAGAGAAACAAACATCCTTGCAGGATCTTCGAGATTGGCTGTAAAAGGTATTTTCAGCAACTCATCCGGTGGAGACAGTGCTGCTTTCAGTAAACTCGCAAAAGTCTCAAGCGGCACCGTCTTTTTATCACCGGGGACAGGTAGACCACCTTCTGCAATATGGAATGAACCTTCAGTAGTACGCCGGTCACTGGCTGGATTGTGTAAAACACCTTGTTTAACACGGTAGCTATTGACGATATCCGAGTGAAATTCATCCTCCCCCAACGGTATAGATAATTCCCTTGCAACGCCATGGCGGTCAAGGACAAAGGTCATGCCAGGTAATCGCGGTATCTGATCTGCAGGCAGTTCCTTAAGATAACGTTCTAAAAAAGACTGAATTCGTTGATCGGCGGGACAATAGTAATCGGTCAACAAACGATTTTTTTCCCGGTAGCTTTTCAGTAAATCCTGCGCCGTATGAAGAAACTCCTCATTATCACCGGCAACGATTGGCTGACCGGATGATGCCAGTTTCAGATTGATATAAAGCTGCAACTTCTGACGATCTTTTTCTTCGTCTCTATCGTCATGCGGCCTAAAACCGATGGAACGTTCTAAATCCATGTTCTCTCCAAAAGAATTCACTTTCTTTACTGGTTTTAATTTAACGCGATAGCGGTTAACGTCGCTGGTCATTCGCAAATGGCCTGAGTATTAAGCTATCCCCGCGTTGCGTGAATTCAATTCTCTTCAGCACACTCATACCTAGCAATACTTCCCTGCCTTTCAAGCCTGGATTGATGCTAGCCCGAACATTATTCACCTGAATCGGGCCAATTGACACACTGTCCAGTATTGTTGAATAGGCCGTAACCATTCCATTTGCCGTGCTGTAGTGTTTCTCCGGCCCTCTGGGTAGAGATAATCTATCGGCCACATTCACAGGGATAGCCACATCAGTGGCACCTGTATCAAGCAAAAAACGCACATCAACGCCGTTCATTTTACCACTGGTCACGTAGTGACCATAGCGATTACGCTTGAGAACCACCTCAGTCACCCCGGATTCATCGACCCTGCTGTAGACAGACTGATTGGGGTTTTGCTCCTTGTCGAGGAAATAATTGAAATACAACACCAACATGGCAAAACCCAGCAGCCAGGCTGAAAATATCATCCATTTACCGATCCTGCGGTTGCCCTTTTGTTCAGAATTATTCATTTATTATCTCAATAGATGTCCCTGCTCTTTCGTAGGAGCGTCGCTCGGCGCGAATTCTTAGACTAAAGACTAAGGACTCGGGACTAAAGACAAAAGAATTGGAAGTTGATATTTTCTTAATCTTTCATCCTTGGTCCCGAGTCCTTTATCTAAAAAATCGCGCCGAGCGACGCTCCTACAATGCATCATTGAGCTGCCGTTTGGTCCATGAATGGCCGGTC
This sequence comes from Gammaproteobacteria bacterium, assembly GCA_036986095.1. Taxonomy (GTDB): domain Bacteria; phylum Pseudomonadota; class Gammaproteobacteria; order BMS3Bbin11; family BMS3Bbin11; genus BMS3Bbin11. The sequence continues at coordinate 8,051 of BTQX01000062.1, forward strand.
AGCCACGAGATCTCGCTTTTGCTGCGGGCTTAGCTTTTTAATCTGTATTTCTCGTCGTAATGCCTCGCTTTTATTACCAGCCTGCTCTATGTAAACGAGCTTTACCGGTAATTTTGAACGGGTATATTTCGCCCCCTTGCCATTATTATGCTGAGCAATCCTCGCATCTACATTGTTTGTGATGCCAGTATAGAGGCTGTTATCAGCACATTGCACAATGTAGACCGTCCAGATTTTATCTTCTGGCTTCAGCTGTCCGCTCCGGAAATAACGTGCTCGTTCATATCGCCGCTTA
>BTQX01000063.1:0-8260 GCA_036986095.1 Gammaproteobacteria bacterium
GAGCGCCGTCCCGGCGCGATGTGTTTATTGCATTGACAGTGCATATCGCGCCGAGACGGCGCTCCTACTGAGAAAGATGAAAGGGGGAAAGGGGGGAAGGGGGAAGACTAAAGACTAAAGGTTTCAGAGTTTCAAGTTCCAGGCTTAAAGTTCAGAAACATTTCTCTTCCCGTTTTTAACTTTTTCTTTGCGTCCTCTGAGGCCTTACGGTTTAATAGACTTGGAACTTGGAACTTGGAACTTGGATCTTGGAACTTGGAACTTGGAACTTGGAACTTGGATCTTGGATCTTGAAACTTGGAACTAAAATCACCGTGAACAAAAACCTCCCCTTCCTCACCACCCTTCTTTTCCTTTCAGCTTTTTTCCTCCTGCCTTCCCCCGCCATTGCGCAGAAGAAGCGACCACCTGCGCCTGTCGAAGTTGCCACGGCTGTGATGATGGAAATTGCACCGGTAATTGAGGTGGCGGGTACTGTTATTAGTCGGGATGATGCGCAGCTTGCTGCTGAAGTGCCAGGCCGGATTACCTGGATGGCTGAGGTTGGGCAATTTATTGCGAAAGGTGATGCGGTAACACAGATTGATGATACGCGTTTGCTGCTGCAAAAGCGTGAGGCTGAAAGTAAGGTGGTGGCTACCCGTGCCCGGATCGGCTATTTGCGTAAGGAAAGTAAACGCCTTAAGAAAATGGCGAAGAATCAGCACACCAGCCAGACGGTGCTGGAAAAAACGGTTAGTGACTATGATGTCTCGCTGGCGGATCTCGAGGCTGCAGAGGCGCAGCTTGCCCTGATTGAGGACAATATTGAGAAGACCCGTATTCTCGCCCCCTTTAACGGTTATGTCACCGAGCGCCATAAAATGCCCGGTGAGCATGCAAAGGTGGCTGAGGAAATAGTGCATCTGGTCGGTATTGAGAATATCGAAATTGATGCCAGTGCACCACTGATGTATGTACGCTTTGTGAAGAAGGGTGCAGCCCTGGTTGTTAAAAGCCGTGATCAAAAAACCATTGCAAGGGTAAGCTCGCTGGTCTCTATCGGTACCGGTCAGTCACGACAGTTCATCATGCGGCTGGCTATTAACCAGCACAATGATAAGCAGGACTGGATCCCAGGCATGGCAGTACAGGTATCTGTGCCTACTCAGGAGAAGGTCTCTCAACTGGTTATACCACGCGATGCCATGGTCATCCGCCGGGATGGCATTTATGTTTTTCGTGTCAGGGACGACAGCACTGTTGAACGGCTACTGGTTACACCCGGTGCGGCTGCCGAGGGAAATATTGCCATTACTGGTGAGATCAAAGATGGGGATACGGTAGTCATTCGCGGCAATGAGCGATTACGTCCTGGGCAAAAAGTGAAGATCAATCCAGAAAAACCATGAATCTCACCCGCATCAGCCTGTCGAATCCGGTTGCGGTAATCGTCGGTATCCTGCTGGTTTCATTGTTTGGCCTGATCAGTCTTACCCGCCTGCCGATACAGCTAATACCCGTTGTAGAACGGCCTGTTATCAAGATCACCACTAACTGGCGTGCCGCTGCGCCTAAAGAAGTCGAAGCCGAGATCATTGAGCCGCAGGAAGATGTGCTGCGTGGGCTGCCGGGTATGACGAAGCTGGTCTCTGAATCTTCACGCGGGCGTGGCAAGGTCACCATCACCTTCAACAGCGGCATCGATATGCAACGCGCCCTGCTGGATGTGCTGAGCCGCCTGAACCGGGTGCAACGTTATCCAGAGGATGCTTCGGAACCGATACTCAGTATGGTGGGTGACAATACCCGCCCTATCGCCTGGTTGATCATCAAGCCCCTGCCCGGTAACGAACGGCCCATCAATACCTACCAGGACTTTGTTGAAGACGTGGCACAGACCCGGCTCGAACGGGTTCCGGGCGTCGCCCAGTCAGAAGCCTATGGCGGGCGTAAAAAAGAGATACGCATCACCTTTGATCCCTATCTTGCTGCCAGCCTGGGGGTTGAACTACCTGTTGCAGCAAAACTCGCCGGCGGTGCGAAAGATGTCTCCGGTGGCACAGTCAATGTAGGCAAGCGCCGCTACACCTTGCGCTTTGGCGGTAGATATTATGTCGAAGACCTGCCCGGTATGATCATTGAGTGGCGCGATGGCAGGCCTGTGCGTCTGTCGGACATTGCAAAGATAGAAAAACGTTTTAAGGACAGGCAGGGTTTTGTACTGCAAAACGGCGAACTGGCCATGGCGCTGAATGCCCGCCGTGAACAGAATGTCAATGTGCTGGAGGTCATGGCGGGGCTGAAGGAGGCCGTCGAAGAGCTGCGTGAAGGCCCCTTAAAACGGGCGGGTCTGTCTATTCAGCAGGTCTATGATGAGACCATTTATATTGACCGCTCGATCGCGATGCTGGCCACCAATATGGTGCTCGGTGTGATACTGGCCATCGGTGTGCTGTGGTGGTTCCTGCGCCGCTTCCGCGCCACACTGATGGTCGCACTGGCCATACCTGTCTCATTATTGCTGACCTTTATGGTGCTGTATGCCAGTGGCCGGACGCTTAATGTCATCAGTATCGCTGGTCTCGCTTTTGCCGTCGGCATGGTGCTGGATGCCGCCATCGTGGTACTGGAAAATATTGTCAGGCTGCGTGAGAAAGGAACGGACGCCGATGAGGCGGCCGAGCTCGGTACCTCGCAGGTCTGGGGTGCTCTGCTGGCCTCAACAGCTACCACCGTGGCGATATTCCTGCCGGTGGTATTTCTTGAAAATGAGGCCGGTCAATTGTTTGCTGATCTGGCTCTGGGTATCGCCGTTGCCGTAATCGCCTCGTTAATCATCGCTATCACCGTATTACCTACTGCCAGCCGTTACTGGCTGCGTGAGATGAAAAACAGTGACAAACATGCCCACTGGTGGGATACCATTACAGAAAAAATCATGGCGCTGACCAATGGCCGCAAGCGCCGGGCAGCCTGGATTTCAGGCCTCATAGTTCTGCCTTTACTGATCACTATGTTGACCATACCCAGCGCCAGCTACATGCCAAAAGGAAACAGGAACCTGGTGTTTGCCCATATTCTGCCGCCACCGGGCGCCAATACCGACACCATGGAAATGGAAATGGGCGACTTTATCGTTAAAAAGCTGGCCCCTCATCTGGATGGCACGGCAGAACCCGCCTTAAGCGATTATTTCTTTGTCATCGCTGGTCGTGGCACATTTATGGGTGCACGTGCAAAAGAGCCGGCACGTACCGGTGAAGTTGTTCACCTGCTAAACGGTATATTAAGTCAACTACCCGACACCATCGGCTTCGCTGCACGGGCGACCCTGTTCGGTGGTTTTGGTGGTGGCAAGATCAACGTCGACCTGCAGGGAAGTGATATCAACAGCCTGCTCGATGCCGCTACCACCGGTTTTGCTCTGATTAAAGAGAAATTACCCGGATCATCGGTACGACCCAAACCCGGTCTCTCGCTCAGTGAGCCGGAGCTGTTACTGAAACCAGATGAACGGCGCATTGCCGAGGCCGGCTGGGATCGGCAAACCCTCGCCAGTATCACCCGCGCCTTCGGTGATGGTCTCTATCTTGGTGATTATTTTGATGGTGAAAAGCGGCTGGAGCTCATCCTTCGCTCGTCACCGTGGGATACTCCGGAACAACTACAGGCGATGCCGGTGGCAACACCGGATGCCGGCATTCAAACGCTGGGGGAATTGACCGATATCGTGCGCACAGCGGGGCCCGACAGGATTCGCCGTATCGACCGCCAGCGCACCATCACACTGCAAGTTAAACCTCCGGAGAACATGTCACTGGAAGATACTCTGGATGTATTACGGTCTGAAGTCGGGCCCGAACTGGAACAGTTGCTGCCAGCCGATGGCAGCATCCAGTACGCCGGTGCTGCCGAGAAACTGGAAGAGGCCCTGGCCAGTATGAGCGGCAGCTTCCTGCTGGCCATCGTCATTCTCTATCTATTAATGAGCGCACTTTTCAGATCATTCACCGATAGTCTGCTGGTACTGGTTGCTCTTCCACTGGCTATCGTTGGCTCCGTCTTAACACTGAACCTGACCGATACTCTGTTAGCTGTGGTGCCGCCGCTGTTTGGCAAATTGCCGCAGTCACAGCCGATGGATCTGCTGACCATGATCGGCTTTATTATCCTGCTGGGCCTGGTAGTCAATAACGCCATCCTGCTGGTACACCAGACCCGTATCGCCGAACGTGAAGGCCAGAACAGACGCAACGCCGTCGCCCAGGCCATCCATCGCCGCCTGCGCCCGATACTGATGAGTACATTAACCAGCATCGGCGGTATGTTGCCCCTGTTGTTGATGCCGGGTGCGGGAACTGAGCTTTACCGTGGCATGGCAGCGGTTATTGTCGGGGGGATGAGTGTATCGACGGTGTTTACACTGATCCTGCTGCCAGCACTTTTGCGAATAGGGGAAGAAGCAAAATAGTACCGTGTAGGAGCGCCGTCCCCGGCGCGATATTTTTAGACAAAAGATACGGGATTAAGGATTCGAGATAATAAATGAAAGAATTGGAACTTGATGTTTTCTTAATCTTTTATCATTAGTCCCGAGTCTTTGATCCTTTTTTTGAAGAAAAAAATCGCGCCGGGGACGGCACTCCTACAGGGCGGGAGGCTGGTTATAGGTAAAAGGGGAAAGGTAAAAGGGGAAAGGAAAATCAAAACAAAAAATGAAAAACTTATTACCACAGAGGACACGGAGGACACAGAGAAAAGACTAAGGAAATATAGTTCGATTCGTCATTACCAGGAACGTAGTGACGAAGCAATTTCGTATGATTGATTCTTAGCATAGAGATTACCGCGCTTCGGTACTCGTGACCGCAGGAAATGCCCGAAGGGTGAAATAATGGGATTTTTTACAAAAAAATATTTTCTCTGTGTCCTCCGTGTCCTCTGTGGTAATAAGTTTTTTGGATTTGGCTTTGGTTTTGATTTTCCTTTCAACTTTCAACTTTAAACTTTAAACTTCGATCTTATGAAACAATACCTGGATCTAATGCGCTACGTGCGCGACAACGGCATACAGCGTACTGACAGGACGGGCACAGGAACGATCAGTCTGTTCGGTTATCAGATGCGTTTTGATCTGGCTGAGGGCTTTCCAGTCGTCACGACAAAAAAACTGCACCTGCGGTCTATCATCCATGAACTGCTGTGGTTTTTGAAGGGTGATACCAATATCCGTTATTTGAAAGAGAATGGTGTGCGGATCTGGGATGAATGGGCAGATGAGAACGGTGATCTTGGGCCGGTGTATGGTTCGCAGTGGCGCTCATGGCCGGCGGCTGATGGGCAGAAAATAGATCAGATCAGTAATGTGATTGAGATGATCCGCAATACGCCCGATTCGCGTCGTCTGATTGTCAGTGCATGGAACCCGGCTGAAGTCGACAGCATGGCCCTGCCACCCTGTCACAGCCTGTTTCAGTTCTATGTCTCTGACGGCAAGCTGTCCTGTCAGTTGTATCAGCGCAGTGCAGATATATTATTAGGCGTACCGTTCAACATCGCTTCTTATGCTTTATTAACGATGATGATCGCACAGGTCTGTGATCTTGAAGCCGGTGATTTTGTCCATACCTTTGGTGATGCCCACCTGTATTTGAATCATCTTGAACAGGTAGATCTGCAACTGTCACGTGAGCCTTACCCATTACCAACGATGACATTAAACCAGGACATAAAATCAGTGTTTGATTTCACCTTCGATGACATTACACTAAACAACTACCAGTCACATCCTGCGATCAAGGCGCCGATTGCGGTGTAGGTTATAAATCAACGGCTTTTCACCACAGAGGACACGGAGGTCACAGAGGAAAAGTTAAGGATTAATGGATGAAGGATCAAAGATGAAGGATCAAAGATATTCTTTGTAAAAAAAAATCCAGGATTTTTACAAATAAAGGTTTTCTCTGTGTCCTCCGTGTCCTCTGTGGTGAAAAGCTTTTAATTTTATCAGGATAGAAAATGCGTATATCTATAATTGTTGCGATGGATGAAGGACGGCTTATCGGTAATGAGGGCGGGATGCCCTGGCATCTGCCGGCTGATCTGAAGTTTTTTAAGTCTGTCACTATGGGCAAGCCTATTATCATGGGGCGTAGTACGTGGGAGTCGATTGCTAAAGCACTGCCCGGCAGGACTAACATTGTTATCACACGAAGTACCAGTTACCAGGCTGAAGACTGTCGGCTGGCGCATTCAGTCGATGAAGCGCTGGCCATTGCAAAAGAAGAGTCCGCTGAAGAAGTCATGATTATCGGTGGTGGCGGGATCTATGAACAAACCCTGGATCGTGTTGACCGCCTTTATTTGACGAAAATAGCTGCACACCTGATTGGTGATAGGCATTTTCCTGTGATCAATCCTGATGAATGGCAGGAAATCTCCCGGCAGGAACATAAAGCGGATGGGGATAATCCGTTTGATCTGGAGTTTGTTGTACTTGACAGGAAAAAATAGAATTGTAGGAGTGCCGTCCCGGCGCGATTCCATTTAAAATGATAATCGCGCCGGGACGGCACTCCTACAAAATCAAAATCCCAGCAACTGTCTGGTCGGGTTCGCTGGATCCATGACAACCAGTTTCACCGTCAGCGCAATGCTGACGATGACTAACAACGGCCTGATTAGTGCTGTGCCGCGTCGGATGACCAGGTGTGCTCCTATGCTTGCGCCGATGACCTGACCGGCAGCCATTACCAGTCCGATGCTCCAGACTACATAACCACCCAGCATAAAGAATAATAGAGCGGCCAGGTTTGATGTCATGTTCAGTAGCTTGCTGTGCGCCGTTGCCTGTGTCAGGTTGAAACCGAGCATGGAGACGAATGCCAGGGCAAAAAAGGCACCCGTTCCCGGACCAAAGAATCCATCATAGAAACCAATGCCTGCACCGAAAATCATGGAGAACGCACCCTTGCTTATGCGCCTGTGCCGTGCAACATCACCGACCCGGCGAGAAAACAAAAAGTAGAGGGCGTTGGCGATCAGTAGCACAGGAATAAAAGTCATCAATAGACGGCTATCGATCTGCGAAACTGCCAGTGTACCCAGCATGGCGCCGATGAATGTGCAGACTATCGCGAAAATCATACCCTGACGATCGATTTTACCATGGCGAAGGAAATGCAGTGCTGCAGTTGTAGTACCAAAACTCCCCTGCAGCTTGTTGGTCGCTAATGCCTGCACCGGGCTCATACCAACACCCAGCAGTACCGGGAATGAAATCAGCCCTCCGCCTCCGGCAATGCTGTCCAGGGTACCGGCAACAAGTCCGGTCAGGAAAAGCAGGGCCATCAGTTCTATAGTTAGTGGTTCCATGGGGGATTCAGTTTAAAGGGGAAAGGGGAAAAGAAGTAGGAGTAAAGATTCGGGACTAAGGATCAAAGATTAAAGAAAGAATGTCCATACTGATTCAGTCCTTAATCCTTTGTCTCGAATCTTTAGTCACTTTCCCCTGAAACTTCTTCATCTTTCCCTCCTTTTACGTTATTGTATTACGATTAATAAAACAGGAGAAATACCATGGCTGACCTCTTTTCAGATGAGTGGATGAAGAGCTATATGGATGCATGGAACAATGAACCGGACCTGTCGGATGCGCTGGCTGCTATCGATTTCAACTCTGTCATCGGTTACGGTTTTGTAGGTGATGATGGCCCAACAGGCGTCATTACGGTAGAAAATGGCAAAGTTACTTCTGCAGGTGCATACAATGGTGAAAACCTGAGCTGGGACATCCGCGCCAAACCTGCCAGCTGGGACAAATGGCTATCTAAAGGCATAGGCATGGCTGGGCTCGGCATGGCCTATACGACCGGAAAAATGAAATTTGTCGTTGGTGATTACTCTGCGATGTTAAAAGATCCGCGTATGGCAGGGCCTTTCATCAAGAGTTTCTCTGTGATGGGGACTGTGTAAGGTCAGTAGTTACCTGAAGCCAGGAGTCATGCAAATAAACTACCCCGCAGCAAGCTGACGGGGTATTAACATCGTCGCGTCACACCGGCGCAGGCCGGTGTCCATACTCGAGAACCACTGGATTCCGGCCTACGCCGGAATGACGATATTCGCAGCAAGCTGCGGGGAATTGAACCCCAAGGGATTAAAGGGGTCGGAGTCTCACTTCGACTCCGACCCCTTTAATCGCACTTCGACTCCGACCCCTTTAATTTCACTGCTCTGCTTTTTAGCAAGGCGCGTACTTTTGCCAGTTGTCTGCGAC
>BTQX01000064.1:0-8185 GCA_036986095.1 Gammaproteobacteria bacterium
CCTGTCTTGCAGCCTGGTCGGCGTACATTGCTGGAGCGGGGTTGGTAAGGGTTGCCTGTATTCCTGATAATGTGACTGCAATTACCGCTTGCCGTCCTGAATTACTGGTGAGTGGCATTCATACGGAGAAACAGCTGAAGAAGTTATTTCTGCAATCTGATGTTCTTGTTCTCGGGCCGGGTCTGGGACAGAGCGACTGGTCACGAAAGATGTTTGAGTATTGTCTTGAGCACAGAAGTCCCGATATCATTGATGCCGATGGTCTGAATCTGCTGGCAAAATCGCCTGAAAGAAGACAGCACTGGATATTGACACCACACCCCGGTGAGGCGGCAAGGCTGCTTCAGTGCCAGGCACGTGACATTCAGGCAGATAGAGTTGCAGCGATTAAGGAACTTGTAAAACAATATGGCGGCATCTGCATCCTGAAGGGAAAAAATACGCTGTTAGCTATTAATGAAGGGGAGCTGTGGATCTGTCCATACGGCAATGCAGTGCTAGCTGTGGCAGGGACAGGTGATGTGCTGACGGGATTGCTGGCTGGGCTTTTGGCACAGGGCATGACAGCAGAAAAGGCTGCAGTAACCGCTGTAGTATTGCATGCCTGTGCCGGGGATGTTCATGCTGCAGAGCATGGGAGTGCTGGCATGCTGGCTTCTGATTTGATGTTGCCATTGCGGAGATTAAGAAATGGCTATTCAGTGTAGGAGCGTCGCTCGGCGCGATTAGTATTTTTTCATGCTGATAGTGAATCGCGCCGAGCGACGCTCCTACGAAAATCGGTGAGAAAATAGAATGAATAAAGGTGTATCTGATGAGCTTGTTCTTTCATTAGAAAATGTAGAAGCCACAGAGAGGCTTGGGGCAGTGCTGGCCGATGTATTACCAGAAGGTGTGCTTGTATTTTTAACAGGCGACCTCGGTACTGGTAAGACTACTCTGGTTCGGGGGATGCTAAGAGCACTGGGGTATCAGAGAGCAGTAAAAAGTCCAACCTATACTCTGCTTGAGGAATACTCTCTTGCTGGCAGGGAAATCATACATTTTGATCTTTATCGTCTCACTGACCCGGTAGAGCTTGATCTTATTGGTATACGAGACTATTTCAATGGTAAGACCTGCTGTTTTGTTGAATGGCCTGACCGGGGAAGGGGTTATTTACCGCCTGAGGACCTGGTGATACGGATTTCACACAGGGCAAGTGGACGAGAGGTCAGGATATCTGCCGCAAGCGACAGTGGCAGGGAGATTATTGGGTCTATTCAAACTGGACTTTGTCCAGAATCCGGTTGCCAGACCTCTCCCAACTAGAAAATTCTTTATTCATCTTTTAGATACAGGTCATCATCTACCGCATAACTAAAAAACAATAGCATAATGAAGAAGGCCGAAATGATAATTCTGGATATTTACCTAACCTCGTCACTCTGATAGCGGTTATTATAGGGATAAAATTTATTTCAGACATTGATCATTGTCAAAAAGATAAGTGCCTGGGAGTCTCTGGTTAATTTAAAGAGGCCTGTCATTGCGCCTTACGGGCATTTCCTGCAGGATGGTTTCGACTTCCTTGCGGTCTCGAGCACCGAAACATGGCAATCTCTTTGTCTAGAATCAGACACACGAGATTGCTTCGTCACTACGCTCCTCGCAATGACGACACATTGGGGTGCCGATGATTTTTAACAGCAAAACTTGTAGCATCAATATTTCATGAAGCAGTTTATTTTATTCCTTATTAGTATTGGCCTGCTGCTCCCACAATTTGCTGCTTCATCAGCGAATGTTAATGTAAAGAATCTGCGTGTATGGAATGCCCCGGATAATACGCGCGTAGTTCTTGATCTGAGCAGCAGTATAGATTACAGGATTACGCCTTTTTACAATCCGGACCGAATTGCCATCGATATTAAAAATGCCAGGCTAAGTAAAGGTATTCCACATGAGATTAAAAATAACCCCTACATTAAACGCTTTCGCTATGGAAAATATTCGAAAAACATCACTCGTATTGTCATTGATCTGAAAAAACCTGTGCGAGTGAAGAGCTTCACGCTGAAGCCGAACAATGTTTATGGTTATCGGCTGGTGGTGGATTTGTTTGATAAAAATAAGACGGCAGCAGCAAAGTTCATTCAACCTCCAGCAAAACGCACGGGTATTGTTACTATAGCAATTGATGCCGGTCATGGCGGCGAAGACTTCGGCGCTTCAGGCAAGAAGAAAACGCGTGAGAAAAAGATTGTTCTGTCTATTGCAAAGGAACTTAAAAAACTTGTTGATAAGGATCCTGCCTTACGATCACATATGACGCGTACGGGTGATTACTATGTGTCACTGAGAAAACGTACAAAACAGGCACGAAGGGCCAATGCGGATCTTTTTATTTCCATCCACGCCGATGCCTTTCGTCGTTCATCAGCACGCGGCGCAGCGGTGTTTACCTTATCCAATAGTGGTGCAAGCAGTGAGACAGCGCGCTGGCTGGCAAACAAGGAAAATGCCGCTGATCTGGTGGGCGGTGCATCAATCAGTGATCGTGAGGATGTCGTAGCCGGAGTGCTGCTGGATATGCAGATGGACAAAACACTGGAATTTAGCCTCAGTTTTGGTGGACAGGTGCTGAAAGAAATGCGAAAAATCACAAAACTGCATAGCAAGACAGTACAACAGGCGGGTTTTGTTGTCCTCAAGTCACCGGATATACCTTCTGTACTGATAGAAACCGGTTTTATTTCCAATCCATATGAAGAGCGCAAGCTGAAAAGCCGCAAATACCAGAAACAGGTTGCCACGGCGATCTATAAAGGTATAAAGCAATTTATCAGTCATGAAAAAGTCGCATTCATGAAACCTGCGTCGACAAGGAAGTAGGCCGATGGAAAACAGCGAGGGCATTAACCAGCCACCGACCATTCGCCAGTTGCCAAATCAGCTGGTGAATCAGATTGCAGCGGGTGAAATTGTTGAACGACCTGCATCCATACTTAAAGAACTGCTGGAAAACAGTCTGGATGCCGGTGCAAAAAAAATCGTAGTCGATCTGGAGCATGGTGGATTACGACGAATCTCAGTGCGTGATGATGGCCATGGCATCCGTCAGGATTGCCTGACGCTGGCAATGGGCAGGCATGCCACCAGCAAGATCCAGAATCAGAATGATCTGGTCAATGTAATGACCATGGGGTTTCGTGGTGAGGCACTGCCCAGCATGGGCTCGGTATCCCATATGACTATTACCAGTCGTGTACTGGGTAGCGAGCACGCCTGGAAACTTGTCTGTGAAAGCAATGAAGACCTTCCTGCTCCTGAGCCTGCGGCTCATCCTCAGGGTACCAGCATTGAAATCTGTGATCTTTTCTATAATACCCCTGCACGACGTAAGTTTCTGCGCACAGAGAAAACTGAATACAAACACCTGGATCGTCGTTTTCTTGAGCAGGCTCTGGCTCGGCCCGACGTTAGCTTCCGACTTTTCCATGACGGACGGGCCGTGTACTCGATGGAGGCTGCTGAAGATGGGGTGGGGCGCAACAAGCGTTTGGCCAATGTGTTGGGCAAAGACTTCATCGAAAATTGTTTTTTTATTGATCAGCAAATTGGCGATCTGCGTGTGCATGGCTGGTTTTCACAACCTGCCTACTCAAGGAGCCAGCGGGATCAGCAGTTTTTCTACGTAAACCAGCGCTATGTCCGGGATAAGCTGCTGATGCATGCAGTGACTCAGGCCTATCGGGATGTGCTGCACCATCAGCGCCAGCCTGCATTTGTTCTGTTTCTCGGTTTGCCGCCGAATCAGGTTGATGTCAATGTACATCCTGGCAAACATGAAGTCAGGTTCCGTGAGGACAGGCAAATCCACGGTTTTATTTCCCAGTCGCTGAAAAAGGTGCTGACCGATACCCGCCCTGGCGTAATGTCAGCAAATCCATCCTCAGATGTGACACCAGCAAATAGCGGAACGTTTCAATTTGCCCAGCGCCGATTCGATACGACAGCCAGCCCATTTTCTGTACAGGAGCAGATGGCAGGACTGGAAAAACTCTATTCTGATACAGGTAATGCTGATTCTACTGAAATGGGAGAAGGAGACGGACAGGGTGTTAGCGGAGGCCAGCAGGAAAATGAATTTCCCTTAGGTTTTGCCCTGGCGCAGCTGCAGGGTATTTACATACTGGCAGAGAATGAAAAGGGCCTGGTCATAGTCGATATGCATGCAGCGCATGAGCGCATCAGCTATGAAAAACTAAAATCTCAACTCGATAAAGAGCAGCTGGCTAGACAGCCCCTACTGGTACCGGCTCACCTGGCCTTAAGTCAGGAAGAGATATCTCTTGCTGAAAATAATATTAGTTATTTCAGTAAGATAGGATTTGAAGTTGAAGTAATTACTGAGACAAGTGTCGTGATTCGCAGCATACCTGAGATGCTTGCCAGGGCGGATATCCCAACTTTAATTCGGGACATTTTGTCGGATCTCGCCGAACATGGCCGCTCTAGCAGAAAGGAAGACTGCATTAATGAAATTCTCTCTACCATGGCCTGTCATGGTTCAGTGCGGGCGAACCGGTTGCTGACCAGAGAAGAAATGAATGCACTGTTACGCGAAATGGAGCAGACCGAACGCAGTAACCAGTGTAATCATGGGCGGCCGACCTGGAAGCAAATCACCATTAAAGAACTGGATAAAATGTTTATGAGGGGGCAGTAACAAAGATGAAGGACCAAAGATTAAAGATGAATGAAAACAGAGTATTGTTTTATTAATCCTTAGTCCTTAATCCTTCATCCAATTAGCAACCTCGTGAAAACAAGCAACGATAAACCCACCGCAATCTTCCTGATGGGCCCAACCGCCGCTGGCAAAACCGGCCTGGCTATGCGGATTGCCGACCATTTACCTGTCGGTTTGATCAGTGTTGATTCCGGGCAGGTTTATCGCGGGATGGATATCGGTACTGCAAAGATCACGGCGCAGGAAATGAGGGACTATCCGCATGCCCTGATAGATATACGCGAGCCTTCCGAACCCTATTCAGCGGATGAGTTTCGTACTGATGCCTTACAGTTGATGAATGACTATCACGCTCAGGGCAGGGTTCCACTGCTGGTGGGGGGAACCATGTTTTATTTTCGGGCGCTGCAGTATGGTCTGCCGGATTTGCCTGCAGCAGATGAAGCTGTGCGGGAAAAACTGCTGCTTGAGGCAAAAGAAGACGGTTGGCAGGCCCTGCATGATCGACTGTCTGAGATAGACCCTGAATCCGCGATGCGGATAAATCCCAATGACAGGCAGCGAATACAGCGTGCACTTGAAATCTATCAGCTTAGCGGTATCACTCCTACGCAACACGCCAGGAACAGCATGCAGGAGATTCCGTGGAAAATTATCAAAATTGGGATATGGCCGTCTGTGAGAGCCCAGTTGCATGAAAATATTGAAAAAAGACTGAGCCAGATGTTCGAACAGGGTTTTCTTGATGAAGTAAGGGTGTTACAGGCACAGGGGCTGGAAAACAACCTGCCAGCCATGCGTACAGTAGGATACCGTCAGGTTCTGGAGCATCTTGATGGGAAAACCAGTGATGAAGAAATGCGCCTGCGCTGCCTTTACAGCACGCGTCAATTGGCAAAACGACAGCTAACCTGGCTTAGGAATGATCCGGGGCTGAAGTGGTTTGACAGTAAAAATGAAGATTATCCTGAAAAAGTCTTGGAATTTATTCAGAAAAAGACTAGTGTTTAAGCTCTCGCCTGCTGATAATACGCATACGTACGCAGAGTCAGTAAGGATAGCAAAGGGAGAGAAGATGAGGGGAAGCTTAACTACTTTCCGGAACCTGGCCGAAGCTAACGTGTCGTAATGATGTAGTCCCCAAGAAATCTTTTTTTGTCACGGGATGCGAGCTTATGAAGGTAGAGCTAAATCCTGGGCAACACTGAAAACAATAAATAATTATTAAGGAGTAACAAAATGTCACAAGCAAAAGGGCAAACACTACAAGACCCATATCTAAATACACTCCGTAAGGAAAGGGTACCCGTTTCTATTTTTCTGGTGAATGGTATTAAGTTGCAGGGGCAGATAGAATCCTTCGATCAATTCGTCGTGCTACTAAAAAATACGGTCAGTCAGATGATTTACAAACACGCCATTTCAACAGTGGTGCCTTCTCGAGCAGTAAAACTCCAACTCGACGACTCGGATGATAGTGCCGGCAATCAGTGAACTGACAGAAGATTCAAACCAACGATCCATAGCAGATCTATCGATAAATGATGGTGCAGAACCGGCCGTCCTTGTACACATTCATTTCAACCGCCAGCGTGATGAGGAATCTCTCGCGGAGCTGGATCTGCTTGCCCGTTCTGCTGGCGCCTTGCCGGTAGCACAGGTTACCGGCAGTCGGCGAAGTCCGGATCCTGCGTTATTTGTCGGTAAGGGCAAGGCCGAAGAGATACGCCGGATACTGAAAGATTCCGGCGCAGAGCTGGTGCTGATCAACCATACCATCTCACCGGTACAGGAAAGAAACCTCGAACGTGCTCTGGAGTGCCGTGTTATTGATCGCACCGGCCTGATTCTGGATATCTTCGCCACAAGGGCGGAAAGTCACGAAGGGAAGTTACAGGTAGAGCTTGCCCAGCTTCGTTATTTATCAACTCGTTTGATCAGAGGCTGGACCCACCTTGAGCGGCAGAAAGGCGGCATAGGACTCAGAGGGCCGGGTGAAACCCAGTTGGAAACCGACCGTCGATTACTGGGTCTGCGGATAAAATCCCTGCGAGCACGCCTGGAAAAGGTCAGAAAACGTCGCTCACAGCGGCGTAAAGCCAGAAAGAAGGTACCTGTCGCGACGGTTTCACTTGTGGGATACACCAATGCTGGAAAATCATCAATTTTCAATTACCTGACCGGTGCCGGGGTGTATCAGGCCGATCAACTCTTTGCCACCCTCGATCCGACCATGAGACGTCTGGATCTGCCAAATGCCGGGCATATCATACTGGCCGACACCGTTGGATTTATTAGCCACCTGCCGCATACTCTGGTAAAGGCCTTTCATTCTACGCTGGAAGAGGTCAGCGATGCGGCTTTACTGCTGCACGTTGTGGATTGCTCATCCGATCGCCGAAGTGAAAATATCGAACAGGTGAATGAAGTCCTGAAGGAGATTGATGCCGACGATATTCCTGTCATCACGATTTTCAACAAAGTAGACCTGGTGGATCGTGAGGCGGGTCTGGAAAGAAATGAAGATGACGTTATTACCAGGGTATGGGTGTCAGCCAGCAGCGGTGAAGGAATGGAGTATCTGCAGCAGGCAGTGGATGAGCATTTCAGCCGTTTACGTTTTCGTCAGAGCATTATGGTTCCTGTCGGAGAAGGCGGTTTGCGGGCTAAAATATTCCAGCGATTCAGTGTTCTGCATCAGTCTATGCAAGAGAATGGAGACTGGGAAATGGTAATAGAGGGAAGCCAGGCAGATTTGGCCTGGCTGCATCGGGAGACGACAGACTAATGATTCGAGACGTAGGATACGGGACGAAGGATCAGAGGCTTCATCTTCTTTAATCCTTAGTTTCGAGTCCTTCGTCTTTTTTCATTTTTTTAACTATGCCACAGCCTAAAATCAAGTTAGAATCCTACGTCTTTGAATAGCAATAGGAGTAACCCAAGCCATGCCATGGAATCAGCCTGGTGGCTCAGACGGAAAAGACCCCTGGGGAAACAGGAATAACCAGGACGGTCCGCCGGATCTTGATGAGATCGTAAAAAATCTTCAGAAAAAATTCAGCAGCATTTTCGGTAGAAGTAAAGGAAATGGCAGTGAAACTGGCAGCGGTAGTGGCGATGGTAAATCGTTTGGTTTCGCTGGTGTGCTTGTGGTGCTGGTCTTATTAGCGGGTGTCTGGTTGGCTACCGGCATTTATACTATCCAGCAGGGCGAAACTGGCGTGATATTGCGATTTGGAAAATTTCAGGAAACGACCTCTGCGGGGTTGCACTGGCGTTTTCCAGCACCAATAGAATCAAAAATTGTTGTCAATACAGAAAAAGTTCAGACGGTCGAGGTCGGTTATCGTTCTTCACGCAACGAATCCAGGCAAACAGTGCAGCGAGAATCACTGATGCTGACAGAAGACGAAAATATCATTGATATTGCCTTTGCCGTTCAGTACC
>BTQX01000065.1:0-8044 GCA_036986095.1 Gammaproteobacteria bacterium
GGAAATCAAACTTCACCAGGCCAACAGCTTCCACATCTTTCATATCCAGGTGGGTCACCATCTGGGTGACACCCTGCTCACAATACAGGGCAGTAAAGTCTGTCAGCGCCGTGGGTGCAATTACAACACCACCAGCATGCTTACCGGCGTTTCTGGCCATACCTTCCAGAGATCGTGCACGGGAGATCAGTTCACGTACATCATCATCCTGTTCAATCTTTTCGCGCAGTTCTTTTTCTGAATCAATCGCTTTCGCCAGGGTCATTCCCGGTTCTCCGGGAATCAGCTTGGCCAGCTGGTCGACAAAGCCAAAGCCAACATCCATTACTCGTCCTACATCCCGTACCACCGCGCGTGCGGCCATGGTACCGTAGGTAATAATTTGTGAGACCTTATCGGAACCATAGTGCTGAGTAACATACTCAATCACCCGATCACGTTTATCCATACAGAAATCGATATCGAAATCTGGCATCGAGACACGTTCCGGATTCAGGAAGCGCTCGAACAACAGGCCATGTTCAATTGGATCGAGTTCGGTGATACCCAGGCAATATGCCACCAGAGATCCAGCACCGGAACCACGACCCGGTCCCACGGGTATATCATGATTTTTGGCCCAACGGATAAAGTCGGCAACGATCAGGAAATAGCCGGGGAAACCCATCCCAGTGATAACACCCAGCTCCATATCGAGACGTTCCTGATAGGACACTCGGTCTACATCTTGCGGAACTTTTTTCAGTATTTCTTTCAAGCCGTTATTTGAGTCATCAATAAGCACCTGATTGACGTCTTGCCCCCTGGCAACAGGAAACTCCGGCATGAAGTTTTTACCCAGCGTCAGTCGGCAATTACAACGCATGGCAATATGATAAGTGTTTTCTATCGCTTCTGGTATATCAATAAACAGTTCCGCCATTTCCTCTGTTGAACGAAAATACTGCTGGCTACTGTAGAGTTTTGGTCGACGCGGATCATTCAATACTCGACTGTCCTGTATACAGACGCGTATATCATGAATTTCAAAGTCTTTCTCCTTTCTGAAACGAACATCGTTAGTCGCCACCACAGCTAGAGAACGACGCAATGCCAGATCCATGGCCCTGGCGATATGCTCTTCATCACCAGGCCTTCCGGTGCGCTGCAGTTCAAGATAAAAACAGTCATCGAATATCTGCAGATATTCATCAACCAGTTGATCAACCTGCCCGATAGAACCATGAAGCAAGGCGTTTCCTATCTCTCCCTGAGTGGCTGCAGACAGGGCTATCAGACCATCACTGTGAGTAGTAAGTTCCTGTTTTGAAATACAGGCATGGCCACCCAGGTGCTGACCATGGCGAAAGGCCTCTGACAGCATATGAGTCAGGTTACGATAGCCTTTCTCATCCTGGCACAGTAGAACCAGGCGAAAGGGTTTTCCCGGTTGTTCTACGCGTTCAATCCACACATCAGAACCCAGAATTGGCTTGATTCCAGCAGTCATGGCGGCTTTATAGAATTTGACCACAGAGAAAACATTGGATAAATCGGTCACCGCAACAGCCGGCATTTCCTGCTCTGCAGACGCATCAATAATGTTGCTGATGCGCAGGATACTGTCGACCAGGGAATATTCTGAGTGCAGATGAAGGTGGATAAAGGGCTTCTTAAGCATGGTATTCAATCGCCTGCTTTACCGGTGCAAAACTGCGACGGTGAATTGGCGTCACACCATACTTTTGTAATGCTTCACGATGCATACGGGTGGGATAGCCCTTATTGCTGTCAAAACCATATTGCGGATACTGATGATGTAAGTCTTTCATCATACGGTCACGATACACCTTGGCGATGATTGAGGCAGCTGAAATTTCGGCGACCAGGCCATCGCCGCCTACAATTGCTTCTGCCTCACAGGGAAATGCAGGCAGGCGGTTTCCATCCACCAGTACCTTGTCAGGTCTTATTGTTAGCCCGGCAACCGCTCGTTGCATGGCTAACATAGTTGCCTGCAATATATTCATCCGATCAATCTCGTGGACATCCGCCTGTCCTATAGCGAAACCAAGTGCATACCGCTTGATCAGCTGATCCAGTTGATGACGTTTTTTTTCAGTCAGGCGCTTCGAATCTGCCAGGCCATCTATAACATGCCTGCTATCAAGTATAACTGCCGCTGTCACAACAGGCCCTGCCAGTGGGCCACGGCCTGCCTCATCAACCCCTGCGATTAATAAACAGGACACCTTTACTGTCCCGGCCCCGGCTTTGTTTCATTATTCAAGCCCAGCATCTCTAGCACTGTTTCTGCTGCCAGGCGATCGGAATCAATATCCAGGCTTTCTCGTATCTGCTTAAATGCTTTTGTCACCCTATTGACCGCTGCTTCATCACTGAGATATCTACTTACCTCACGCTCAAGATTTTCTGGTGTACAATCATCCTGCATCAGTTCCGGAACCAGTCTATAGCCGGCCAGATTGTTAGGCATGGAAAAATATTTCACTCTGGCAAGCAATTGCACCAGGGTTTTTGTAAGCCAGGACACCTTGTAAGCAACAACGACAGGTCGGCCGACAATTGCAGCTTCAAGAGCAGCCGTACCTGAGGCAAGCATGAGAATATCTGCAGATGCCATAATATCCCTGGAGTGTCCAACTACACGAACCAGATCAATATTTTTTAAATCTGTTTTTTGTACTTCTGCCTCAAACACATCCATCAGTGTGGAATCTGGCATGGCTGTGACAAACTGCAGGTTCGGGTGTTTCCCTGAAAGTTCAGCCGCTGCCTGTAAAAAGTCACCTGCCATGCGCTGAATCTCCCCACGCCGGCTTCCCGGCAACAGGGCGATTACTTTTTTTTGCAAAGAAAGCCCAAAACTTTTCCTCAATGATTCAATATCCGGATCACTATTTATATCCCTGACCATAGGGTGACCGACCAGCTTCGCATTCAGTTTATGCTGGCGGTAGAAATCTAGCTCAAACGGAAACAAAACAAGAATTCTGTCAATTGAGTGACGCATAGACCTGAGGCGATATTTTCGCCAGGCCCAGACAGTAGGACTGACATAGTGCAACACAGGGATTCCTGCCTTGCGTAATTTTTTTTCAAGGCCCAGGTTAAAATCAGGGGCATCGATTCCGATAAATAAATCAGGCGGCTCAGCCTCAAAATAATGCACCAGGCTGCGGCGAATTTGTAGAATTTCCGACAATCTTCCAAAAAGGCCGTCCAGCCCCATAATGGTCAGTTTTTTCATTGGGTACAGGCTTTCACAAGCCTGATCCAGCATCTTCGGGCCGGCAATGCCTGTAAATTCGAATGTATAAGGGCATTGCCTCAGTTCACGAATTAGTCCAGCAGCAAGGAGATCACCTGAGACTTCACCAGCAACGATGCCTATCTTAAATGTTTTCCTTCCCTGCATGGTATCGTTTCAGCGAACGACACCCCGTTCGCTATTGGCCAGAAAATCAGCAAATATTTTTACATTCGTATCTTCAGCAGACGACTTTTTGATATCGTCTAAAGCATCCTGAAAGCTAAGCTGTGAACGATAGAGCGTCCGGTATGCATTCTTTAATGCTGAAATATCTTCCTCATCAAACCCACGGCGCCGCAAGCCCTTCACATTGATCCCATATGGGCGTGCTGTATTGCCGGCCACCTTGAGATAGGGTGGAATATCCTTGAAAGAAACCGCACCGATGCCTGTCATAACGTGAGCACCAATTTTGCAGAACTGATGAATCAGGGTAAATCCACCAAAAATAACATGGTCGCCGATTACAACATGACCTGCCAGACTGGAGCCATTAGCAAAAATTATCTTGTTACCCAGTATGCAGTCATGTGCAATATGGACATAAGCCATTAGAAAATTGTCATTGCCAATACGTGTGATTCCGCCGCCCTCCTGTGTACCCGTGTGAAGAGTGCAAAACTCACGCACAATATTATTATCACCGATAACCAACTCGGTCGGCTCGTTATTATACGCAGTACTCTGTGGGACTTCACCAACAGAAGCGTACTGAAAAATATGGTTATTCTTTCCTATACTGGTATGACCGGTGAGTGTGACATGTGGGCCTATCCTGGTCCCGTCTCCTATCTTTACATCTTTTCCTACAATGGAAAAATGCCCGATTGAGACATCCTTTCCTATAATTGCGCCTTTCTCAATAATGGCATGAGGGGAGATCACTCATACCTCCCGTGCGGTAAACATCAATTCGGATGAGGTACAGCGGTCGCCATCAACAGTAATCACGGCTGAACAGAACCACATTCCCCTTGCTTTTCTGGTTAGTTTTACTTCAACATACAACTGATCACCGGGTTCGACTGGTCTTTTGAAACGCACCTTATCTACGCCAACAAAATAATAAACCAGATTGCTGTCACCTCTTTTCACATCAGAACTTATCGCAGCAAGCAAAGCAGCAGCCTGGGCCATCACTTCGATTAAAAGCACACCTGGCATAACCGGCCTGCTAGGGTAGTGCCCCGGGAAGAATGGCTCGTTATAGGTGACATTTTTGATCGCAGTTAATGATGTATCTTTTTCAAAGTCTGTGACCCGGTCGATGAGAAGGAACGGATACCTGTGGGGCAGATACTGAAGAATTTCATGGATATCTATAGTATTCATTATTCACCTGGTTGCTGGTCTGACCCTGGTTCATCAGTCCCGTTTTTTTGACAGATCCCTGACCTGTTTGAAAAGTAAGTTTAATTGTTTGAAACGCGTTGCATTTTTTAACCAGCTATGCGTTTCTTCAAGTAATATGCCGGAGGAATATACGCCTGGGACAGTAATATCAGAACGTATAACTGTTTGACCAGTGAAATGAGCATCATCACAAATCGAAATGTTATCAACTACACCAACCTGACCTGCCAGCGTACAGCGTTTACCAATATTTGTACTACCGGCAATACCTGTGCAGGCAGCAATGGCTGTGTCATCACCGATGCTCACATTGTGTGCAACATGAATAAGATTATCAAGTTTAACGCCATTGCCGATATGTGTGTTACCTAAAGCGCCTCGATCAATCGTTGTATTCGCCCCAATTCTGACGTCGTTTCCGATAACCACTTTTCCAAGTTGAGGAACTGGCAACCAGTGATCGCCATCACGCGCATGACCATAACCATCTGAACCGATCACACAGCCGGTATGAAGCATACAGTTTTTTCCGATTACCGACCCATTCAGTACAGAAACGTTATTCCTTAAAATTGTATCTTCAGCAATTTGAACAGCTTCACCAAGAAAGCTACCAGCCCCTATCTGACATCCTGCCCCGATGCTGGCTGATTCTTCTATCACGACATTTTCTCCGACATATGCCGTTTCATGAACAAAAGCCCGGTCATGAACTATTGCACCAGGGCGTATCCCTGCAGGCTTTCTCTTTTCGGGATACAATAGGCGAGCAATTCGTGAAAAATCTGCGTGAGGTTTCTTACTCAATAACGCATTCCCTCTGTAGAACTCGGCCATATCAGGGTGAAGGATAACTGCTGTTGCCTTTGTTCCTTCAAGCTCAGAAAGATGGCGACGATCTGTGCAGAAGCTGATATCGCCTTTACCCGCGTCCTGCAAACTTGCAACAGCCCATATTTTTGCTTCAGGTAAGCCCTTCAGTCCGAGATCAAATCGAGCCGCCAGTTCAGATAACAGAAAACTCACTGTACCGCTGAAGATCTCACTTACTACGCAGTTTCTTTAAAACCAGTTCAGTGATATTTGCCTTTTTACTGGTAAAAAGCACGCCTTCGGCCAGAATTAAATCAAACTTATTTTCCTTCCCAACTTCATTTATGGCTTCCCGTACAACCTTTTGTAAAACTTTTAGTTCTTCGTTTCTACGCAGGTTATAATCTTCGCGAAATTCATCTGCTTCCCGTTTGATGCTGCGTTTGAGTTTGGTTATTTCCGATCCTTTCTTTGACACCTCAGAGGCCTTCATAACCAGTGCATTTTTTTCCAGATCCGACTCCAGTTCCTTAATCTTCTTCTGTTTCTTGCGTATCGCTTTGTCGCGAGGGCTGAACTCTGCTTCAATCTTCTTGGTGGCAGACGCACCCTGTGGTGCTTCTTCAATTAATTTGACCAGATTTACAAAGCCAATTTTTGTTTCAGCGGAAGATATTGCTGGAAAAAATGCCATTGCAAAAGTCAGGATCGCAAAAACTTTAATTTTATTAGACATGGTTTTCATTTCTCAAGATAGTGGTACCGTCAGGTTGATAGTTTATCTGAATCCCCTGCCAATTGTGAACTGGAATTTTTCCAGACGATCTGCAGGCTCATCATTGATTGGTAAAGCATAGCTGAGTGCAAGTGGGCCAACGGGAGAATACCAGAATAACCCAACACCATAAGAATACCTCAGGTCTGCCACGTCAACATTCTCATCTGGACCAAACACCATGCCACCATCCACAAACAAAGATAGCCGTTTATCCTTTTTTTCACTGCCGGGGAAGGGAATCAGTACATCTATTCCGCCAACGATTCTACGACTACCACCTATAGGATCTCCGTTACTGTCCAGAGGCCCCAGTGATCGGGCCTTATAGCCTCTGACAGAACTGCTGCCGCCTGCATAATAGTTTTTGTAGAACGGGAATATCAGGGTGTCACCATAAACATCTCCATACCCCAGATCACCACTAAACTTCAGTACCACCTCACTTATTGTAGGCAGATGCCAGGAAAAGCTCACACCGGTTTTGTAGTAATCAAGCTGGCTGCCCGGAATCGATGCCTCACCAAGAAGTCGGGCATAAAACCCGGTTGTTGGATAAAGAATGCTGTCTCGCGTGTCATGTACCCAACTCGCGGTGGTCTTCAGGTACCAGTCATTTGGATGAAGGGCAATATATGCCAGAATCTCGTCAGGTGTCCCATCTGTTGAAGAAAGATTGCTACGATCAGGGCCAATACTAAAGCTGAAACTGTTATCTTCTGACAGCGGTACACGGTAATTGATACCAATACTGAGCGTTTCATTGACGTACCTGGAAAGATTCGCCCTGGCTGCATCAATGTCAGTATAGGTCAGATAGAATCCTCGACTTACACCATTGACAGTATAGTAGGGATTGAAATAGCGCAATCTGATTGATTTTGTGATTTTGGACGTATCAAGACTTAAATCCAGCTCCCTGCCGGATCCAAACAGGTTTTTCTGATTAATGCTCGCCTGCAACAGGACACCATCTGACTCGGAATAACCCAGACCAAACATCATGCTGCCGGTCTGACGCTCTTTTACCCGTACATTTACATCAACCTGGTCTTCTGTACCGAGAACAGCTGGTGTTTCAATGTTGACATCTTCAAAAAAACTCAGTCTCTGCAAACGTATTTTTGAACGCCTGACATCTTTGGTAGACAGCCAGCCGCCTTCAAGTTGCCTGAGTTCCCGCCGAATGACTTCATCTCTTGTTGTTGTATTTCCTGAAATATTGATTCGCCTGACATAAACCCTTTTAGATGGATCAATGGCAAAAACAAAGGAAACCGTCCGGTTTTCCTTGTCAATATCGGGTATGGCATTAACATTCGCAAAGGTATATCCGGACTCAGCCAGCCGATCACTGATTGCCTTACTGGTTTTTTCTACTTCCTTGCGGGAGAAAATATCGCCATTGAAAATCGTCACCTGGGCCTTCAGATCATCTTCAGGTACCACGAATTTCCCTCGGAGACTGACCTGATTTATTGTATAGACTTTACCCTCAGAGATATTGATGGTGATGAATATTTTCTTTTTATTCTCACTGATTGACACCTGGGTGGAATCAATTCTGAAATCCAGATAACCCCGATCCTGGTAATAACTGCGCAAGGCCTCCAGATCACCGGCCAGCTTCTGCTTTGAATACTGATCTGTCTTGCTGAGAAAATTCAGCTTCTTCCAGCCCGTTTTGGGTTTTACCTTAAAATCCTTTAATAGCTTTTTGTCAGAGTACACGCTGTTTCCTACAAGAGAAACATCACCGACTCTAGCTGTTTTTCCTTCCTTTATGTCAA
>BTQX01000066.1:0-8020 GCA_036986095.1 Gammaproteobacteria bacterium
TTCTGCCTCTATCTGTCGTCTATTACATATCTATACAGTTTCTCAGCCACGGCATCGATAGCTGGTTTGATGTGCGTATTGAGCAGGCGATGTCCGATGCCACTCTGCTTGGCCAGGTATCTCTGAAATCGTTGAAAGAAGGACAGATCGACACCCTGATGCGCTATGTTGCAGACTTAGAAGAAACGGCTGATAGCCTTGAAATGATCAGCCTGCTTGATCGTATTCGGCGTAAAGAAGGCTACCATGAAACCGCCATGTTTACCCAGCGAGGTCGGATTCTTGCTTCCAGTTCCATGCAGCCAGGAACATTACTTCCTTCCCAGCCTGGTGAGCGCGTCTTCACTGCACTCAGCACCCAGGGCGTTTATGCAGATCAGGAAACCGGTATAGACGGTAGCGAGATACTTCGAATCGCCGTTATCGTACCCTCCGCATCGGTGGGTATGACGCCAAATGTACTGCAGGCAATCAAACCGATTCCCCTGCGCTTTGCAAATCTGGAATCAAGCATCAATGCGGCCATCGGTGAGTATGACCGATTACTCTACCTGCGCGGCCCGATCAAATTCGGTTTTATCATGACATTAAGCCTGGTTGGTTTGATGACATTACTGCTAGCCGTCTGGACTGCCACTTTTTCCGCCCGGCGACTGGCATCACCATTGCGTGAACTGGCTGAGGGCACCCAGGCAGTCGCCAACGGCGACTACAGCACACAACTGCCCGTTACCTCCAGTGACGAATTCGGAATTTTGTTAAAATCATTCAACCGCATGACCCAGCAGATCTCCAGAGCGCGTGAAAATGCGCAACATAGCCAGACCAAGCTGGTCGAACAACATACTTATCTGGAAACTGTACTCAGCCACCTGTCATCCGGCGTCCTGTCCTTTGATGCCGACCGACGTTTGCGTGCCCATAATAGCCGGGCCTGTGAAATACTGGATATAGAAAAACTAAATGAACTGTATGATCAGGATTTACATTCCCTGGCCCTGGCACTTCCGTCGCTAAAAGATTTTTTCGCCATTCTAGACGAAACCATGTCAGCGAATCAGCCTGAATGGGACGAAGAAGTGATTCTCTTCAGCTCACACGGGAAACAGGTTCTATTCTGTCGCGGTACGCGTCTGCCTGGAAAGCTACCGGGTGGATCAGGTTATGTCTTTGTCTTCGATGACATTACCGGCATGTTGCAGGCACAGCGTGATGCCGCCTGGGGAGAAGTTGCCAGGCGTCTGGCACATGAAATCAAGAACCCACTGACGCCTATCCAGCTGTCCGCCGAACGTATCAGACAAAAATATCTGCATACCCTCGATGACAGCAATAAACAAACACTGGATCGTGCAACCCGAACCATCTCTGAACAGGTTGAATCGATGAAAGAGATGGTGAATGCCTTCTCCAACTATGCTCAACCGGTCAGCATGAATATTCACAACGTTGACCTGAACCAGTTACTCGCTGATGTCGTCGAGCTCCACAAAGGACACAATGAGCCGGTCGAGATCAAATTGTCACTGGATGACTCCATTTCACCGATGATGCTCGACTCAGGACGTATGCGTCAGGTTTTTAACAACCTCATCGTCAACGCGAATCATGCACTAAAGCATACCGAACAGGCACAGCTGCTGGTCAGTACAAAATCAGGAACCGGCAAGAAGACAAGCATCGTCACCATCCGTTTTGAAGATAATGGCCCGGGAATCCAGAAAAAACTGCTGGATAACCTGTTTGAGCCCTATGTCACCAGCAAGGTAAAAGGCAGCGGTCTGGGCCTGGCAATCGTGAAAAAGATTATCGATGAACATGGCGGAACTATCTGGGTAAAAAATATGAAAAATAACGGCAGCTGTTTTACCATTCAATTGCCTGTAAAAATATACAGCTCAAATGGGCAGCAACAACATTACGTATCTGGAAAACGATGAATAACAAACGCATTCTAATCACTGATGATGAGCCGGAAATCTGTCGGCTGGTACAGGAAATCCTGGAAGATGAGGGTTTCGCCATCGCAACTGCCTATAACGCTGAACAGGCGCGTAAGGTATTGCATGATTTCAAGCCCGATCTTGTATTACTGGATATCTGGATGCCCGGCACCGATGGCATTAGTCTGCTTAAAGAATGGATGGATGGCGAGGATACCCCCCCCGCAGTCGTTATGATGTCGGGTCATGGCAATGTTGAAACTGCGGTAGAGGCGATACGCTATGGTGCCTATGATTTCCTTGAAAAACCGCTCTCCATGGCAAAACTCATGGTCACTGTACAGAGGGCGCTGCAAAACGTTCAGTTACTCAATGAAAATGTTCAGTTGCGACAGCAATTACAACCACTCAATGAACCAATAGGTGATAGCCACAGTATGCAACAACTGAGAGAGCAGATAAAGCTGGTTGCCAACACTGAGAGCTGGGTACTGGTCACAGGCGAACCGGGTAGCGGTAAGGAAATCGCCGCACGCATGATACATAAACTCAGCCCAAGGGCTGAAGCCGAGCTGGTGACGATAAATCTGGCGGCCATCCCGGCAGAGAATATTGCCGTTCAAATGTTTGGCTCGGAAAAAGATGGCCTTGTCACGGCAGGTTCATTTGAACAGGCTAAAGGCGGTACACTGCTACTGGATGAAATTGCAGACATGGATCTGGGTACCCAGGCCAAGCTGATCGGCGCCCTGCGGGAGAACCGCTTCCTGCGCGTGGGCGGTAACACACCGGTTGAACTGGATGTGCGTGTTATTGCAGCCACTACGCACAATCTTGAAGAGAAAGTCACTGCCGGCCATTTTCGTGAGGACCTTTATTATCGTCTAAATGTTGTACCCATTCAGATACCACCTTTGCGTGAACATCCGGAAGATGTACCCTTGCTGATTGAATATTATCTCGACTATATGACCAGGGTTGAGCATCTTCCAGCTCGCCACTTCTCAACACCATCATTAAGTATACTCAGGCAGTACAGCTGGCCAGGCAATGTGCGCGAATTAAAAAACCTGATACAACGTTTGCTGATATTAAAGCGCGGAGTAGAAGTCACCGTTGAAGAGGTGCAGTCAGCACTCGGTAAACGCACGGTAGCAGAGGTGTCATCTGAACCAGCGCCTGATTACAACCAGAGTCTGCGTGAGGCTCGTGATCAATTTGAGCGCAGTTATTTACTCCACCATCTGAAACAGGTTGGCGGCAACGTCAGTGAATTAGCCCAGATTGTCGGCATGGAAAGAACACACCTCTATCGTAAACTCAAGGCGCTGGATATTAATCCAAAAAATTGCCGAAAACATTAGCGTAAAGTGCAATGAAAATTATCATTCTTGGTGCCGGACAGGTAGGCACATCAATTACCGAAATACTGTCACGCGAGGCAGGTGGTGATATTACCCTCGTTGATATCGACGAGGCACGCCTGAGCCTGCTGCAAAACCGTTTTGACATCCGCACGGTACACGGGCATGCATCGCACCCGGATGTTTTGCGAGAAGCGGGATGCGACGATGCCGAACTGATTCTCGCCGTTACCAATAGTGACGAAACAAATATTGTTGCCTGCAGAACTGCCGCATTTCTGTTTCATACGCCAAAGAAGATTGCGCGTATCCGTGCGACGGAATATTTTGCCGAAGACCCTTCCTTCGTTGCAGAAGGACTTGGAGTTGATCACATCATCAGCCCCGAGCAGATAGTCACCACCGAGCTTCAGCGACTGATTGAAAGACCTGGCGCACTTCAAGTATTGGACTTTGCAAATGGCCGTATCCAGCTGGTCGCCATAAAGGCCTACGATGACGGCCCCCTGGTTGGCCATCATTTACGCGAACTGAAGGACCATTTATCCAATATAGAAACCCGAGTTGTAGCCATCTACCGAAAGGATCAGGCAATCATGCCTGACGGCGACACTGTGATTGAAGTGAACGATGAGGTCTTTTTCATTGCTGCAACAGAACACATCCGTGCCGTAATGAGCGAAATGCGTAAGCTGGACAAACCGGTACACACCATCATGCTTGCCGGCGCTGGCAATATCGGCTTCCGGCTCGCTGAGGCACTGGAGCAGAAAAACTACCAGGTCAAGATGATTGAACAGAACCCTGAGCGTGCCAATGAAGTTTCAAAACATCTCAAACGTACTATGGTCCTGATCGGTGACGCAGCAGACGAAGAACTGCTGAAGATGGAGAATATCGACGGAATGGATGTATTCTGCGCCATCACTAATGATGATGAGGCCAACATCCTGTCTGCCATGCTGGCAAAACAACTCGGCGCCCGCAGGGTGATGTCTATCGTCAACCGCACCGCCTATGCAGATCTGATAGAGCGCACCATGATTGATATCGCCTATTCACCGAAACAGGCCACCATCGGCAGCGTATTGCCAAAATTTCGAACTGGCGCCCTGGAGGCAGTTCATTCCCTGCGTCTGGGAACGGCAGAGGCGATTGAAGCTATCGCACTGGATGACAAATCAAGTAAAGTCGTCGGTCGCCGCATTGATGAAATCCCCTTACCGAAAGGCACAATTATCGGTGCCATACTACGTGATGACGAAGTCATTATCCCCCATCACGATACTGTCATAGTTGATAAAGACCACATCATCCTGTTTGTACAGGAGAAAAAGCACATCAATGAAGTCGTCGCCCTGTTTCAGGTCAGTGCATTTTTTATCTGACTACACTTATTTCTTTATGCAATCCCGACTCATCTTCAAAGTTCTTGGCTTCCTGATCATCATATTCAGTGTGAGCCTGTTGCCGCCCCTGCTAATCGGCTGGTTTGACGAGGATGGCACATTTCAGGCGTTCCTGCAGTCATGGGGCGGCCTGCTGCTGCTCGGCGCACTAATGTGGTTTCCAAACCGAAAGAAATCAGATGAACTGAAGATTCGTGATGGTTTCCTCATCGTCGTTTTATTCTGGCTGGTGCTGGCACTTTCAGGTGCACTGCCGTTCATTCTGGCAGTACACCCTCAAATGTCGATTGTTGATGCCGTATTTGAGTCCATGTCCGGCCTGACCACCACAGGTGCAACCGTATTGACCGGCCTCGATCACCTGCCGCGCTCAATTCTTTATTATCGCCAGCAGCTGCAATGGCTGGGTGGTATGGGAATCATCGTGCTCGCCGTTGCTATTGCTCCCGTTCTTGGTGTCGGTGGCATGCAGCTGTTCCGTGCCGAAACACCCGGACCGATAAAAAATAACAAAATCACACCGCGCATTACCGAAACGGCTAAGGCCCTGTGGCTTATTTATTTCGGTCTTACCGTGCTGGCCGCGGCACTTTATTTTGCTGCTGGCATGAGCCTATTTGATGCCATTGGCCATAGCTTTTCAACTCTGGCTATAGGAGGATTCTCAACCCATGATGCGAACATTGCTTACTTCAATAGCCCTCTGATCGACAGTCTCGTGATGCTGTTTATGTTTATTGCCGGCATCAATTTTTCACTGCACTACCTGGCCATGCATCGCCGCAGCCTGCGGTATTATTTTTTCGACTCCGAGATCAAGGCATATCTATTGATACTGTCTGTCCTGTCCCTGATTACCATCAGCCTGCTGATCTACCAGGGCGTCTTTACAGAAACCTCCAGCGCAATTCGCTATGGCCTGTTTCAGGTCATTTCAATTGCCACCACCACCGGCTTTACTACCGCAGATTTCAGCTACTGGCCAGGGTTACTGCCTGTTCTTCTCATCATAGGCAGTTTTGTCGGTGGTTGTGCCGGCTCTACAGCTGGCGGCATGAAGGTAATCAGGATAGAACTCTTACTGCGTCAGGGCCGCCGGGAGATTGACCGCCTGCTGCATCCCAATGCAGTGCTGCCGATAAAGCTCAATAAGCGCCCTGTGCCTGATAGTGTTATCAGCGCTGTCTGGGGCTTTTTCGCCCTGTATGTGATCAGCTTCGTTAGCCTCGGCCTGCTAATGATGATGAGCGGCTCAGATATTGTTACCGCTTTCTCCGCCACCGCCGCCACCCTCAATAACCTGGGGCCCGGCCTGGGTGAGGTTGCTGATAACTACCGCTCTATCAGTGATTCCGGGAAGTGGATACTGAGCTTTTCCATGTTGCTGGGCAGATTAGAGTTATTTTCGCTGCTGGTAGTTCTTACGCCGGCCTTCTGGAAGGGTTAGCTAAGGACAAGGGATTACGGATTACGAATTACGTGTTACGGTTTACGTAAACCATAAACCATAAACCATAAACCGTAAACCATAAACCGTAAACCGTAAACCGTAAACCGTAAACCGTAAACCGTAAACCATTATCGTACCCAGTCAACGATATGATCCTCCAGCTTATCTCTGTCCACCTCGGTCTCAATAACAACCTTTCCCCGTACTGAAACCCCCGATTCATGCACTGTCTCCAATGAACCGGAAACCAGGGGGTGCCACCATGCCAGATCCTGCCCTTCAGCCAAACGACGATAGGCGCAGTCAGCCGGCATCCAGGACAGACCCTCAAGATTGGTGGGCATCAATTTGACACAGTCCGGTACCAGTACACAGCGTTGCTGATAGTCGCCGCAGGTGCAGGTATCCTGATCTAGCAAATAGCAGACTACATCGGTGTAGAAAATCTCTCCATTTTCCTCATCCTCAAGCTTGACCAGACAGCATTGTCCGCAGCCGTCACATAACGACTCCCATTCGTCTTCATTCATTTCAGCCAGTGGCTTTGTTTTCCAGAACATTTTTGTACGTTACCATGGAATGGTTATTTTTTGTGCTGACGCACGGCAGGCATTGTCTTTTTGTTGTGGTTTTCTTTTTTATCTTCGAATTGAATTAATTCTTGTTTTTCGCCCTTTATGGGCGAGTTCATTTCTTTTGTACGAACAAAAGAAACAGAACCAAAGAAAAACCGCCCCACAGGGTTGGCCTTCGGCGTCTCTGCGCGCTTCAGTCTGAACCGGGCACGGTGAACTCGGGCTGCGCCCTCAAACAGGCACCGCGCTTATCCGGCCCAGCCTTCCAGTGCTCGACAACCCAAAAGGGGATTGAAGGTCAAAACCGTAGTTGTAGGAGCGCCGTCTCGGCGCGATTGTTTCAGTGATAAATCGCGCCGAGACGGCGCTCCTACAATGTGCTTTTGATTCTGGTGTTGACCTTATATCCCGTTCAGGCTTGCCGAGAAGCACAGGATGAGCTGGGGTTTCGGGGTGTGCCTGTCTGAGGGCGTAGCCCGAGTTCACACACCGCCAGCTCATCCGAGCATCGCAGGGAACCCATAATGATTTTTATTATGGGCAAGCATGCGGGTGGCCTTTCTTTTGGTACCTTTTCTTTGGCCATCAAAGAAAAGGTACTCGCCCATAAAGGGCGAAAAACACGGCTAAATCCAGGAAAACGAATAAAAAGAAAGCCACAAGTGAAAGACCAGGCAAGCAATGCACCAGCACAAATAATTAATCAAAATAATACCGATAAAAACGTGATCTAGCTCCCCATTGAAGCTAGACTACTGGCTGAGAAATCATTTTCCACAATATGTTAAAAAAGGATCAATCAGATGAAAAAATTACTCCCTGTCCTGCTTGCCCTGCTACTAATGCCCGGTGTGAGCTTTGCCCAGCAATCCGGTTCCTATGCCTCATCTAGCGCCGGAGCCTCTCAGTTGCGTCCGGCACCCGATGCCGTTCTCAGAAATGGCATCAAAGACTTACAGTCTTTCCTCAACAGTGATCAGGCGAATAACCAGGAGGCACTGATCGGATTAATTCGTGCACGAATCGCCCCGCAGTTTGATATTCATGGTCTGGCACGCTGGTCGGGCGGCTACTGGTACGGTCAGATGAACCCGGAACAGCGAAAAGCCTTCACAACAAAGCTCGCTAAATCCTTTTTCTCATCATTAGCAGACATCGTCGGTGGTTATGCCGGCAACATGCCGGAAGTCCGTTTTATGCCCCCCCGCCGGATTGATCAGAACGAAGTTGATGTGACTGCACGCGTTTTTCCTGCCAATAACTATCCGATTGATGTCCG
>BTQX01000067.1:0-7962 GCA_036986095.1 Gammaproteobacteria bacterium
CTTTTACTTTAACCCCGGGCCCGAGCATCCATATAAGCCTGCTCTGAAATTTTGTGATAGTTAACAACCTTGTCACGATAGGCCCTGAAAGACTGGTAGACTTTTGCAGAGAATGGATCTCTTTCAGCCAGTTCTTCAACAACCTGATCGGACAACTTTTTCAATGCCGACAGAACATCATCCGGGAATTTTCTCAGATCAACTTTATGCCTATTGACCAGTGTCTGCAGTGCATCATTATTTCGTGTGGTGTATTCAGCCAGCATATCCTGGTTAGCAACGCGGCAGGCATTCATTACTATTATCTGTAGGTCTGCAGGCAGGCTTTGTAGTGCCTTTTTGTTGATGATGGCTTCAAGTGTAGTGCCAGGCTCATGCCAGCCAGGGTAGTAGTAATGTTTTGCCGCCTTATAGAAGCCGAAGGCCAGATCATTATATGGGCCTACCCATTCTGTTGCGTCGATGGTGCCTGACTGCAGGGCGGTAAATAACTCGCCGCCCGGCAAGTTTACGGGTGTCCCGCCGACTCGCTTTAATACTTCTCCGCCGAGTCCGGGGATGCGCATCTTGAGACCTTTTAAATCGCCAACGCTGTTGATTTCCTTATTGAACCAGCCGCCCATCTGCACACCGGTATTGCCTGTCGCTGCAGGGACCAGACCAAACTGGCCATACAGTTCTGTCCATAACTCCATGCCTCCTCCATGGTAAAGCCAGCCATTCATTTCCTGTGCGGTCAAACCAAAAGGAACGGCAGAGAAAAACTGAGTTGCCTCACTTTTTCCTTTCCAGTAATAGGCACCGCTATGGCCCATCTCTGCGGTACCATCATAAACTGCATCGAAGACTTCCAGTGCAGGCACCAGCTCCTTAGCGCCATAAACTTTGACCCTTAAGCGACCACCACTCATCTCGCCAATTAATTTCGCCAGAAAATTGGCACCCGTTCCCAGCCCGGGAAAATTCTTGGGCCAGGATGTGACCATCTTCCACTGGATCGTTGAACCCGCATGAACAGCCGGTGCAGCTAGCATTGTACTACCCAGTGCGGCACCAGCCAGGCCGGATGTCTTTATAAAATCACGTCTTTTCATAATTGCTCTCTTACGGCTTAATGTAGATGCCTTTCTCTTCTTTTTCGGACTGGACAACAGCTGACTCAACTCTATCTAACAGGCTTTGCAGGTCTTCGCCACGATGGAATTCTGTCACGCCTATCCATATGGAAACCTTATGTTTGGTGTTAGTCATGCCGTTTTCAAGATTTTTAAACAGCCTGTCAGCGACAACAGCGGCACCCTCTATATCGGATTCGGGAAGTAGTGCCATAAACACATTGTCTCTAAAACGCCCGATACGATCCGGCATTCTCAGGGATTCTGTCATTACACCTGCCGTATTGATCATTACATCCTCTGCATCCGATTCTTCCAGACTGTCAATACCATCAATCTTAATCATACCTATGGAAAGCTTGCGTCCATAGCGATCTGCCAATGCCATTAGCTCAAGTATGCTAATAGTAAGGCCACGTTCATTTGATGTTCGCGTAAGAGCATCAATATTGGGCCATTGCTTGAGTTCATCTTCGTTAACATCCTCGGTAATATTTTCTGGGTCAAGCTCATTACTTACAGATTCCTCCGGCTCCTGGGGTCCACTTTTTCGGCCAAAGAAAAAAAAGATACCTGCCGCAACTAACAGCAGACGCAGAACACTTTTCACCAGATCTTGTATATTGGTATCCATGCCCGCCAGCAATGCATATAAATATACAACCAATTCTGCAACAGCTACTATCAGCAATATCTTGAAAATAAATGCGAGCAGACAAGTGCCATTTTTGTTGTTTTTTCTGCAGATCAAATCATTCATTTTACTCTCCTCACAAACGAGTTAACCGGGCAAAAGACAGAACCAGCCATTTCACCCCGGCTGACTCGAAATTTACCTGTGCGCGTGTATGCTCTCCCTTGCCTTCTATGTTCATGACTACACCGTCACCGAATTTATCATGCCTTACTCTGGCTCCCAGTGATAAGCCTGTATCAACATGTGCCGATGTGTCGTTATTGTACACATCTGTAGCCCGCCATGGGGTTTGAAAGCCTCCGTTTCGTGTTCTTATTTCCTGTATTGCTTCAGCCGGCATTTCTTTTAGGAAGCGCGAAGGAGTAGTGTAATTCTCACGTCCGTACAATCTACGCACTTCGGCGTAGCTAATATAAAGTTGTTTCTTGGCGCGTGTCATACCAACATAGCAAAGCCGGCGCTCTTCTTCCAGACGTGCGGGGTCATTTAGTGCATGCTGGGAAGGAAACAGGCCTTCTTCCATACCGGAAAGAAAAACCAGCGGAAACTCCAGCCCTTTTGCAGCATGCAGACTCATTAGCTGCACACAATCCTCCCATGCCTCTGCCTGACCTTCTCCGGCTTCCAGCGCCGCATGCGCAAGGAAGGCTGACAGCGGATCCATTTCCACTTCTTCGTCCTGGTAATAGTTTCTCGCAGCGGTCACCAGCTCTTTCAGGTTTTCAACACGAGTCTCAGCCTTTTCACCCTTTGCATTGCCATGAAACTCAAGTAAACCTGACTGAGCCAGCACCTGTTCTACCTGCTCATACAACTCCAGATCCGTCATCTGCACCGCGAGTGCATCAATTATTTCAAGAAACACGCGTAAGGCATTGCTGGCGCGTGCAGTGAGCATATCCTCCTGTAGTAGTGTTGTGGCGGCCTGCCACATCGTTATGCCGGATATTCTTGCTTTTTGCCTGACAACATCCAGCGTACGATTACCTATGCCCCGGGTCGGCACATTAACGATACGCTCAAAGGAGATGTCATCCCCGTGGTTCAGGCACAGGCGCAAATAGGAGAGGGCATCCTTGATTTCAGCGCGCTCGAAAAAACGCAAGCCTCCATAAACACGATAGGGTACAACGGCATTGAACAGGGCCTCTTCAAAGCTCCGGCTCTGCGCGTTGGAGCGATAAAGGATGGCAACCTCGGAACGCAAATTTCCCTCATCAACCCATGAGCGTATGCAGTCGACTGTAAAACGCGCTTCATCGACTTCATTGAAGGCCGCATAAAGCTTGATCTTTTCACCATCTTCACCCTCAGTCCACAGGATCTTGCCCATCCGCCTCTCATTCCGGCTGATCACAGCATTGGCCGCATTCAGGATAGTCGAGGTCGAGCGGTAGTTCTGCTCAAGGCGCACCATTTCAGTTCCGCGAAAATCCTTTTCAAACTTTCGGATATTCTCAACCTGGGCACCACGCCAGCTGTAGATCGACTGGTCATCATCTCCAACCACCATAATATGTGACTGCGGCCCGACAAATTCTTTTAACCAGCGATACTGTATGCTATTGGTATCCTGAAACTCATCCACCAGCACAGCACGAAACCGTTCACGGTATTGAAGCCGCAACACTTCATTGTTGTGCATCATCTCCCATGTACGCAATAACAGTTCGGCAAAATCTACCAGCCCCGAGCGCTGGCAATGCACTTCATATTCCCTGTACACCTTCGCCCATTGCTGTTGCTGGGGATCCGATCCAGTATGCACATCAGCAGCCCGCCGTCCTGCTTCCTTGTTATGATTAATGAAATGCTGCCCCTGTTTAGGCTGCCAGTAGGAATCATCCAGCTCCATGTTCACGATGACACGCTTGACTACGCGTAGCTGATCGTCACTGTCAATGATTTGAAAATTTTGCGGCAGGCCGGCTTCCTGCCAGTGAGTACGAAGCATTCTATGCGACAGACCATGGAAGGTACCCATCCACATGCCGCCCACAGGGAAACCCAGCATCTGTTCGATACGACCACGCATCTCGCTAGCGGCTTTGTTGGTGAAAGTAACGGCCAGTATTGATAGGGGCGAATAAGAATAGGCTTGCACCAGCCAGGCCACGCGGTGCGTCAGCACACGCGTCTTTCCGCTACCCGCGCCGGCAAGCACCAGCAACGGCCCTTCTTCTGCGGCAACGGCTTTGCGTTGCGGCTCATTCAGTCCATCGAGTAGGTGTGATACATCCATTGAATGTTATGCTTAGTGATAATATGAATTATTCGAGGTGCCCTATAGCCGGGGAAGAACAGTTTTGAGACTCTCGTTCCTAATATACTATATTTGCAAAGATTGTGTTCAAACACTGTTGAGGAAATTTTAATTTGAGACCTGTCAAATCCATGCCAACATGAAGCTATACAACCGCACACTCAGAACTACATGTCAGCTCCTGCTTATCCTGTACGCTATTAGCCCTGTCTTGCTGTTTGCTGAACAAACTGACCCTCCATCAGCGAACTGGGCCTACTCATCAATTTTTGGAACTGGTTGGTATCAGATAAATCATAACCGATCCGTGTTCGCGCTGAAACTTCCTGTCCGGCAGAAACTGCGGAGCTCCTCCGTCATTGAATCCGGGAAACGTGAAATTGGCTTCGAAATCGATTATGCCCTGTCAGTGGGTTTTTACAACATCGACGACTTGCCGGGACTTGTGAGTCCCGATAATTTTGGCACCGTAATTTTTACTCCGGGCATCAAACTGGAAATCCCAATTTCTCAAAGATGGTATTTACGCCCTTTCCTGAACTTCGGCTGGGGATCTGAACTGGCTTCCAACGACTCGGCCTGGATCTATTATGCCGGCCTCAAGAGTCGCTACACTTTTCCTGCTGATACCGGTAACTGGGCATTAGTTAACAGTATTTATTATGCGGGGTATACACCAGATGTTGGCCCATCAAATGACCTGGCCGCGATACTTACCGGGATTGAATACAAACAACAACTAAAAAAAACCAGCAAAACAGGTGACCCAATTGACCTTCATTGGAGTCTTGCCTATTCTTTTCTGGGCGACGAACTGACATTTGGGCTTCCCGATGGCAACATCGACTCAGTAGATGACCAGTTCGAGGCTAGCCTTGCTTACGGTTACCGAAATCGCCCGATTAAGTTGTGGTTCATGAAATTTGACAGCGTCGGTCTCGGGTACCGGTTTAGTTCCAATGGCACATTTAAAGGTATAAGCCTGAACCTGGGGTCGTGGTTTACACGATGACAAACTTATCAAAAGTTAAAAGGGGAAAGGGGAAAGGGGAAAACTAAAAGTACAAATTCTTTAAGCTTTGAGCTTTAAGCATTTACATCAAAAAGGAAAAAGATATGGCCTGGATCTATCTAATTATTGCTGGTATTTTTGAATGGGGCTGGCCTATCGGCCTCAAACTGGGATGGACCAATGAGGGGGCGAATTACAGCTGGTTAGCATTTGCCATTGTTTGCATGGGTATCAGTGGCGCACTACTACTGATGGCCCAGCGCACCATCCCGATGGGTACAGCCTATGCGGTGTGGACCGGAATTGGTGCAGTCGGAACATTTCTCATCGGTGTCATGTTCTTTGGTGATTCAGCCACACTAGCACGCTTCTTTTTCATTGGTTTGATCGTAGCCGGTATCGTTGGACTGAAACTGTCTTCTGCTCATTGATCTGGTCAGTTTACCATCAGATACTGTTGCATGCCGCAAGTAAGATAGCACTTAGCTTAAAACGAAACTTGTGTTTCGGTGCCAGGCCCTGGCAGCGATGCGACATCTTAATAAACAGGGCATCATACAAACGATTTATGGGACAATAATAATCGAGAATGTATTATTCAGAAAAATTTAATAGCATCACTCACCTCGTTGGTGCCGTACTGGCCATAATGGGCCTGGGTGCATTAATCACTGTTGCTGTTCAACAACAGGATATCCTGCTTTTTATTGGTTTCCTTACTTTTGGCCTGACGTTAGTCATGCTTTACAGCATCTCGACTTTGTACCACAGCTTTAAAAACCCATTATTAAAACGACTATTCCAACAACTCGATCATATCGCGATATACCTGCTAATCGCCGGCACGTATACACCATTCATGCTGGTTACACTGATTGACAGTAGAGGAATATGGATTTTAGTTGCAGTATGGGGATTAGCAATCATTGGAATCGCGCTTGAACTAAGCTTTAAAAATCGCATTGAGACACTTCAAATGGTTATTTACCTGATCATGGGCTGGCTGGTTGTCATTGATTTCGATGCATTAAAAGTGACGTTACCAGAAATGGGTATATATTTGTTATCGGCGGGCGGACTGGCCTATTCGGTCGGTGTTATTTTTTATATTTTAGATCACAAACAGTTGTTAAAGCATTCTCATGGTATTTGGCATTTATTTGTTTTAGCAGGTTCCTTTTTCCAATTTTTGGCTATCATTATTTATGTAAGATGATAAGTTTGCTTTTGAATAGCAGACCTTTTCAGTGCTAAACTACAACATCGATTAAGATTGCCAGGAACTGCACATTCCTCACTCCTGATCATCAGTTAGTTACAACTTTTTCTCATCAAATACATACGACACATTGTTTCCTTTTATTACTCAACAGTCACTGACTTTGCCAGGTTCCGTGGCTTGTCAACATCGGTACCCTTAATCAGCGCCAGACCTGCTGAGTCATAACCGCGGTATTCCAGTCGTTTCAGTCCTTCGAGCAGCGCGGTGGTGACATCTGTGTTAGAAACGCCTGCAATAATTCCGCACATGGTATCAGTTCTTTTTCTGCACCTTCTTTTTTACCGGGCGTTGCCAGCCTTTTATTGTCTGTAGTGGTGCGCGGCTAAGTGTAAGCTCTTCATCAGGTGCATTTTTTGTAATGGTCGACCCTGCACCGATGGTCGCACCTTTTCCTACTTCAAGGGGGGCCACGAGCTGACTACCCGATCCGATAAAGGCCTTATCACCAATGATTGTTTTATACTTATTAGCGCCATCATAATTACAGGTAATGACACCCGCCCCTATATTCACATCTGCCCCGATTTCTGTATCGCCGATATAGGAAAGGTGATTAACCTTGCTGCCTGAACCTACCTGACTTTTCTTAATTTCTACAAAATTGCCTATGTGCGCAAAAGAAGCAATCTCTGACTCCGGGCGGATACGGGAATAAGGGCCAACCACAGCGAGCTCACCTATTGATGAATCTTCCAGCACACAATTTGCTTTTATCTCAACATCGTCACCAATCACCATATTCTTTAATAAGGTATTCGGGCCAATGCTCACACGATTACCCAGAGTGACGTTGCCTTCTATAACGACATTAATATCAACATAACAGTCTTTACCATGAATCAGGCTGCCGCGGACATCAAAGCGCGCAGGATCACTAATGGCTAATCCCTCCAGGAGGTATTTGTCAGCCTGTTTTTTCTGAAAAATCCGTTCTATGACCGATAAATTTTGTCGATCATTGATACCGAGTATTTCATCATTATCTACTGGCTGGCAGGTCTCAACTACTATGCCTTCCGCGATAGCCATTGCAAAAATATCTGTCAAATAGTATTCACCCTGTGCATTCTCACAACCCAGTTTCGATACCCAGTATTTTATCTTTTTTGCCGGCCCAGAAAGAAAACCAGTATATATTTCTTTTATCTTTTTTTGCTCTTTGTTCGCATCCTTGTTTTCTATGATGGATTGAAAATTCTGATGCTCATCTCTCAGAATGCGTCCATAGCTACCCCCTTCATTTAAACGTGCCGTCATCAGACCTACAGAATTTTCGCCGCACAGCTGCGTTAAAGTATTCAGTGATACTTTTGATATCAGAGGAACATCACCATATAAAACCAGTACTGTTGAATCATCATTTACATATTCCATTGCTACATTTACCGCATGCCCTGTACCTTTTTGTTCCGCTTGCAGAACCCAGTTCACGTTTTCATTGTGAATTTTTTCTCTGAGAAAATCTCCACCAAAACCATAAACAACATGCAGGCGGTCTGCCCCCAGTTCCTGGCAGGTATCAAGGACATGTTGCAACATAGGTTTACCTGCAACTTCATGCAGAACTTTAGGCAGGTCCGAGACCATGCGAGT
>BTQX01000068.1:0-7908 GCA_036986095.1 Gammaproteobacteria bacterium
CCTGTAGACTGGCCCAAACTGCAAACAACAAGTAAAATGGCAATAATTTTGTAATTGAAAAACACCATGCGACAAACCCAGAACCATAATCGGGATTTCAAAGAACCGGAAAGCAGGCGCTACGTTAAGAAAGTCTGGTACGGGCTCCTGCCATTGACCCTCATTTCTACGATAATGCTTTACCCTGATCGCAACCAGGACAGTGATAGTTCTGGTTCTGGTTCTGGTTCTGTTGATCAGACTATCATTCAACTTACTGATGAATCTTTCGCTGACAGCGACACGATTTCAGACGAAAGCCTTTCTACTTCTGCAGATAAACAGGCTACCAAACATCAACCTGAATCCAGTCGCATTCCAATGCTTGCTGATGCCCTCACAGGTGCCGGTTCAGGAGTCTCTTTTAAGCCTCTGCTGGAGAAATCACCGGATTTGTGGAAATCCAGCACTATCAGAAAAGGTGACACACTTTATATCATCCTCAAACGATTTAACCTGAATGTTGCTGCCGCAACATTAGTAGCTCGTTCTGGAAACAGTGATCAGCTGGTACGGCTCACTCCCGGCAGGACACTACACATTCTCAGTAGTGATGGATCTAGCAGTGATGCGTTTATCTATGAAAATTCACCGCTAACCTGGATATACGCAAGCAAAAATGGCAGCAGTTATGACATTTCCAGCAAAAAGTTGCCGACCACGGCTCATATCCGAAAAGTGAAGGGCGAGGTCATCTCCTCTCTTTATGCTGCTGCCAAAGTGGTGGGCATCAGCGACACACTCACCATGAACATGACCGAAATTTTCGGATGGGATATTGATTTTGCTATAAACGTACAGCCCGGCGATCGCTTCAAACTTATATTTGAGGATGTCTATGTCGACGGCAGTAAAAAAACTCATGGTGACATACTTGCTGCTGAGTTTATCAATAATGGCAAGACCTATCGTGCGATTGCCCACAGAGATGACGATGGCGTACTGCGCTATTATTCTCCTGATGGCAGGAGCATGCAAAAAACCTTTCTTCGAACACCGGTTAAATTCAGCCGCGTCAGCTCTCGCTTCAGCAGGGCCCGTTACCACCCCGTATTGAAAAGGACACGTGCCCATAAAGGTGTTGACTATGCGGCCGGCCGCGGCACACCTGTCAGAGCAACCGCCACGGGCAGAATTGCCTTTGCCGGCCGCAAGGGCGGTTATGGCAATGCAGTTGTCA
This sequence comes from Gammaproteobacteria bacterium, assembly GCA_036986095.1. Lineage (GTDB taxonomy): Bacteria > Pseudomonadota > Gammaproteobacteria > BMS3Bbin11 > BMS3Bbin11 > BMS3Bbin11. The sequence continues at coordinate 1,220 of BTQX01000068.1, forward strand.
TCAGCCATGGCAGCACTTACAGCACTCTGTATGCCCACATGTCGAGCTTTTCCCGTGGCATCGCAAAGGGTTCAAAGGTGAAACAGGGACAGGTAATCGGCCGCGTAGGTTCAACCGGTCTGGCCAGCGGACCGCACCTGCACTATGAATTTCGTGTCAATGGCAAGTATGTAAACCCACTCACCTTTCGGCAGCCTGTCAGCAAGCCTATCCAGCAATCTCAGAAAGCTGACTTTGAGCGCTCTGCGCGCTACTGGGAAGAACAGCTTGATACTATCGACAGCCTGAATATTGCTGCAGGCATGAGCACTTCAGGCAGTTAGAGTTTCCAACACTTGCTGATTCACCCTATATCTAATGGATAATTACTACGTAGGTTTGATGTCAGGCACTAGTCTGGATGCCATCGATGCTGTCCTGCTTCGCATTGAGGATAATGGTGGCATCGAAGTAGTTTCCCTGATTAACACACCGTTCCCTGATCATATTCCGGGTCTGCTCAGAGACATGATCGTTGGTAAAACTGAATCGCTGCACGAACTCTGCTCACTGGATACAGAGCTTGGCGAAATCTATGCGGCAATCACCCTGGACCTGATTTCAAAATCAGGCTACAGCCCCGGAGATATCAGGGCGATTGGCTGCCATGGCCAAACAGTACGCCATCAACCTGATGGCAAACATCCCTACAGCCTGCAAATCGGCAATCCATCCGTTATTGCTGAAGTCAGCGGCATCGCTACGGTAGCTGATTTTCGCGCCCGCGATGTCGCTGCTGGTGGCCAGGGCGCGCCATTGGTGCCTGCTTTCCACAAGGCCGTATTTTCTGACCCCGACAACCAACGCGTCATCGTCAATATCGGCGGTATAGCAAACATCGCATTATTGCCGCGAACAAAAAGCAAGAATACTGTCACAGGTTACGATACAGGACCGGGTAATTGCCTGCTGGACTCATGGTCGTTATCCTGTAGAGGGCTAACATATGATGAAGATGGCAATTGGGCCGCCAGCGGCAAGGTAGAGAAAAAATTACTTGATGCATTACTGTCAGACAGCTACTTCAGTAAAAGCCCCCCTAAAAGTACCGGCACAGAATATTTCAACCTGGAGTGGTTAGAAAACATTTATCCATTTGTTACAAAACTAAAAGCAGTAGATGTTCAGACAACCCTGGCTGAACTGACCGCCCACTCGATTGCTTTACCCATCATCCGAGAAGGCTATGACAGCAATGAGATCTACCTCTGCGGAGGCGGTGTACACAATGATGATCTGATGCAACGTTTACAACGACATCTTTCAGCTGCAAACATCTTCAGTACGGAAAAATTAGGCCTGGATCCTGACTTCGTTGAAGCAACAGCCTTTGCCTGGCTGGCCTGGCGCACGATGGAGAAGAAGGCAGGCAACCTGCCAGCTGTCACTGGTGCCCGTCACCCGGTTATTCTTGGGGGCATCTTCCTGGCCTGAAACAGGCCTTGAAAAGAAAATCTTCACCACAGAGGACACGGAGGTCACAGAGGGAAGATTAAATATTATTTTTTGTTCTTGTTTATATCACTGCGACTATTGAGGTTTACACCTTCCTTAAAGCTTATCTGAAATACTACAATATTAATTATTTTAGGCCATTTAGAACACAGAACTACACCATTATCTTAAGAGATTTCCTCTGTGACCTCCGTGTCCTCTGTGGTGAGAAGCTTTTAAAAATAATCAAACAGAGAAAGAAGAACCGCAGCCGCAGGTGGTCTGGGCATTGGGGTTGCTAATAACGAATCTTGCACCTTCCAGGTCATCTTTGTAATCGACTTCGGCACCGACAAGATACTGGAAACTCATCGGGTCTACCAGTAGGACCACATCATCATTGACGATTCGGGTATCACCTTCGGCTTCATTCTCTTCAAACTCAAAGCCGTACTGGAAGCCGGAACAACCGCCGCCGGTCACAAAGACGCGTAACATCAATTTTGGGTTTGCTTCTTCGACAATCAGTTTTTTTACCTTTGCAGCTGCCTGATCGGTAAAAATCAGCGATGAATCAGCATCTGTAATAACTTCAGCCATTTAATTAACTCCATTAGAATTGGCTTATATTATTTCAATCCCGAGTAACCTGGTCAAGTATTTTGCTCTTTGTTTCGCCCTGAGCTATCGAAGCAATGCTGGAATCCTTTCGTGATGACTCCCTGGCCGTCTCACAAACCATGCTGCCGTTGACTGTAGCGCCCAGCTCCATCTCAATAGAGGAATAATAGACATCACCAACAATTTTCGCCTTACTCTGCAATAAAACCTTACCGCTTGATGTGACATTGCCATTGATCAGGCCATTAATGATGACATGGGGGACTTTTACATTGCCACTGACCTCCCCCTGCTCACTCACTGTCAGTAAACTCTTGTTGCTGGAGTCCTGTGCCGAAACATTACCGGTTAATTTTCCATCGACACGTAAGCCTCCTGAAAAAGTAACATCTCCTTTTACCTCAGTATTCGGCCCAATTAATGTATCTATTTTGTCCGTCGGTTTTTCCACAACAGTGGGTGTTGGTTTTTTACCTAACATAAATTTCTCCTTTTCCGTATTTGTCACTTTCCTAATTCACTTTCTAAAGGCTTCAGCCCGGTTCTGGCAGTCCTTTGTTAAGCAATATGTCCCAATTATACCATTTTTCTTTTTTTTCGGTCTTTTTTCCTGACAGCCGGGCCGTTAAATGTAGCCGCTGGGGCAAAAAGCCCTCCGGGATTGTCACCAGGCCATCGACTCTCTGGAGGTATTTAAACAACAATTGTGTATCCTTGCCGGCACTCCCTGTAGGTACTTTTATCGTCTTTAGATCACCTTCCATTAATCCTTCGACTTCAATCAGCAGCTTGCCTTTTGATTTTTGTTTGCCATAGTCGCTATTCACAATGACCACCCTGTAGCGATAGTTTCCTACAGTTCCATCTGACTGTAATGAAACAGCTTTAATTTGCAGCCCCTGTTTATTCTCATTGCCTTCAATAACACTCTCATAAAATTGGATATTTTCTCTTAACCTGGAAATTTCCCTGCTGGTCGAAGCCAGTGTCTGCGCAACCTCATCATAGGCCTGGCGTTTTATCTGTAGATCTCGACGACTTTTTGCTTTCTCGAATGCAAGACTCTCCTTTAATTCTTCATTTTCAAGAGCTACCGCTGTAAAATCACTTTCAAGGGCATCCAGGGCTTCGATGGCTTGCTGCCATGCTACCTCAGCACGATATTTCCCAAAGATATAGGCAGCAATGACTGTCATGAGCAACACTGCGACGAGAACAGACATCAAGCGGATTTTCCATAGAGAATCGGTCGCTGCCCTAATTTCCAGGCTAGTCCTGGCATCTTTAAACATTCTTAACGCCCTGTCATCATAATTTCTATAGAGATGTGAAAAGCAGGATCACGGTGCAAGCGGGACAGTCTCCAGCCCTGTTTTCTCATCAAAGCCGAACATCAAATTGAAATTCTGTAGCGCCTGACCCGCGGCCCCTTTAACAAGATTATCTATTACAGACAGTACTATTACTCTCTGCTCATTACGGTAGACAGCAATCCGGCAAACATTCGATCCGCGTACAGAACGCGTTTCCGGTAGAGAACCCGCCGGCATCACATCAACAAATGGCTCGTCCGCATAGGCCTCTTCATACAGCTGCTGCAGATCAATAGCTTGTTCAGTGACTAATTTTGCATAAAGTGTGGCGTAAATACCCCGAATCATTGGCGCTAAATGCGGCGTAAATACAAACCCGGGTGGCTGACCGGATAATTGCAGTAAAGTTTGTGCGATTTCAGGATGATGTCGATGCCCTGTTAAACCATAGGCCTTAAACGAATCCGCTGCTTCTGTCAGCAAGGTTCCGATATTAGCCCCCCTGCCAGCACCCGATACACCGGATTTTGCATCGGCAATCAGATCGCTGACATCAACCAGCCCTGCTTTTAAAAGCGGCAACCAACCCAGCGTGATGGCTGTCGGGTAGCAACCGGGATTGGCTAACAGCCTGGCAGTCCGGATCGCCTCTCGATTCATTTCAGGCAGGCCGTAAACAGCCTCGTCTAACAACTCGGGACAGGCATGCTCCATGCCATACCAATGCTCCCAGACAGCAGAATCTTTTATGCGGAAATCAGCCGCCAGGTCGATGAGACGAATGTCGGCCTCCATCAGGTCACGTGCCATGGTCATGGCAATACCATTGGGTGTGGCGGAAAACACCGCATCACAGTCAGCAAAGCTATTTCTGTCAGGTAGGCTGTAAGCCAGCTCACATACGTCCCGCAAACTGGGGAATACCTCTGATACGCGACGACCCGATTCAGCGCGAGAGGTAACAACCACCAATTCAGCCTGCGGGTGTCTTGCCAACAACCTTATCAGCTCTACTCCGGTATAACCGGTGCCACCAATGATGCCTATCTTCGTCATAGTAAATCCTTAATCAAGCTAACATGAACAATACGTGATGGAGTATAGAAATGAAAGCCGTACAGGTTACACTTTACTGAAGCTTAAAAACTGCGGACAAAAAAAACGGGACCCGAAGGTCCCGTTCTTATGCATTGCGAGCTGACTTAGAAGTCGTAGCGCAAATATGTACCAAACATTTTGTACTTGGTATCGGTCTCGGTTACAGCATAACCAAGAACAGCACGAACCTTCTTGGCGAAGAAATAGGTTACGCCAATCGCGCCATAATCTACATCCTGGCCAGAGCCATCCGCATCAGTCTTACCGTAGTTACCAGCGATCAGTGTATTACCGAACTTGTAACCCAGGTTCAGGAAGATGATCTTGCCACCTTTTTGCCCCTTTGGGGTTACTTTGTGGCCATTAACTCGAATGCTGCCAATACTATCAACGTCTTCCCACTGAAACGCAGCAATCAGACCATTGGCCTTATAGCGGACACCGAGCTTAACCTGTTTGACATCATCTTTACCTGCAACGGCGCCAACTGCTCTCTGTTTAAAGTTCTGGTATCCAGCAATTCCAGATACAGGACCCCAAACACCGGTACCACCGAACAGGAATGTACCCCTCTGTGATGGTTTTGTACCGCCACCTGTTGCATTTTCATCAGCGATGTAACCAAGCTGGAATTTAATCCCAGCAAATTTAGGTGAGCCATACAGGATGACATCGTTTTCAAAGCCGTTGTGACCTTTAGAATCGCCTGACATACCGCCTGAACGACGTGCTTCCAGGAAGCTTGCAGCGTACGGATCCCATTTAACACCACCATTCATTTTGTATGGTGTAGCCTGGCGTCCAAACTTTACCATGCCAAAACTGCCTTTCAGACCAACCCACTGGTCACGTGCTGAAATCTGTGAGCCATTTGATGGATTTGTTTTCCAGGCGTAGCGACCAAAGGCTTTCATGCCGTTGCCAAGATCTTTGCTGGCATCGATGAAGACACGGCTACGGCCGCCTGCATCACCCTGCTGAACCTCACTATCAAATTTACCGCCATCAAGACTGACAAGGTCTACCTGTAGCTTACCGCGTAGTTTTACATCCGCCTGTGCTGCAACTAATGGTGCGGCAGCGATTGTAGCGCCTACAGCCATTGCAATTAATGTTTTCTGCATTGTTCTCTCCTCTTCAGGAACATGATAATTAAAAATCAAATCACTATTTATCGGTGATCTTCTTATACTTAACAAGAATCACCCTGTGATAGAGCGATACTACCTTGATAATTGCGTAAGTACAACATCAAATGTGATTATTTTGTATCGTTTGCGACAGTATTTCACTGTTTGTTGTTTTTTTGATACAAAATAATTCTCTGATCAGGAACCAAATCCTATAGACACATAGGCGACAGGGCCTGATTGTTTGATATTGTAGAACTGCCTGTAGGTGTCTTCTTTGATTTTCACGTCAATATTGAAGTATTTATAGGCGAAGCCGATACCGATATTTTTTGAAGGTATGAAAAGACGGTATAATGCCTAGTAGAACACACTGGAAATTAGGTGGTGTGGCATCTGGCCTTTTTTTTGTTAGGTAGGGAGAAGTTCTTTTAATAGAGGGGTTCTTTAAAGGAGAGTCATTATGAACATGCAGGAAATACGTGGCCTTGCAAAAGATTTTGGAATTAAAACCACGAGAATGAATAAGGTGAAGCTGATTCAGGCGATACAGGGTTCAGAGGGGAATTTTAGTTGTTTTGCTTCTGCTATTGATGGCGAATGTGATCAGTACGGATGCATTTGGCGGAATGACTGTTTCGCATCAGCAAAAAAATTACACAGTTAAAAGCTCCCGAGTACTTCTTTCGTCAGCTTAGGCTGTCAATTTGTTATACCAGGCTCTGGTACAGTTTGATAAAGTACTCGGCACTGGCTTGCCATGAAAAATCCCTGCTCATAGCATTGAGCTGAAGCTGTCGCCATACTTCAGGTTTCCCATACAAAACCAGAGCTCGTTGCACAGTGGCTACCAGGGCAGATGCGGAGTGCTCATGCAACACAAAACCATTGGCAGTGTTGTCGTCAACATTCTGCTGAACCGCATCTACCACTGTATCAGCCAGTCCCCCAACATGGGTGACCACGGGTAATGTGCCATATCGCAGGCTATATAACTGGTTAAGGCCGCAGGGTTCAAAATAAGACGGCATCAGATAAAAATCAGAAGCCGCCT
>BTQX01000069.1:0-7847 GCA_036986095.1 Gammaproteobacteria bacterium
TATCACGTGGTTTGCTTGCTCCCTATTTGTATCGTGATGAATGATGTGTGAGTTGCCTGGTGTTGTGGCTATGAGTAAAAAAGACCTGATTACAATCATTATTGTTAATTTCAATGGCGGCGAACTACTTGTTCGTTCCGTCAGGCGGGCATTTGCTTCGAATACGCCAGTCAAGCTTATAGTTTCGGATAATGCTTCGGCCGATAGCTCAATAACGCTGCTGGAACAGGAGTTTAGCGGTGATTCACGGCTGACCGTTATTCATAACAGCAGTAATCTGGGTTTTGCGAAGGCAAATAATGTTGCGCTCGATCAGGCAGAAGGGGATTTCATCCTCTTTCTTAATCCTGACTGTATGATCCAGCCTGATACGATCAGTCAACTGCTTGAGGTTTTTCGGCGCAATGATCAGGCAGGGATGATCGGCTGCCGGGTACTCAACCCGGATGGTACCGAGCAAAAAGGCTGTCGGCGCAGAGTACCGACACCCTGGCGTACTTTTGTTCGCGTCCTCGGTTTATCTTACTTTACACGATCCACCGAATGGCTGCAGGGGTTCGATATGTCGAAAGAGCCTCTGCCTGAAAAACCTGTGCCGGTTGACGCGATTTCTGGTTCTCTGATGATGGTCAGTCGCAAGGCCCTGCATGATGTCGGGCCTCTTGATGAAGGCTATTTCCTGCATTGCGAGGATCTTGACTGGTGTATGCGTTTTAATCTCAAAGGGTACTCTGTGCTCTTTGTTCCCGATGTGGACGTGATACATTTTCAGGGCTTTAGCAGTAAGCAGCGCCCCATGCGGGTGATGTGGCACATGCACAAGGGCATGATGCGTTTTTATAACAAATTTTTTCTGCGTCGATATCCCTGGCCTCTGGTAATTGTTGTTGCCCTCGGCGTCTGGTCGCGATTTTTTGTTCTTGTTGTCCAGCAAATTATTCGTAGTATTACAGAATTGCTTAGCAGGATATTTGTCCGAATTAAGCAATTCTTCTCGTCAGAAAGCGAAGATAAGCTTGATCCGTCATTTTTGCAGTTCAAAACGAATTACCAGCCTGCACAATCTCGTGTTCTTATTCTGGGTGCACGAAGTCAGGTCGGCCATTTTCTTATTCCACGCCTGATAAATATGGGTTATCTGATTACCGCTACCAGTAGAAAAAAGGTGCAAAATACTGCCATTCATGAACTGGAATGGCGTGAGCTGGATCTTTCGTCAGAAGACGAATTTAATTTGCACGAAGATATTGCAAACGTTATCTCACTGGCACCGATATGGTTGTTAACTTCAAGAATTGGCGAACTTGCCGGCCAGGGTATGCGACGGCTGATCTTTTTTAGTTCCACCAGTCGATTTACAAAACTTGAGTCCAGCTATGAGGGTGACAGGAAGCTTGCTAAGCGACTAGCCGAGTCAGAAGAGCGACTGATTGAGGAATGCAGAAAACATAACATCGCATGGACCCTGTTCAGGCCGACTATGGTCTATGGTTGCGGGATGGACAGAAATATCTTTTCTATTGCTGGTTTTATTCGTCGTTTCGGGTGTTTCATCATGGCTGGTGAGGGAAAGGGTTGTCGCCAGCCGGTGCATGCTGATGATCTGGCAGATGCCTGTCTCAAGGCTCTGGATAATGAGCAAACGTATCAGCAGGAGTACAATCTGAGCGGTGGCGAAACCTTGACTTATGCACAAATGGTCAGGCTTATATTCGGCCTACTTGGGCGCAAACCCAGGGTGTGCTTCGTTAACCGCTCGTTGATGAATACTATGGCCAGTATGGTATCTGTGCTGCCAGGCCTGCACCATGTTACACCGGCAATGATTGGTCGAATGGAGGAAGATTTCTGTTTTGATCATACTCGCGCTGCTGAGGATTTTTCCTATACTCCCAGGGGTTTTCTGGAAACCTCATACTACAACCATTTTTCATACAGGCCGAATGCAGCTGAAAAAAATGAACATGTCCTGTCAGATTTAAAGAAAAAAAAGATATTGTTGACAGGCGCCGGTGGCTTTATTGGTTTCTCTCTGTGTCGCTATCTCGTCGCTAGAGGTTGTTCAGTATACACTGTTCTTCGTGATGCAAGGCAGTTGCATGAGTTGGGAAGTCAGGTAACACCTGTGGTGATAGATGATCTTTGCAAGGTGCATGACTGGCAGGAGGTGCTTGATGGTATTGATGCAGTAGTGCATCTTGCAGGTTATGTTCATGAACGGGCAGGCAATCTCTCAGAAAAGGCAAGACTACAGTGTACGCGTTTGAATGTAGATGTAACAAGGCGGCTGGCAACAGCGGCTGCCAATGCCGGGGTTAAGCGTTTTCTTTATATCAGCAGTGTAAAAGTGCATGGCGAGACAAGTAATCACGGCGAATCAGTAACAGAATATATAGATCTGTACCCTGAAGGCAGTTATGCCAAAAGCAAACTTACAGCAGAAAATCTCCTGCGTGAGATTGAATCCAAAACCGGAATGGAGACAGTTATTGTACGCCCGCCGCTAGTTTATGGCCCGGGGGTAAAGGCGAACTTTCTCAGGCTGATGAAGCTGGTCGAAAAAGGCATACCTTTGCCCCTTGCAGCGGTAGATAACAGACGTAGCTTCATTTATCTGGAAAATCTGGTCGATGTACTTGCTTTGTCGCTGGTTCATCCTGCAGCCGCAGGGGAAACCTTTCTTGTTAGTGATGACGAGTGTGTGTCAACGCCTGTACTCATTAACATGCTGGCAGACAGGCTGGGTGTTACGCCGAGGTTGTTCCCGATATCGGTACAGGTAATGCGGCTGTTTGCCGCAGTGGGCGGAGAACGATCCACAGTTGACAGGCTGGTGCAGTCACTGGTTATAAATGCCACACATGTTCGCGATACGCTGGACTGGGAGCCACCCTATTCGATGGAGCAGGGGATCAGCAAAACGGTCTACTGGTATCAGCAATTGTATGATCCGGTACAGGCACGGCCTTCTCAGCTGGCAGCTTATGCCAGCAGTTGGTAACAGATCCTGTGGGTGACGGGCTAATCATTCTTACTTTCTTCATCAGTATACTGTTGTCCTGGCTGCTTACATCACGTGTTAGACGATATGCATTGAAGAAGGACTTATTGGACATCCCGAATGCCCGTAGTTCGCACTCTGTTCCGACACCGCGTGGTGGCGGACTGTCAATTATTATTGTGTTGCTGATTTTTGCTGTGGCATCCCTGTTTCTTCCCGATGCCCCGGTTCAGTTACTGGTCAGCCTGGTTCTTGCCACCCTGGCCTATGCTGTGCTTGGCTGGCAGGACGATAAGCATGATCTACCGGCATCAATTCGATTTCTGTTCCAATTATTGATAGCAGCAGTTTTTACGGCATGGTTGGTCTGGGACAGGATGCCTGATTTCACACTCTCCATCGGCGGGACAGTTGTTATCCTGTTATCTGTCTTATGGATAGTATGGATGGCAAATCTATATAATTTCATGGACGGTATTGATGGCATTTCCGCTGTTGAAACCATCATGCTCGGCACAGTCACTTCGTTCTGGTTTGCAATGTCTGGGGTCATTAGCATCGCTATAATCTGCATCGCCGTGGCCGGGGCGGCGCTGGGTTTTTTGCGCTGGAACTGGTCACCGGCAAAGATCTTTATGGGAGATGTCGGCAGCCTCGCACTGGGAGCTTTTTTTGCCATTATTGCCTTGATCGGTAGCAGTAGTTTGAATATTCCCTTTTCAGCTTTCCTTATTCTTTATGCTGTTTATCTCGCTGATTCGGGTGTGACCCTGCTGCACAGGATGATTAAAAGAGAGAGGTGGTGGCAGGCACATCGTTCCCATTTTTACCAGCGTGCTGTTCAGTCTGGTTATAGTCATACACAGGTTAGCTTTGCCGTAATGGTTATAAATCTTCTGCTTGCCGTGCTGGCAAGCCTGGTAGTTTTTGGCGTACTTGATGCCAATATTGCACTGCTCGCAAGCCTGATAACACTTGCTCCTCTGATGTTTCTGATAAACTCGCGCTTTAATCGTATTTGTCGTAAATAACAGGACTGCGGGGCTTTTTCACTTGTCAAAAATCGGACTATCTTTGAGGCTGCTCAAAACACGGTGGGCGGCGCTTGCACATGATTTCATTATGATCCCGATTGCCTGGATGTTGTCCTACTGGATCCGCTACAAAATTGGGGAATATCCGGATCTTTTGCTGGAGCGGGCACTTCATTTAATGCCCTTAATGATATTGATACAGGGCAGTACCTTCATTTATTTCGGGCTTTACCGCGGGGTATGGCGTTTTGCTTCCTTACCGGATTTAACACGCATCGTTCGTGCAGTGGTGGTCTCAACTGCCATCGCTGCAGTAGTGATTTTCTTTTTCACACGGTTACAGTATGTACCCCGATCAGTTTTTATCCTTGACGCCATTCTGCTTATCCTGTTGCTTGGGGGAACGCGCCTCAGCTACCGTTTAGCAAAGGATCATCATCTGAGTAAGGAAACTGCAGAAAGAGTGTTGGTTGTCGGCGCAGGAGCAGCCGGCGAAGGCCTGGTACGTGATTTGCTGCGCATGCATCCGGTTGCCTATGCGCCCGTTGCGTTTGTCGATGATGATCCGTCAAAGCAGGGGCAGGAGATTCACGGCATTCGCGTGGTTTCCAGCATAGAAAATATTTCCAGTGTAGCCGGGCAATGGGATGCAGACCTGATCATGCTTGCGTTACCCAGCGCCAGTTCCAGTCAAATGCGCAGGATAGTGGAACTGTGTGAGATGTCCGGCCTGCCGTTCCGTACCTTGCCAAAATTACAGTCGTTGGTTAGCGGCAAGGTCAGTATTAATGAGATCAGGGAGGTGCAGATTGATGATTTATTAGGTCGGGCGCCGGTTATGCTGGATCGCACGGAAATTGTAAACCGTTTGGCCAAGAAGGTGGTACTGGTTACTGGTGGCGGTGGTTCTATTGGATCCGAGCTGTGTCGACAGATAACGGCTATTGATATTCAACGCCTGGTCGTACTAGATCAGAGCGAATACAACCTTTACGCTATTGAAAAAGAACTCCAGCAGGCAATGCCTGATCTAGCATTAACCTGTGAACTGGGTGATGTGTGTGATGAAGCAGGGCTGGAGTATCTGTTCAGGTACTATCAGCCTGATATAGTTTTTCATGCGGCGGCATACAAGCATGTGCCAATGCTGGAGAACAAGGTGAGAGAAGCGGTAAGAAATAATATTATCGGTAGCTGGAACGTAGCTCGACTGGCTGACAGATACGGCTGCAGCGACTTTGTAATGGTGTCGACGGATAAGGCAGTAAACCCCGGCAATATCATGGGAGCAAGCAAGCGGGTCTCTGAAATCATTTGCCAGACCCTCGATGAACGCTCAATAACCCGATTTATTACTACTCGTTTTGGCAATGTGCTCGGTTCAGCCGGAAGCGTAGTTCCACTATTTAAGCAACAGATACAAGGCGGTGGTCCGGTAACAGTCACCGACAGGGAGATTACGCGCTATTTCATGACCATTTCCGAAGCCTGTCGCCTGATATTGCAGACTACTGTAATGGGGAATGGCGGTGAAATATTTGTTCTTGATATGGGGGAACCTGTGAAAGTGCTGTACCTGGCTGAGCAGATGATACGGCTGTCAGGTAAAGTTCCTGAAGAGGATATCAAGATTGAATTTACTGGCTTGCGAGCTGGCGAAAAGTTGCACGAGGAATTATTTCATAGCGACGAGGATTTGACGGATACCAGTCACGAAAAAGTAATGCTTGCTCAGAGCCGTAAAACTGACTGGAAAACTCTTGAAGAGACGATGGATGCCTTTCACCAGGCCATTGATGAATTTGATGTAGAAGCACTGAAAGCCCTCATACAAAAGCTGGTGCCGGAGATGACGCAGAAAGATAGCGTAATTGAGGACACAGCTATGACAGTAACACAAACATAAGGAGAATAATTTGATTGTCCCAGTCATTATGTCAGGAGGCTCCGGCACACGCCTGTGGCCTATGTCGCGTGAGTTTTACCCTAAACAGTTCCACCATCTGCTGGGTAATGAAACCATGCTGCAGCAAACCGTGCAGCGCCTTGATGGCTTATGCCAGTCCGAACAGCTGATTGTAATAGGCAATCGTGAACATCGCTTTATGATTATTGACCAGCTGGCTGAAGCAGGCTGGCAGAATGCCAATGTTCTACTTGAACCCGTGGGCAGAAATACAGCACCTGCGGTGGCCATGGCGGCATTTTCGGCACTGGAGGCATCTGCAAAGGCGACGCTGCTGGTACTTGCTGCAGATCATGTGATCAGGGATGTAGAATGCTTTAGAGCGACCGTAAAAACTATGTTGCCATTAGCTGAGGATGGCAAGCTGATTACTTTCGGTATACCGGCGAGCAGGCCGGATACGTGTTTTGGTTATATCCATTGTGGAGAAAAAATTACTGACAATGCCTTTCATGTCGATGCATTCGTTGAAAAACCGGATAAAGATAAAGCAACTGAATATGTTACTGCCGGGGATTATTACTGGAATAGCGGTATGTTTCTGTTTCAGGCAAAAACCTATCTGGCTGAGCTTGAAAAATTACAGCCGGAAATCTTCGAATGTTGTCAGTCTGCATGGGTAAACAGAGAACAGCACTTTCACGGTTTCCAGGCCTTTGATGAAGTAGCCTTTGGCCGCTGTCCTGCCGTTTCCCTCGATTGTGCGGTGATGGAGAAAACCAGTAAAGCCGTTATGGCGCCTCTGGACGTGGGCTGGAACGACGTAGGTTCCTGGTCAGCATTGTATCAGGAGCTTGAACATGATGAGTACGGCAATGCCACTAAAGGCGATGTGCTGCTACAGGATACACGCGACTGCCTGCTGTATGCGCATGATCGTTTGCTTGTAACTTCAGGGTTGAAAGATGTTGTTATTGTCGAAACCTCTGATGCTGTACTGGTAGCTGATCTTAGCCAAAGTCATGAGATAGGAAAGCTGGTAAAAGAACTGCAGAATAATGGGCGTAGCGAAGCCAGTTTTCATCGCTGCGCATTTCGACCATGGGGTAGCTACACCGTATTGGAGAAAGGTTCAGGGTATCAGGTCAAGCGATTGACACTAAAGCCAGGTGCGGTATTGTCATTACAGCGGCATAAATATCGGGCGGAGCACTGGGTGGTGGTAAAAGGCCAGGCAAGCATTGTGCACGGGGAAGATAAAATGCTTCTCAACGAAAATGAATCCACCTACATTCCAGCGGGCATGATTCACCAACTGGCCAACCATACTGAAAATATACTGGAAGTTATCGAGGTGCAAACCGGCTCCTATCTGGAAGAGGATGATATCGAACGTCTGGATGATCCTTATCATCGCAGTGGCACGTCGGGTTAAATTTCCACTTTTTTTCAAAGAGATCATTTTTATACAAAACTATCATGTCTGAGTTACTCCGTGAGATTACAGAAGTTAGAGAGAATGCTGATCTGATTTATGATGAAGATGCGATGGTGGCCTGTTATGACCATCTGGCAGAAAAAATTACTGAAGGCCTGAGTGATAGTAGACCCCTGATTTTACCTGTCATGATGGGGGGGCTGTATCTTGCTGGACAATTAATCCCACGTCTGGATTTTCCTTTGGAATTAGACTATCTCCATGCAACGCGCTATCGCGATAAATTGCAGGGTGATGAATTAAAGTGGCCGGTTCCTCCATCCGGCAAGGTGGTAGATAGAACGGTGCTGATCATCGATGATATCCTCGATCAGGGAATAACGTTGGCCGGGATTATCGATAAGCTGCAAAAGGCCGGTGCGGCCGAGGTGCAGAGTGCAGTCCTGACGATTAAGAAATGCCCAAGGG
>BTQX01000070.1:0-7755 GCA_036986095.1 Gammaproteobacteria bacterium
TCTCATGTATTTTTTCAGCCTCTAAAAATAAAAAGTCTTGTTCGATGACAGGACCTGTGTGGGGTTTTCGCTACTACTTATTCACTCTTTACATTGTAAAATAGCTTTGACCCCTTTTGACCTTTTGTAAAATAGCTTTGACCCCTTTTGACTTTGTAAAATAGCTTTGACCCCTTTTGACTTCTTTTGACCTTTATACTCTTATCGCTGGTATGAAGCCGATTAGGGCTGGGATCACTATGATGATTTTTTACAGTTTCACAGAAACTGGTTGATAAAACTCCCTCCCTCTGCGGCAGAAAAAATACGTTTGACCAATGCACAGCGTTTCTTTTCTCGAACCGGGCGTATTGACTAAACAACCCCGCTGCAAGCAGTGGGGAATCAATCCTCAAAGATTAAATCATTCTAGAATATTCAACGCGACCAGTTCACACGCAACATAATATCTTCATTCGTATACTGATAATCCAGTTCTCCCTGATAAGCATGATGTAATGCATCACCTATTCCGCGCGCCAGATGCGCATCAGTAAAACTGTATACGACAGTCTCATTTTTTTCTTCCACCTGCATAATACGTTTCAGCGGATGTTCGGCCTTTTCCCGTTCTTCCACATTACGAATCAGCGACTGAATTTCATCTTTGTGTTGCGCATAAAAATCACCGCTAATTGTAAGAAACCCGGCCGGCACCCGATCATGAATTCGATGGCATGCCGGACACATTATTTCATCTGCATTTTCCGGTATCTCAGCCCATTGCCAACGTCCTTTGTGGTATACCGCTCTGCAAACCGGGCAGACGGTCGGTTCTTTCAATTTTATTTTGGAATGATAGGGATCATGTTCCAGCTCCTGTAACAGACGATGATCACCCTGCCGAATAAAATCTGATTTTTTACCTGGACTGGTCATAATATCCTCCTTGCATCTGTCATCACATATTTGTTAACAGGCTATATTTAGAGTATATGGCCGAATTATTCATTAATCCATCCCGTTAGAGATTAATCAGAAATATGGGAAAAACCGTCATAAACTCAGTCTATATTTCCATATTCATCAAAGGAAGCATAAGGGACGGAGTTAAAATAATAAAATAATTGATCTGTCCCCGTATTAAAATTACTCTGCTTTCATGCCCCGACACGAAAGACTAAATTATCCCGGATGTATCTATCAAGTCATTACCCGGGGAATAGAGCGACGGAAGATCTTTTGAGACAACCAGGACAGGGATGAATTTCTATCTCGATTGGAAAAGGCATTGGAGGAGGCGAATGACGTTTCAAGGGCAAAGAATTTAATTTCCTTTTGGGCAAATAGAGAGTTAGGAATTTCAGGTAAGGAAATCGCCGATTACTTTGGTGTTTCTAGCCCGGCAATTTCATATAGTATTAAGCAGGGTGAGAAATATGTCAGGCAATATGATGTTAACTTATTATTTTAACTCCGTCCCCAATACCAAAGCAAAAAGTGTGTTCTTAGGCCAGTTTCCTCAACTCGGGATGCCGAGAAATATATAGACAATAGATATAGAGCTAAACAAGACACCCACCTTAACGCGATGTGTCGGGCGCAAGGCTATCCACTAAACAAAACAATTCATTCAGGCCTGGAAACATCAATCACACAGACTGAGATTTTCCGGTTCTCGTCTGAGGAGAGGGTTGCGCGAAGTCGTTTCTCCAACTCTTCGGCAGAATGTGGCCGTTGTCCGCTAGGTGGAGGCTGGGTCTTATCTGCACCGAACCAGAAAACCAGATAGATCCCGTAACCGTGGGCACGTGGGTCCCGGGTATATTTCTTGATTAACTGGTCATGTATTGCACGCCACAGGTTCGTGTGGGTGTTCTTCTTGATTTCGATGGGGACTTCAAATTCATCTGTGCCACCGTATGCCACACGTATATCCGCTCGATTGTCATCGGCGTAGTGACCTTCTGGTTGGGCGTCGATTCCAAGTGGCGCAAGGCGCTGTTGCAGGTCTGATAGCAGTGCATCCCGGCAGGCATCTTCGTGTTTAGGAGTGTCAAGTTGGCGTCGTGGTCCTTCATTCCAGAACTGGCGGTAATCATCGGTATTCCCGTTTCTTATCTGGTAGGCCAATTCTTGCAAGATGTACATGGTCAACGCAGCCAAATCACCGGCATTTGCAGGCGACCGATTGTTCAGTGTCTCGCTGACCTGATGAATATCGGGGTGACGGAAACTAGCCTCACGTCGCGCCGCCCGTTGTTCAAACTGGGCACGCTGCAGTGCGGTATGCCAACGGCGTAATCCGCTATCCGCTGACAGGTTATCAAGTATGTTGGTGGCTTCTTTCCCCGGCTGTGCACCCAGGCGGTTAATCAGACGTCTCACGAAATCAGCTGCATTCATGGCCGGTGAAACCCAGCCAGCCCCATCAAGCGAGTAAGGTGCAAAGAATCCACCGATGGTGCGCACTAGCAGGCCCAGCGAAGATGTCGGCAGCTCATTGAGTGGTGACCATTGATCATTCCGGTCGGCGAGAAAGCCGGCAAGGTGCTGGACCCGTTTCTCGTGTGCTTTTGTGAAGTCTGCGAGTGGTTGCAGGTATTTATCGGGCATGACTATCATACCGGTCGCAAGCCAACGAACGCGCTGGGCCATGTTCATGCTGTGAAGGCTGAGCTTCTTTTCAACCAGCGTTATTAATGCCTGTCTGTCGGTGTGGCGCAAGGCGGCCTTCAGGAGTTTGTCCAGTGAGCTGAGTTGCTGATTGGTACTGCGTACTGGAAAGACCTTTAACATGGCCAGAGATGCCAGACGGGCAACCGCGCTGTAGGCATCAATATAGGCCAGTGCATAAAGCCCAGTAATGTGCGGCTTGTTGCTGCGGAGTGCTGCAGTAACGTATTTTTTCATCACTTCAGCCACGAGTTCCGGGCGTGATGCCAACAGTGTCTTGTACCAGTCCGGGTCCTCGCCTGTGCCTTCTGTCAAATAGATAGCGATCGCCTGGCGAATTTGTTCATCGCTTAGTTGTAGAACGTGGTTTGGTGTGTGCTGGGTGACTTCCTCCAGCCCTGCAAGAATCGAACGACAGAGCAGATAGGTTCGATCTTTTGTATAGAGTTGAATGATGTCTTCAACTTTTGGGACATCTTCACGGTCAAGCGAACAACGCAAGCCCTCAAGAGCAGACTGCACCAGGTCTTTGTCATGGCCCAGGAAATTCCTGAGTCGTTCGATTGGCGTCTCTCCTTCTGAATCAACGAAGTGGCCAAAATAGGCGGTGGCCATATCATGCAGCAAATGAGGGTGGGCGCGCCCCTCACGTAACTCAGTCTCATGAGACTTCGCGAAACGCAGCCATTCCTGTTTTTCCTCATGCTCTTCTACCTTACGAAGGCGCCGCTTTTCGATGTGTTCCCGTTCTTCCGGTTCAACGCGGCAGACGAGCATGTCCTTTAACCAGGTTTTGCGCTGCGGATCCTTTCCTGCAATATTCTGGATTATCTCCAGTGAAAGCCCGGCATTGCCGTGTTGATAGCAAATGGCTCCGATTGCCTCCTGCAACAAGTAACGGGCGACCTGCTCATTGCTCGCCACCTCAAACTGTTCGAGACACCATTGACCGAAGTCGGCGGGTGGTTCGGCCTGGAACAGCCGTGCTCGAACCAGATACATACAGTATCCATAATTCTCCTTTTCAATGCAGCGATCCAGACCAATGCCGATAATAGACTTCTGACTTTCCGGGTGTGTTCCCAGCCATGACCGGATGCTGTCAATTTGTGTCTTTGTGCTCGGATTGGGATGGCCGTATTTGTCGAGGGCAACCCCGAGCCACTTGTAAAGACGTTCTGAATCGATGGATTCGCCATATACTTCCAGCCCCCGTGCCAGCAGTCCGGCAGTTAAATCGCGTAAATGATGGCTGTCAAGCATTGGTTGCAGGATGTTTAACTGTGTGGAGAGTTCATCGAGCAATACGTTGACATCGGAATCAGAAGATTTATCGAGAAGCTGGTGATCCCAGAACATCAAATAGCGGCCGATGTAGTTCCGCCGTTTAGGGGCGTGAAGATATTCCAGCACCTCTGTGGCTGTAACTGTCCGCGGGTAAAGCTCAGTCAACAGGTATCCCATGAGATCATCATCAGGGTCGGCAACTGTTCCGTTGCGAATCTCTTCTATCAGCGCCTTGAGTCGAAAATTTTCGCCTTCTTTACTTTCATCATTATGTTGCACGACCTCAAGCGCCGTCCGCCGGACGCCCGGCCACCAGGTGGCATCACGAATGATGTTTAACAAGGTATCATTCAGGGATGTGAGCCTGGTGCCGTGGGCCATAGCATCAAGCACGCAGTCAGCAAGCGCCTGATGCGTTTCACTTCGATCCGGTGCAGTTAGAATATTGCGGAACTCCTCTTCCATGTCCGGCGTGGCAAGTGCGCCAAAGGGTGACGCTGTCCAGTGGGCTGAGCGAAACCAGGGGTAGCGCGCTGCTTCCCGCTGTAATCCATCCAGCACACGACGCTTGTCCTGAGGGTTGAAGTCCTGAACATCGCCATACAACACCACACCCAGGGGATCACGATCGATGATTGCGCTACGCTGTTTCATGCACAGCGCTGCCAGCCATGCGGAGAGACCACGTAACTCAGCGACGACGATGCCGTCTTCTCCGGTTATCAGTGCGAGTATGCGTCCAATCGGGAGGCCGGCGTGGTCGATACGGTCGGCCAGGTACCTGGCAGCCAGGTATTCAGCGACGTAGCGATGAACTGGCGTGATTCGCCCCTCAATCGGCGTTTTGAATAGCTTCGTTCGGGCGACATCAAGAAGGAGTTCCATTTTCTCGTAACTCACATCACCCAGGTATGGGAAATCGTTCGCCGCCATATCATGTGTCAAGGCATAACCGGTATTCCCGGCGATGAGTTGTGCGGCGCAAAGAAAACCCGCAGCATTAAGCTGTTGGTTCTCATCGACGGGTTGTGTACGTGTCGCTTCTACATGCTCCTGGTTGTGTTCCCTGATGATTGTCTGGCAGGCAAGCTCAAATGTCTGTTTCCGAGTATCGGGCCATTTACCATCAGCGACGGCTTTTACCAGCATGTCGAGAATCTGGGGGTTGGTCAGTAATTCGTTAAGCCCCCTCTGTTCGGCCCACTGCATGAACTCATTGGCGTTAGATACCCGTGGGTTATGGTTCAGAATCTCGACAATATCTGCCTCGGTCAACGGATCAAGGTGCAGTATTGTTACCTGGCCGTCTGGCGAGACCGATTTCAAGCGTTCCTGATCGGCAGCGCCGAACCAGTCAGCCTCGCGGCAGGACAGGCGGAAAAGAGGGTGCCCCAGTTTTTCCAGGCTGGCGCGGATCGCATCAAAGGGTGTTCGGGCGTCTAGTGATCCTGCACGTATTTCATCGAGACCATCAATAAACAATATCTTGTCATGCCACTCGGGACGATCTTCAAAGGTGACCAGGTCTCGTGCAGTGATGTAACAAGCGTCCTGATGGCTAGCTTCTTGTTCGAAAACAGTTGTTTTACCAGCACCCGGATCACCGAGTAACACATAAGCGGATAACTGCTGATGAGCGGACAGCGGCTGAGACCTGGCCTGTGTCAGATCACTTGTTCCGTTTTCCGGGACTTCTGTGCAGGTGCGTTTGACGAGGTGCATCAGGATGAATCGAACCAGTGTGTTGCAGGCTGTGTCAGAAATTCTTCCAGAGGTATGCCTTGTCCACCTACCAGCAGAGTACGTTCAGGTGAGAAGCGTTCCTGAAAAATAGACAAGCCATCAGAATTATTACCTCGTGGGGTACTCTTGACCTCAATACCAATTAATCTGCGCCCCTTTTCGAGTACGAAATCTACTTCGTAGGGGCTTTCACGCCAGTAATGCAGCCTGATATCAGGCATGCCGGTATTAAACAGGTGTGCACCAACAGTACTTTCGACCAATCTCCCCCAGAAGGTCCTGTCTGCCTGGGCTTCTTCGAAGGAGTAGCCGGAGTTCACCGCCATGAATGATGTATTGAGGACGTTCAGCTTTGGGCTGGATCCCCTGCGACGGTGTTGTTGACCAGCATACTTCTGAAGCCCTGTTAGGAGGCCAGCATTCGATAGCAGGTCCAGATAGTGCGCCAGTGTTGTGGTATTACCGGCGTCTTGCAGTTGGCCCTGCATTTTGGTGTAGGACAGAATCTGCCCTGAATAATTGCTACCAAGCTCGAAGGCACGTTTGAGCAATGCGGGCTTGTTCACGCGGGTCATCGAGAGAATGTCTCTTTCAATATTTGGTTCTATCAGCGAAGAATGAATATATTCGCGCCAGCGCGGTTGATCGTTAATGAGATATGCAGATCCAGGATAACCACCAAAATAGATATAACTTGCCAGATCGAAATTAAAGGCATCAACCATTTCGGGGAAAGACCAGTGGCTTACACGAATCAGCTCGAATCGTCCCGCCAGACTCTCAGTTAGACCTTGCTGCATAAGTAGCGGAGCTGAACCAAGAACCACCACATGTAATGGGCAATCAGCAGCGCGATCTGCGTCCCATAGACCCTTAACCGTTTCTGACCACTGGGGGATCTTCTGAATCTCATCCAGCACCAGCACAAAACCACGGTCGGAATGGTTGGCCTTTTTACGGGCGTCTTCCCATGTGCGGGTTAACCATTTCGCATCGCGCACCTCAGTAAGTGTGGTGGTAACTTCTTGCTCTTGCTGTTTGAATGAAGGAGAGGGGGTTGCCGGTTCGGGTTCGTCGATAGAGAGGTACTCCCCTCCCATGTTGGTACGGGCAAGTGCTTGTGTAACGAGCGTGGTTTTACCCGTTTGACGGGGGCCGGAAACGACGATCAGTCGTTCTGGACGTTCCTCCAAGCGGGTGAGGAGAGTATTAACCTGTTGGCGTTCAAAACCTGACATGCAGGAATTTTACATTACTGAGTAAAAATACTCAATATAGTAATTAATACCACTGGATCATATATAACATTATGTTTTTATTATTAATTATTAATGTATGTTGATTTGCCTTCTGCCTGGAAGGACGGCGGCAGCATATGCATTGGCAAGGTTTGGGTGACTTGGCGTTCATGAGGTTTACAGGGGGATGTTTCCCCGATAACCGCAAATAATGACAAGAAACATCGTGCGGGACTTTTTCGGGGCTCAGCTATGAATTGTCCTGCGTAGTCAGGCAAATCAGGCAACGGGGGTTCCAGTATTTACTATTAAATACAAATAGTCAGCGACTAATATGCTATCTACGAACCAGGCGGCTTAAAGAGCGGGCCTCAATCGGTACATCCAAATATAGCAGCTACTCTCGCTGTATTTCTCTGGTATTTAACAAAAACAGGCCAGCTATCGAACCCCCTTGGGGACGCCACATTGCCTTGTAATTCATTGAATTATAAGAAAAAATTAAGCCCTGTGTTTTGTAAAAAACACGGGGCTTTTTAATGTTCTGATTTCACTCGAAATATTCTGGGGGTTCGCATCCCCCTCCCGACGCCACACTATCCCCCACGCATCGATATAGAGTGCGAGTGACCAGCTACATTTTGAACTGTAACTGTAAGTCTGCAATTTTTTGACACTTGCCACTACTCCTCTCTGAGTATAATTCTTTCCTGAACTTGATAATGCGGCTTGTAGCCTTTATCATATGCTGGCACTCGCTGGTACTCGCTGGCAC
This sequence comes from Gammaproteobacteria bacterium, assembly GCA_036986095.1. Lineage (GTDB taxonomy): Bacteria > Pseudomonadota > Gammaproteobacteria > BMS3Bbin11 > BMS3Bbin11 > BMS3Bbin11. Next base: position 7,699 of record BTQX01000070.1, read on the forward strand.
TCGCTGGCACTCGCTTTTATACTGGTTACTTCCTTTGTAGAGAGGTGATGATGGGAA
>BTQX01000071.1:0-7697 GCA_036986095.1 Gammaproteobacteria bacterium
TAACAGATAGTGGTGCCAACAAAACGAAAACCTCGTTTTTTAAGGTCTTTGCTCATAGCATCTGATTCAGCGGAATTTGCGGGGATCTCTGACATCGACTGCCATCGATTATGTATCGCTTTGCCATCTGTGAACTGCCAGATGTATCTATCAAAGCTGCCGAACTCTGCTTGAACTTCGAGAAAAAAACGTGCGTTGCTGACCGCTGATGAAACCTTAAGCCGGTTACGGATTATTCCGGGATCGAGCAATAATTTCTCAATTTTTTTATCGGAGTATTTCGCTACCAGATGAGGATCGAACTGATCGAATACTTTACGGTAGTGGTCCCTTTTTTTCAGGACGGTTAGCCAGCTCAAGCCTGCCTGCGCACCTTCGAGAATAAGAAACTCGAATATTTTTTTATCATCATGCAATGGTACACCCCATTCATCATCGTGGTAGGCCATGTAGATTTCTGAACCGGTACACCATTCGCAGCGATTTATGTCTTTCGTCATTCCCCATCTCCATAGCAGCGTCATTACAGGCAAAGAGCAGATTCCTCTGTGCTAACATAACATGATGTATAAACGATTTATCATTCTTCTAGCTAGTTCCAGTATTTTTATTTTAAGCTCCTGCAGTCAAGACACGAACAGCCCTGAAGAGCAGATACGAAACCTGGTTTCGGCAATGGAGGCTGCTGTCGAACAACGATCACTGGACAGCGTAAAAGAACTGGTTGACAGCGAATATAATGATGAATGGAATGGTAGCAGGCGCGCAGCCCTGCGGGCACTTATGTTCTATTTCCAGGGACATCAGTCCATCTATCTACTGACACGCATCAGCGACATCAAACTTAATGATGATGCTACCGCTGCCAGCGTTGTTGTCTATGTCGGCATGGCCGGGGATCCGGTTGAAAAATCGGAATCTCTGATTGACCTGAAAGCGGATCTTTATCGTTTTGATATTATGCTGAAAAAGGATGATGATGAATGGCTGGTGAGCAGTGCTAAATGGGAAAGAGCCCGGGCCGAGAGTTTCGGGCTTTAAAAAAACTACGGGGAAGTATCTTTTGCAGGAGAGCCCTGCGCGAGTGATCAGAAATCTGTATTACGATTTACGGATTAAAGACGAAGGACGAAAGACTAAGGATAAAAGATGAAAAACACCCTGGTTTATAGTCCTTAATCCTTCGTCCTTCGTCTTTCGTATTTCGTTTTTCGTCCTTCGTCTTTCGTCTAAAAACATCGCGCCGAGCGACGCTCCTACAATTGGGATATATCATGCATTTGACTGCCTTTGCCGCAAGGCCTCATAACAACAAACGCCTGCGGCAACCGACACATTCAGACTGCTGACTGAACCTTTCATTGGAATAGTCAGCAGTTCATCGCAATGTTCCGTTACCAGCCGCCGCATGCCCTTGCCTTCTGCGCCGAGCACCAGCGCAAAGGGAACCGTAAAATTTGCCTGGTAGAGAGTCTTTTCTGCTTTGTCGCTGGTGCCGAATATCCACAGGCCGCAGTCTTCCCTCAGCTGTTGCAGGGTACGGGAAAGATTGGTTACAGTATAAACCGATGTCGTTTCCATGGCACCGCTGGCGGTCTTGTGGACAACGGAGGTTACTGGTGTAGAACGGTCTTTGGGAATAACGATGGCGTCGCCTCCGGCACTGTTTAGCGTACGCACACAGGCACCGAGATTGTGCGGATCCTGGATTCCATCCAGAACCAGCAACATAGCTGGATGGTCTAATGCCTTAACATCCCACAGCAATTCGGCTTCGGCCCTTGCCGGTAGCATTTCGCAACGTGCGATGATGCCCTGGTGGATTTGATTGTCAGCCAGACGATCCAGTTTTTCGCGTGATACTTCCCTCAACGATAGCCCCTGTTCATTTGCCATCTGGAGAATCGGATCCAGCCGGTTATTCCGGCGCTTCTCATTGACGTAGATCTGACGCACGCGGCCGGGATTCAAAGACAGCACCGCCGATACCGCATGGATACCCGTCAGGATTTCCTCTGCCATTAAGATGGTTTCCTGTTCTTCTTCCCACGCCTGGTCTGCTTAGAATTCTTTTTACCCGCCTTATTTCGGGAGAGCGTTTTCCCGCGTTTGCCTGTTCCGTGTTTATTTGTGCCTTTTGTTTTGTTCTTCCTGGTTCTGGATTTCCCTCTTCTATCGTCCTGATTTTCAGAACCGGTCTTTCCACCACCAACTTTGCCGGCAAACTCAAGATCAATCCTGCCTTCATCGACATCGACACGAACTACCATGACTTGCAGGCGGTCACCCGGCCGGTATGTCTTGCGTGTACGTTCGCCAGTGAGACGGCTCTTCGCCGCATCAAAATGAAAATAATCGTTGCCAAGTGCTGTAATATGAATCAGTCCATCGATATAAATTTCATCCAGTGTGACGAACAGGCCGAATCCCGTTACGCCGCTGACGGTGCCGGGGAACTCATCACCCACATGATCAACCATATATTCAGCCTTCAGCCAGCGCATGACATCGCGTGTGGCATCATCCGCCCTGCGCTCTGTCATCGAGCAGTGCTCACCCAGTTCGACCAGTTCAAGTTCCTTATAGGGTGAGGGTTTTTTAAGCAGTATGGCCTTCAGAGTACGATGCACCTGCAGGTCGGGATAACGGCGTATGGGTGAGGTGAAATGGGTGTAATGCGTAAAACCCAGCGCGAAATGACCATCGCAGTCGGGCGTATATCGCGCCTGACTAAGAGAACGCAAGATCATCGGCTTGATCACCTCAGCATCCGGGCGCTGTGACATGTCGGCCAGTAATCGAGCATAGTCCTGAACGTCCGGTTCATCGCCTCCACTGAGGCTTAAACCAATCTCAAACAGGAAATTACGTAGATTGTCCCGTTTCTCTTCAGTTGGCCCTTCATGCACACGATAAAGACCGGGATACTTTGCATCAGATATTGTTCTTGCAGCACAGACATTGGCGGCCAGCATAAACTCTTCAATCAGACGGTGTGCCTCATTTCGCACCTGCGGCACGATCGCTTCAATCTTGCGCTCATCATTAAAGATGATAAGGGTCTCTGGCATATCAAGATCCATCGCACCCTGTCGTTCACGCCATCGTTGACGCAGCTGATACAGGCTATAGAGATTCTGCAGTGCTTCGAATACTGAGGAATATTCCTGTATCAAATCCTGATCACCATCTACCAGAATGGAAGCTACCCTGGTATACGTCAGCCGCGCCTGAGAACGCATCACCGCGTTATCAAAACGCCAGTCGGTAATTTCCCCCTCGTGGTCAATCTCCATGATGCATACCATGCACAGACGATCAACATCCGGGTTTAACGAACACAGACCATTGGACAGCTTCTCCGGCAGCATCGGTATCACCTGTTCAGGAAAATACACGGAATTACCCCGCTTTATGGCTTCCTTATCAAGCGGCTGCCCCTTTTTGACATAGGAGGCAACATCCGCAATGGCGACAGTTAACTGCCAGCCCGACTCTGTCCTGAGGCTGAGTACGGCGTCATCAAAATCACGGGCATCTTCACCATCTATCGTCAGCAGTGGCTGATCCCGCAGATCCAGCCGCCCCTGTGTCTGGTCATCCTGTACCTCAGACGGCAGGCTTTTTACTCTATGACTCACCTCATCAGGCCAGATGTGTGGTAGCTCGTATTTACGGGTGGCAATCTCAATCTCCATGCCGGGTGCCATGTGCTCACCCAGTACTTCGGAGATATGCCCTACCGGTCGACTGTGCTTGTCCGGTTGCCGGTCGATTACAGCGACAACGATCTGCCCCTGTCTGGCATCTGCAGACTGCCCCTGAGGAATCAGGATATCCTGCCCGATTCTCCTGTCATCGGGAATCACATAACCAATACCCGCATCCACATGGTAGTGGCCCAGTACCGTATGATTATTTCGCTGCAGTACTTCAACAATACTGCCTTCCAGCTTGCCGCGAGGTCCTTCCATGGATCGCACCATGACCTTATCGCCGTGCAGAACCTGGCGCATTTCCTTCGCACTGAGAAAAACATCTTCTCCGCCCGCTTCCGGAATAACAAAACCATAACCATCAGGATGACCCTGTATCAATCCACAGGTCATTCCCATCTGCTGTGCCAGGCCATACATATTCTTTCGATTACGCAATAACTGGCCATCGCGCACCATTGCCTTGAGACGACGGCGTATCGCCTCTTTGCTTTCTTCATCATCGATATTCAGTGCACCGAGTATCTTTTTCAGCGACAACAGCCGACCGGCCTGCTTCAGCAATGACAGAATTGCTTCACGACTGGGCACAGGGTTTTCATATTTTTCCGCTTCGCGTTCTGCAAAGGGGTCTTTAGTATATTTTTTCGATTTCGTCATTGACATCAACTCATTCAATCGTCAGAATTCACGCGCTTATTTTGATAGCATCCATGCCGAGGTGGCGGAATTGGTAGACGCGCTAGCTTCAGGTGCTAGTGGGCGCAAGCCCGTGGAGGTTCAAGTCCTCTCCTCGGTACCATTATTTCAAACCATCCCAGACCACGAAAAACCACGTTAGGCATTGTTTTTAAAGGTATTTTTATCACTCGCTTTGTTTCTCGTCTTGTCTGTCATGGTCTCTGATAGTCCCTTTTGTGGAACGCCAGTGGAACGTGGGTGGAACGCAGATTCATCAATTATCAACCCATCTTCACAATTTTGAATAGAGTCAGCTTGCTTGATTCCGGTTCTCTATAAACAACATTCACATAACAAACGTCGAATTTATAATTATGTCACATCATGTTGACGGTATCGAACTTTCAAGTCTCAGCAAGGGGCATAATTAATATCCATTTCCCTCGTCGACCCTGGTAAATCCAGCGCCTACTCTACGTGAGGTAGACAAACTGGAACTTAAATGACTATTTAATAGACACCCATATATTCCACTATACAACCCAATAAACATCATCAGTTCGACAATCAATCTAATGGGTTTGGCAGATTTAGGCCGGATATGCACTCGGTAATCTGATTATTATCGAATATCACTGATCAGCAGACAGGCGATATCCTCAGCTGTGCTGATTGTGCAGTAGTTGCTTGTTGTATTGAACTTCTAGGTCGGAAACAGGGCCTGACTGGCTCGCATGCCCTGGCACCAGGACTGGCCGATTGATTGGGCATACAGTCGCATTGTATCGATACGGCCTATTGTACTGCTGAATAGATTGCCTCGGGGTTGCATTAGTTGTTGCCACTGATCCGGATCGATATTGATCCGTTCCAGTATCTTCGGCATTTTCGCTGATATCGCGCCCCGTTTGTCTTCTCTTACTACCCTCCCCGTCCAGTCGATGAGTTCCAGGTAGTCCTGCAGGTAAAACGGTAAGCTGTCTGTCAGGTCTTTACGACCGGGCACATGAAAAAACTTTAGGCGAAGACTGTCAGTGTCAGGAGTGTTTATTTGCAGCGCCTGTATTCGGGCTTGTATGGAGGTAAAATCTGAGGATTCAGGGGTCGGGCTGATTCCGGCACGGATGGGGTTTAGATCAACATACGCCATACAGGGCAGGAGCAACAGCTATGATCAGCCCTGAAAAGCCTGCCGAGGTAGCATCGGCCTCGTTTACCAGCTTTTGTCGTAGGCCTATTGTGCTGTCTTCCCACCATTCTTTACAGTAAGGCTTGCCCCTGTCTGGTGGTGCTGCAGGATCAAAAACAGTACAGTTTAGAAAAAGGTGAATTTGTATTCATTCGCATGAAACAGCGCGGGCAACTGATCGATTATGAACACCTTGAACGCCCCTGGAAATACATTCTTAAACTGGCCGGGGTACATTATCGTAACCCCTATCAAACACGCCATACGTATGCCAGCCAGCTTCTTTCTGGCGGTGAGAGTCCATTATTCGTCGCACAGCAAATGGGTCATAAAACTACAGAGATGATTATGCGCCACTATGGGCGATGGGTAGAGCAGGCAGAAGAAAAACACCAGCATGTTTTTGTATCGGGATTTGGTCAGTCTGGTGGTTTGACATGAAGAAAAGAACCGGCACTGTAATGCTCTCTTTTGTGCTTTGGCCATTACATAACTCTTAGTCAGCCTTCCCCCTTTGTCCTGAAAGGGGAAGTATTGCCAGGTTTATTCTGAAACGACTCGGAGATACATTGCGGCAGGTGCTCTTCTTCGAATTTAAGCCCCGTTTTGTCATTCCTTCAATAAAATTTCCACTGCCACAAGGCTTTTACATATGACAGGATGTCAATATTTATATCGTACGTGATATATTTTGAATTATTTCCTGGTAAATACAATATTTATCACGTACAGGATATTTTCTTGCTTCATGTCAATTTAAGTGATATTTTTTACCGCACGGTATAATTATTGGGTGACAAAGATGGCAAAGAAGAATCTCTCTTACGGGCGAATCCAGACGGCTGAAGACCTCGGCCAGTTGGTGCGCGCCCACCGCAAAGGCAAAGGATTGACGCTCGAAACGGTCTCCGGACTCGGTAACTTGAGTACCCGCTTTCTATCCGAGTTCGAACGCGGAAAGGAGACTGCCGAGATCGGAAAAATCCTGAAGGCCTTGCGAACCCTGGGTCTGGACGTCATCGTTCAACCAAGAGGGAGCACAAAAGCCGGGACGGATAAATCATGATCGACCCGGATGCGCTCAATGTCTGGCTTGAAGATCGCCTGGTAGGTTACTTATGGCGCAATCCGGTCGGCGCTATTGGATTCCGTTATGAGCCTGACTGGATCAGTCGAGACGGCTTTGCTGTCTCATGGTCACTCCCACTCACAACAGAAGACTTTTCAGCCGAAGACGGTGTGGCTCATCGTTTTTACGCCAACCTGTTACCCGAGGGCGGTGTTCGGGATAACATTGTTCGTGACCTGAAAATTTCCAATACCGATTTTGACTTGTTGCGTGCCATCGGTGGGGAGTGCGCGGGTGCACTCTCTATCCTGCAGGTGGAACGGAACCCGTCAGAAGATCGAAGTTACCGACCACTCCCGGATAAGGAATTAGCCAGACTGATCGCCCGACGGGGACAGATCTATGCGACCTGGCCAGAGGATAAACGACCCAGGCTATCACTGGCTGGGGCACAGGATAAATGTCCTGTGTTGATCCGGGACGGTCACTATTTCCTCCCTGAGGGCGAAGCACCTTCCAGTCATATCCTGAAATTCGAGTTGACGGACTATCGCCATCTGCCGGCCTATGAGACATTTACTAGTCTCCTGGCCAGACAAATCGGCTTGCCGGTCGTCGATATTGAATTGCATTCCATTGAAAATCGTTTCTACGCGCAGATTCAGCGCTATGATCGCATATGGGATGGCAATTCGAAGAATGGTGGTGAAATACAACGCCTGCACCAGGAAGACTTCTGCCAGGCCCTGGGGGTCGGGTTTGAGAAAAAATACCAGGAATCCGGCGGCCCGACTTTTGCCGACTGCTACCGGTTGCTGCAGGATGCCTCGACGGATCCCGCCATCGATACGCAAAACCTGCTGCGCTGGCAGATTTTCAATGTCCTGGCCGGTAACTCGGATGGTCATGCCAAGAACCTGTCTCTGCTGTATTTACAAAACGGCGCGATTCGTCTGTCTCCCTTCTATGATCTGGTTTGCACGCGCGCTATCGAACGCATCGATTATCATCTCGCCTTTGATGTCGGTGGGCAAAGAGACCC
>BTQX01000072.1:0-7695 GCA_036986095.1 Gammaproteobacteria bacterium
GCCCGCTCAGGCCCCAAAGTGTACTCTTACTGAGTGCTTTTTGAATACTGTCTTCGATAAATTCCTTCCACTGTATCGCACCGGTTTTACTGTGCAGCCAAAAACCAACATAAAAGAGTACCGCCGCAGCCAGCAAAGCAGCAATGCCCTCTGTCATTTCACGCTGCATACCGGATATATCAATTACATATGTCGAAGCCCACCACGTTGCCGCGCCCAGAAGCAGTGCCGCAAAAACACCGCCATACAACCATTTTAATGCATCCCGGCGATCAGTCCTGATCAGGAATGCGGCAAGTGCAGCAATAACCAGCAGGGCTTCGAGTCCTTCGCGCAACAGAATAACCATGGCGCTGGCGAATGCAGCACCGCCGCTGAGGCGGGTCCTGTTGAGTTTATCTTCTGCCGTTTGCAGTAACGTCTGGATGCGCAGTGTTTCGGCCTCAAGTTCAGTTGCTGGCAGACCATCACGAATCAGGTTCCTATAGGCCGTCATTGATTCTTCTATGGACATACGGAGTTCGGGATCAATAGCGTTGAGACCATTTTCAATTAGTTCAAAACCCTCGAGATAGGCCTGCACGGCAAGTTTGTATGCCAGCTTTGCTTCATTTTTCTGATAGGCATCGAGACTGTCTGACATCTTTTCTTTTGCGAATGCCAGCGAAGCGGCATTCCCGCGACTAAATAACATATCTGGTCGACTACGCAGAAAAGCCATTAAAGCCAGACCCTCGACACCGTAACTTGATTCAGTTTGTGCCGGTGTGGTCGTGGTTAGCTTAACCAGATCCAGTGGAATATGACTTGTTCCATCCCTGGCGTACACAGCTGCCCCCTGCTTTACTAACTCGTCAGTCTGAGCCATAGAGCCGGTTAAAAAGGCCAGACTCCATCGGTCGATATCATTTAGCTGCGGGTAGGCCATCATCTGCGTACCGGCGACACCCTGTGTTATCGTATTAAAGAGGCCGTATACTGTTCGTTCGCTATAACGACCGTGGTCGGTAAATGCGACAGGCGGTGGATCCATGTTGATCGCTGCAGGGCCATTTCCCATGCCGCGATCTCCATGACAACTACTGCAGTACTCGACATATAACTGCTTCGCTCTTTGCAGGTCAGGCCCTCGTCCCGGGATGACTGTAACATCATAAGTTGCAATCACACTGCTACGGATTGCTGCAGATATCCTGTTAATATCAACGGCCTCCCCTTTTGCTTCTACCTGTGCTGACAACTGATGTGATAACTCTATAATTTGGGCTTTTTGTGCAGAGGCAGCTAATGACTGTGATTGCTCCAATATGGCTTTGGAAAATTCCCTCATTTCGCCATATTCCCCGGCATCGGTAATCTCACCATTATTTACAGCCCCCGGGTAATCCACACCGATATAGTCAACCAGTTGCAACAACTGCTGAATATCAGTAGAAGCCTCCGTAGTTACGGGTATTAACAAAATACAAAGCAGCAGAAAATATGATTTCATAAAATAAAGCTAGAAAGCGTCACAATTAAGCTTAATGATACTCATTCTTATTTAGATAGTCAATTAAACCATAGTGTTCGTGAATTTTTCTCACTATTTTTTTTAGGGTTTAGATTGCTCGATCTTATCCAGATTCTCATTTAGTGTCGAAAATACCGGAGATAATTTACTCGTCCAGTAAACGCCGTTCATCAGTAACAAAGTTACAAGTAGTGCCGCTGATAAAGCCAGCTTGCTGGTACCCCCGGATTCTGACAGTTTTTCATCAATCTTGTCGGAACTATGCCGCTTACGGATTGTTTTGATCTTCAGCATACTATGTCGGTAGTAAATATAATTAGCGACAGTTCCCCAGAGTATATTTGACAGCAGTGGCAAGAATATAAGGCTTATAAACATAATAATCGACCAGCCCCAGAGCTTTCTGTAGATGGCCCAGAAAAAAGGCACAAAAAATGCTGGCCAATGCCATGTAAAAACAAAATGCGGGATCCCGCCCTGCTGGAATTTTTCGAATTTTGCCAGGTAATCATCAATATTTTCACCTACAAACAGTGCCTGCCGTCGCCTTATAATTTTGAGGGAAGCACTTTTCTCATCCTGGTTCTTATCCTGGCCCCTCTCAGTATTTAAAGATATAGCCAGTTCATCAAGCTCTACTTTCCCTGTTTTTTCCATCCTGTGGGCACTGGCATGCTTTTGAAACTCAGCCATTGTTTCACTGTATGACTTTTCCTGATTGGATGTCTGGTCTGATTTTGCGGACTGCATGGCAAAATTTTCAGGCTCTGGAAAAGGTTTCTTGCGCTTACTTTTTCCAGGTTTAGAAGTGCTGATGCTATCATCAACAGGCTCAAGTTCACATTCCACCCCTAATTGAAGAACTTGTGCCCGTAAACGGTCTGCTTTCTCATAAGTGAAAGTCAGTTTTACATGCATTTTTTTTCCTGAAACCAGTTTTTTTGCACTGTCAGACGATGTTTTCAAAAGACGTGCCAGATCAAAAACCACTTCATCGAAGTCTGTACCGGGCAGGATATTTCCGGGAAAAACTAGTCGATATTGTTGATCATCATCGAGTATGGATCTGGCCATAATTGTCCCTTATAGATTTCGCCTAAACATATCAGGTTAGTTTGAGTTTACTAGCGAACCTCTTTGCCATAATACCTGATTGCATTTCCCCAACTATCGTTCATTTCGCGCACGCTTATTCCAATATCTCCCTGTATCCATATCCAGCTAACATCAGCAGGACCGGTTTCACTACCCTGGTCAGCGAACCATAGACCTGTCCGGACAGATATATTTCTCGTTTCTCCATTGTTTCTGTCGCAGTAGGTGATAGATGTTTCACACTATCCTTCATCTGCACCACTGTAGAAGCTTTATCCGTGACAGATGATATATTTTCCTGAAAGTTAGAACAATCTCATGCAATATAATCAAACACTTAGAGATTACTTCGTCGCTACGTTTCCCGCAATGACGAATAAATCGGAGGCACCCTGGATAAAATAAAAGAAAAATATCAGGGCACTAGCTCATCAATCTTCAGAATAACCTCGGGATTTGATGCGGGGCTAACCAGCTGAGCTTGACTTTGCAGATCCCCGGGCTGTGCAACTGGCTGTCCACTGTGCGAAATCCGTGCAGCAATTTTCAATTCCTTATAATCCACCAGGCTGATATCCGGACGCAGTAGTGATGAATCATCCAGCACTATAGTCAGCGGCAATTCACTGGCCTTGCGCTTAATCGCCGCCAGCGGCATCGGCGGGCCGGAAACGGCTCTGGCGAATATATACAGTACATCATTTTCCTGAATCTTATCCAGCAAGGAAGGATCAATAGTTACATCAATAGATATTGAAGCAGACAAGGGAGGTTCCGGCAGGTTAATCTCAGGGACTTCCATGCCAGCTTCTTTAGCTAAAACAACTGCTTCAGTAATCATTGAGTTCAACTCACCCAACATCTCTTTGTGTTCCTGTAAATCCAGGGCAGCGCGCTGCCAGTAATCAATGGCCTCAATATATTGTTTCTTGTCGGCCGCCGCCTGCCCGGCCATCCACAGGGCTGTGGAATTTGATGGCTCCTTATCGAGCGCTTCTGTTATTAATTGTTGAGGACGTCCTGACAGGTCGCCACCCTGGGTCATGGCAACTGAATCTGCCAGTACTACCAGAGCATTAGGTATACGGCCAGTGACCTCGACCAGTTTTTCATAGGCCTTAACCGAGTCAGAAAACTGCTCCTTAGCAGCATATAAACGTCCAAGCAGATACCAGCCATCAGGATCTTTTGGATTTTCAGCTATTTTCTTTTTCAGGCCGCTGATCATTTCCTCCATTGAAGGCAATTCTCCTGCCGTGGTTGTGGCAGGGCTGGGAGGACTTGCCGGGTGTTTTCCCGGCCCGACAACATCAAGATACTGTGGTGAGCCCAGCATGCTATACATACCAAAACTCAGTACCGGCACAACGACAAGCACTGCAATCCACATCATCCGGGCAGTTCGAGTAGAGGTTTTTTCTGATATAGTTTCTATATCTGCAACATCGATCAGCAGGCTTTTCTCCAGCTCTACCAGTGTCTGCTGATAAGTATCCTCAGTCAATGTTCCGGCTTGTAGCTCGGCCTTCAGTTCCTGCATCCGCTCTCTGGCAATGGTAATATTTTGTTCACGATCATCACCCAGCTTTACGGTTCTTCTATTCAGCAAGGCCGGGGTAAGTAATAAAAGACCAGCAGCCGCCATGATTATCGATAAAATCCAGAATGACATTATTCGTCTCGCTCCAGTAAATGTTCTGCCTGAGCCCTGTCAGTGTCTGTTATGGGAACATCATCCGTAGATCGCCGGATAAACTTGATCAGAAAAAACACCGCAACAATCAATATGATAAATGGGCCGATCCAGAGCGCTAAGGTATTGCTCTGAAAAGGTGGGCGAAGGAGAATGAAATCACCAAAGCGCTGTGTCATAAAATCCAGCACAAACTGTTCATCTTTTCCCGCAGAAATCATCTCGTAGGTTTTTCGCCGTAGATCTTTGGCCAAATCAGCATTGGATTCAGCGATAGCCTGATTCTGACAAACAGTACAACGCAATTCCCCGGTCAACTTCTTGTACAGGGCTTCCTTTTCCGGATCATCAAACTGGTAGACATCAATAGTGGCCGGTGATGGCAATGAAACTACAAGCAACGCCATAACAATGGGAATAAACCCTCTCTTTATGCGCATTTCTAACCCACCTCCGCGTTTAATTTCTGCAACAGTGGTACAACTTCATCATCGACAACCCTGTTGTTTAGCGGGCCTATATACTTGTAACGAATAATCCCCTTTTTATCGATGACAAAGGTTTCCGGCACACCATAAACGCCCCAGTCAATACCCACATCACCGTTCCTGTCCACCAGGTTAGCTTTATAAGGATCACCCAGTTCCTTCAGCCATTTCTTCGCATCTTCTGGTTTATCCTTGTAGTTCAAACCATAGACTGGAGCAACATTCATGGCGACCAGACGTTGGATGACTGGATGCTCTGCACGACAGGCTGTACACCAGGAAGCCCATACATTCAGTAGCCACACCTGACCTTTCAAATCTGAGGTCTTGAGACGTTGATCAGGATTGTATAAATCGGGCAAATCAAATTCGGGTGCTGGCTTACCAATAAATGGCGAGGGGATATAAGTCGGATCCAGCTTCAGGCCGATCGCTAGAAAAATTACAAGAACAACAAATATCGCAAAGGGAATCAAATACCGTTTCACGATATCGCCTCAACTGTAACTGTACGCTGTTTTCTTGTCCGACGTGCCCGTTTTCTGTAACGCCTGTCACTGGCAGCAACCAACCCGCCCAGAGCCATAATCAGAGCACCCAGCCAGATCCAGCGAAGAAATGGTTTGTGGTAGATACGTACGCTCCAGGCACCTTTGTCACCCAATGGTTCACCAAGGGCAACAAACAGGTCTCGAAACAGGCCAGGGTCAATCGCCGCTTCGGTCAATGGTTGCTTCTGAACCAGATAATCACGCTTTTCCGGTTCCATGGTTGTGATGTATACACCGTTTTTTGTTACGGTAAACTTACCTTTTGAACCGCTGTAATTTTTCCCGATAACCTTCGTTGTGCCATCGAATCGGAACTTGTAACCTGCCAGCTCGTAACTTTCACCCGGATCAATCTGAAGATCTTTTTCAGTGGTATAGACTGAGGTAAGGGTAATACCAATAATGAATACTGCAATACCAGTATGACCTAGTATCATGCCCCAGAATGAACGTGAAACTGTAATAAAACCACGTCCCCTGGCCTGTTCAAAAAGTGATTTCAGAGTAACACCCAGTACCCATATCCCCAGTATCATGCCGAAGGCTGTCCGGATTTCATAGGGTCCCATTGCCAGCAATGGAATCAGTAACCCAACAACCAGACTAATGGTTGCAATCAACCAGACTTTTGGCCATATACGACTGAATGAATCGCGCTTCCAGCGCAATAACGGACCAATACCGAGCAAGATTGCCAGAGGGGCCATCAGTGGGATAAATACACTGTTGAAATAGGGCGGGCCTACAGAAATCTTGCCTATGCCCAGGGCATCAACAATTAATGGATAGAGGGTACCAAGTAGTATGCTGGTTGCCGCCACTACAAGAAAAACGTTATTCAGCAGAAGTCCCGTCTCACGCGATACAAGATCGAAATGGACAAGGCTTCGTATTTGCGAGGCACGCCATGAATAGATTAAAAGCGAACCGCCAACGACCACACTGAGAAAGATGAGAATAAATGTGCCACGTGTGGGATCAGATGCAAAGGCATGCACCGATGTCAGGACACCGGATCGAACCAGAAAGGTGCCGAGCAGGCTAAGCGAAAAGGTGAAGATTGCCAGCAACACCGTCCATGCCTTAAAGGTCCCACGTTTTTCCGTCACCACAAGTGAGTGCATCAGTGCCGTACCAACCAGCCATGGTATAAAGGAGGAATTCTCTACAGGATCCCAGAACCACCAGCCACCCCAGCCCAGTTCATAATATGCCCACCATGAGCCCAGCAGGATGCCGAGGGTAAGGAAAACCCAGGCAATGTGGGTCCAGGGACGTGACCAGCGCGCCCATGCGGCATCAAGCCGCCCACCTAACATGGCGGCTATGGCGAATGAAAACGGGACAACAAAACCAACATAGCCCATGTACAGCAGAGGAGGGTGAAGAATCAGACCAATATCCTGCAGTAGAGGATTCAGATCACGGCCTTCCACAGCAGCCGGTATCAGCCTTTCAAAAGGATTGGAAGTCACCAGAATGAAAAGAATAAAGCCGACACTGATAAAGCCCATTACCCCCACTACCCGGGCCAGCACCACTGGCGGAATGCTGCGGCTGAACACAGTAACACTGGTTGTCCAAAGGGAAAGCACCAGAGCCCAGAGCACTAATGAGCCCTCATGAGCGCCCCATACGGCCGAAAACAGATACAGGGTGGGCAATGCTGTATTGGAATTCACTGCAACATATTTGACCGAGAAGTCATTGGTCAGAAAACTCCAGCTCAGCGCGATAAAAGAAATGGCGACAAACAACAACTGCACCCGGGCTGCCGGTTTTGCCACAGCTACCCAGCTGGCAACACCGAAATACGCTCCGGCGAGCGGAACAATCGTCTGTACCAGTGCAAACACCATCCCCAGGATAAGTGCAAACTGCCCAATTTCAGGAATCATTTTCCTACTCCATATGCTGGCATGTTAGTCTTCATTTTGCTGGCCTTTTCTAGTGCATCGGCGACTTCAGGTGGCATATAGTTCTCGTCATGCTTGGCAAGCACCTCAGAGGCAACAAAAACACCCGTGCTATTGAGTTTCCCCTGCGCAATGACACCCTGCCCTTCATCAAACAGATCTGGCAGAATTCCTGCGTACTCGACATTGACGAAATTCGCGTTATCGGTAACGGCAAAGCGCACCGTAAGCTCCTGACCACGCTGAACACTGCCTTTTACTACCATGCCTCCCAACCTGAACAGATGATCTTCGGGCGCTTTTTTCTGTACCACCTCGGTGGGGGAATAGAAATAGGACATATTATTTCCCAGGGCATTAAAAACCAGCCAGGCGGCAAGCCCAAGGGCCACTAAGCCTGTAAGTATAAATATCAGTCTCTTCTGTCTAGCTTTCATTT
>BTQX01000073.1:0-7671 GCA_036986095.1 Gammaproteobacteria bacterium
CAGGCAGCTTTCATTGCTGAGCAGGCCGGAGCGGATATTATTACCTTGCATCTTCGTGAAGATCGCAGGCATATTCAGGACAGGGATCTGGCCATCATGCGGCAGACCATCCAGACACGTATGAACCTGGAGATGGCAATTACCGATGAGATGATTGAGATCGCCATCAAAACTCTGCCGGAAGAGGTTTGTCTGGTGCCAGAAAAGCGTGAGGAGCTTACTACCGAAGGCGGACTGGATGTGGCAGGGAATCTGCCCAGAATAAGAACAGGAGTTAAACGTCTGCATAATGCAGGTGTCCTTGTTTCATTATTTATTGATCCTGATCCAGCCCAGCTTGATGCCTCCATTAACGCTGGGGTAAATGTGGTCGAGTTACATACTGGGCATTTTGCAGATGCCGAGACTGATGAAGCGACTAATAGAGAGTTTCAATCGATAGTGGAAGCTGTCGACTATGGAAAAAGCAGGGGGCTTAAAGTCAATGCAGGCCATGGCCTGCATTATCACAATGTCGAGCGGATAGCGGCAATCAAGGGCATATCTGATCTAAATATTGGCCATGCTATCATTGCCCGGGCAGTTTTCACGGGTTTGGCAGAAGCTGTGCGTGAGATGAGAACCCTGATGGACAGGGCTAGCAGGGTTCTATAAATGGACTGGATTATTTCTTTGCCGGTGGAGGCTGAAAGCCTGCTGGCATCTGTCCCTCTTCACCTTCGCCAAACAGAAAGCCTTTCATATGCTGCTCAATCATTTCCAGAGCCTGAGGGTCAGCAGTACTGAGTTGCATTTCATTCATAATGATCGTCAGGCGATCCAGCCATTGACGCCAGCCTTCAGCTGAAATGTTTTCATAAATTCGAATACCGAGGTCGCCTGGATGGGGAACCTGTTCAAGCCCGGGAGCTTCTTTCTTCAGTAACTGACAGTTAACCATTCTACTCATGTTGCCTAACCAGTAATGCCGTGTGATTGATTTACGGATTGTACCGGAAATGAAGCTGTTTTGCCCTAAACCCGCTAGAGATTAACCCGTGCAATTCATAGGAATACAGGATTTTGGGGAAACCAGCTATTTTCTACCGCCCGATAGCCGGGAATATTTTTTTAATGCCTACCTTGTCGATTTGTTCAGGATTTTTTTTATTCATTAGCATTTCTGAGTTCTTTAGTACCAAACTGAGATTATATCGATCCTTGCAGATATTGAGGGTGAAATTATGCTTTATCGACCCCATATCTCTGTTAATATTACACTTTAAACGATATTGCAAAGGAGTATGACTATGGGCGAAGCAGCTTTTCAGACTGAAATTACCGGTGACATGATGTCAATTACAGACACTGCACTTGAAAAGATGGGTGAACTGCTTGAACAGGTGGAAGAAGATGTTGCAGGCATTAGAGTGTTTATCCACGGAGGTGGTTGCAGCGGTCTTTCCTATGGCATGACCTATGCTGAAGAAAAACTTGAATCAGATAGCCAGCTTGGCAACGATGACTGCAATATACTAGTTGATCCGGTTGCCCTGGGTTATCTCAAGGGCTGTGAAATTGATTACCGTGAGGGCCCAACAGGTGCCAGCTTTATTTTTAATAATGTGTTCGAGTCAGTGGGCGGCTCAGGTGCCTGTGGCGGCGGCGGTGGTGGTTGTGGTGCCAGTGGTTGTGGCGGTTAGGGCTAATTCAAGTTAACAAACGACCACTTAACGCGGCGAAAAGCCGCGTATTACTTGTATCCCCACCTGAAAGCTATCGTATTCAGCCCTACGTCCGGGCGGCTCTTTCACTCGACCTGGAGATAAATCTTGCTTCCCAGGGCGAGTGGGCTATCTCTTCGCCACATTCTGCTGGTATCGATGTTCCTCTTCAAGACCACCAGGCGGCACTCGCTACACTGGTAGAGTTATTCAAACAGCGGCAGTACGATGCGGTTATTGGAACCGATGACAGTACACTCGAACTTGCCGCTAAGCTCGCTGAAAAAATCGGTCTACAGCAGAACCTTCCCTCAGCTGTTCGATTGGCTAGACGCAAGGATTTGTCACGGCAATGTCTGCATCAGGCAGGTATACGGGTGCCTGCTTTTTCGGTAGTGGAGGCAAGCGAGCATCAACTGCTTGATAAGCCGCATTTCGGTTTTCCCTGTGTCATCAAACCTCTTGCATTATCGGGCAGCAGGGGAGTGATACGCGCCGATTCGGTCGAGGATCTTAATCTGGGAGTACAGCGATGTCTCAGAATAGTATCAGAAGAGACTGATTTATATGAGAAAACTCATTTTCTCCTGGAGCAGTTTATTCCTGGCAGAGAGTTTGCCATCGAGGGGATCTTGTCTGATGGACAGCTCGATGTACTCGCCATCTTTGATAAACCTGATCCGATGGAAGGCCCATATTTTGAAGAGACTTATTACATTTCACCCGCAAGAGTAACGTTGAATGAAAAGCAGATTTTAGTAGAAACAGTACAAGATGCCTGTAGGGCGTTTGACCTGGTTACCGGGCCAGTCCATGCTGAATGCCGCCTTAATAAACAGGGAGCATGGTTGATAGAACTTGCAGCAAGGACGATTGGCGGTCTTTGTAGCCGTTTGCTTACTTTTGGTACCGGATATTCGCTTGAACAGCTGGTACTTGCGAATGCTATTGGTCTGGAATTGCCACTAGAGATTAATGATGGTGCAGCAGGTGTCCTTATGCTGCCGACAGAACAAGCAGGCATCCTGCGCCGTGTAGAGGGGGTTATGAAGGCTGAAAAGGTGCCATACATTGACGATATTGAGATTAGCTTACGCGAAGGGAACCACATAACACCATTACCGGAAGGGGCGAGTTATCTGGGCTTCATTTTTTCGACAGCGCCAGACTCAGACAAAGTCGAACAGGCATTGAGGGATGCCTATAACCTGTTGAACCCCGTGATTGTACCATTTTGGCCAATTATTGAGGGTAAAAAAGAGGCCAGTGCCTAAGCAACTGGCCGAATAATACCCATGTTACCTACTTTTTTAGGGGAGCTTTACGATTGCGTTAATGCCTAAGTTATAGAGCTGTGATTTGCCCTGATTGCCTTCATATTCTAATTCCAGGTCGAAATTCTTAGTTATATGCACACCAAGACCCAGACCGAAACCAATCTGCGTTTTGTTTTCCTGTACGATAATTTCTTCCCCAACGGCTGGGCCTACTGGTTTTTGGCCTACTAGCTGTTTGGTTGTTATAGGTTGTCCAGTATCGGGGTCAAATGTAGGCTCACCGGTTGTATCATCTAGTACCGGGATATCACGAATTACATCTTCGAATTTTTGTTCTACTGAAACGGTAGTAATTTTAAATCGTGAAGCAACAATTCCGACTTTTCCCTTAGCATATATGCGACCCGGGGTGCGATATGCGACATAACCACTGTATAAGGGGTTTTCCCATTTACCGCCGGCCGGATAGATGCTCGGATTGCTGGACAGGTTATCGTTAACATCGCCACTGCCGGTGCTCGGCAGGTACTCAAATTCGAATGCGGCTTTGCCTTTCCAGACTGGTCGGGCGAATTCATAGCCGAGTATCAGGCCTGCGTTTGTCGCTTCTTCTTCACCAATGCCGTCGTCACTGTTGTACATAGAAACGTATTTACCACCGATCAACCATTGACCGTTCGCTGATTCACCAAAGAATGGTCCGTCACCGGGTTGATCAAATTCTGTTGCTGAAGCAGATAGAGTGACCAGTATTGCGGGCAATACTAGTAATTGAGCAAAGGCTTTTTTAGTTGTCATGGTCGACCTCTTGCATGGCATCTGGTTAACGTAAATTACATGTTTAGGACAAATCTAGCAGGAAAAACTATATTTCTCAATACCCTGCGGATGATTTAGAGAAAAATAATTCAAAATAGTTAATAAGTTATTGTTATATATTGATATATAAATGCAAATATTTCATAAATTTAAGAAAATATTAGTTCCAAAGCCTGTTCCACCACCGTTTTCTGTTCCCTGGCAAGACAACACCTGTACCCAGTGGAACAGGCTTGTCTCTACTCATTACCCAGCCTGGCAGAGCAGGTGTGTTGCTCGATCCGCAGGAGGTGCCAAGGTTATTCGGGTCAAAGATCTTTACCAGTGCCGGATTAGAAAAATCATCGGCATAAACGATCCCGCAGTAATCTTCATCATGTTCTTTGCGTAATAATGTATCCACGCGTAAAATGAAATGATCGAGTTCTTCGCTGTCGGCCAGCTTTTCAGGTAAATCGTGTCCAGGCGCATAAATATACCAGCCTTCATACTTTTGATTTCGAATAGCTGACCAGAGATCATCAAGCTTTTCCCACTGCATGACTCCGCGCAGGATGCCATTATACTTTTCCAGAAATTCTTCTGACATGACATTTCATGAATCTATTGTGAATGTGTTAGCCATAAGTTTACAGTATGATTTGTCCCGACGTAATGTTTTTCCCGATGAACTACCTGTCGAAGGCAAAGAATAGCGGATCAACGAATGTTGACTCGAATACCCCTGCTTATATTATTGCTGACTATCATTATTGGTACTGGCTCCCTGATGATGGAAAGGATCGATGGCCCCGTATTGCTATCAGATGATCCATTGCAACTAGCCATGGAGTTGATGAATGAAGGAAGGATGGAAGAGGTCATTTATCTGGCACGTTTCAGCCGTCAGTATTTACCCCCCGATCCGCAATATTCCGCTTTGCAGTTTGAACGTGAGGCTAACACATATCTTGATTCCAACATCTATCTGCTGGAACGCTTCCTGGCAGGAGCGTTGACTGGCGAAGCCACGAATACCCCTGAACTTGCAGGAACCATGACGCTGGACATGCTGGTGATTGGTGATATTCGGGATCTGCTGGTACAGGGCTACAAAGAGTTCGATAACGGGCAGGGTGATGAAGTCATCATGGGGCTATCGGCTGCAGGATTATTACTTACCCTGGTTCCGGAGTTATCGTGGGCACCAGCCGTGTTCAAGACTTTCTGGCGTGGCAGGCATTTTTCCGATCCATTCCAGAAACAAATTCGGAAAACACTTTCAGATGCCCGTAAGACGGGTGACTACCGAAGCCTGAGGCAAATGATGAGCCATTTCAGGGAGGTCGTCGATAGCCTGGGAACCGGTCCGGCCATGATGGTTATCAAGCGTGTCGACAATGCTGAAGATCTGGCACTACTGGCTAGCAAGGTAAAAATAGCACCAGTAGAAGCCTATACTCTCACCAGTATCAATGGCGCCAAATCCCTGGAAAATATTACAACAAAGGGTGCTAAAAAGGGAAAACTGATTAAGCGAGTGAAGCTGGCTGCTCGTCAGCAAAAATTATTTGGTAAGGCAGTGGGATTGATCCCAGTGAGCTGGCTGGTAGGTGTTTTTGGACTATCCTTACTGCTGGCTTTTCATGTAATAGCCAAAGGCAGAAAACAGAGCGCATGAGAGATAAAAGGGAACTGCTCCCTTTTCTTACTTTCCAGGATTAGTTGTATCAGAAAGGTAAAAAGCAAGGTCCCTGTATTTTTCAAAAAATGCACAACCTGGTTAGCTCAATCGTTAGAGAGAAAAACATGAAGTACAGATTTCTACTCTCAGTAAATATACAGGCTGTACTCGCCTCAGTTGTGGAGACCTGTTATTGTTTAAGGGTGATATATCTAAAATTAAAATGACCAAAGACAGACGAAAGATAGATCAGAGTTCCCGGGTTTTGGAGCAGGAATTACTCGGATTAATCGACACGGCCCGCTTAATCCATTCTTCCATCCATTCTCTTGACAAACTTATGACCTTGATTGTCCAAAAAACTACAGAAATACTTAATGTTGAGGCATGCAGCGCCGTGATGCGTGACAGTGAGAAAAAACGCCTCGTCTTTTATGCGCTCACGGGGAAAAAAGCATCTGTACTGTCGACTTTTGAGCTTGCTGAGGATGAGGGTGTCGTGGGCTGGTGCATTACAAAAAAATCCACCATAGTTACAAATAAAGTTGGTGATGACCCCCAATTCTCACAACGGGCGGATAAGATGACCGGTTTCGTTACCCGCTCCATTTTATGTGTACCATTATTGGTGGATGATGATTGTGTGGGCGCACTGGAAATAATAAACAAAAAAAATAAAGGCGGCTTCAATAAACGCGATGTTCTCCTTGCGGAGGGCATAGCCGACCAGGTTGCCGTTGCAATTCAGAATGTGCAGCTTTCGCAAGCAGCCTTGAAAGCAGAAAGGCGGGCAGCAATTGGAGAAGCCGTTTCGGGAGTCGCACATTGCTTAAAGAATATGCTGAACGGTTTGCAGGGCGGTTTGTACGTACTGAAAAGTGATGTCACGAAAGCAACAGGCGATGTTCCTGATCGTGGCTTCGAAATGCTTGACCGCAACATGAAACGCTTGATGGACCTGGCTCAGGACATGTTATCATGCTCTAAGGATCGCAAGCCGGAATACGAGTTGACGGACATAAATGAAATACCAGGCTCCGTGGTTGAGTTAATGCAACAAAGAGCCCAGGAGCAGGGATCGGAGTTACGTTTTACTCCGGATGAAAGTCTGGATAAAATAACGGTTGATCCCAAAGGCATTTACAGATGTATTTTGAATCTTATATCAAATGCGCTGGACGCCTGTAAAGAAAAGAGTGGCGCGGTTGTAAATGTCAGCACCGGTACTGTTAATACTAACGAGGTAGTTATTCGCATATCTGATCAAGGTTGTGGTATGGATGAAGCTACTCTCAACTCTATTTTCGAGCCGTTTTTCAGTAACAAGGGGCCGGATGGCACAGGCCTGGGGCTTTCTGTTACCCGAAAAATAGTGGAAGAACATAATGCAAGAATCGAAGTTGATTCTGTGGTGAATGAAGGGACCACCTTCAGCATTTATTTACCAGGACAATAGAAGAAAACGTTTGTACTTATCCCATAAAATTAGGAGGTTATAATGTCAGATACTCAGAAAATTTTAGTAGTTGACGATAGTGAGGATCATATTATGTTTACTTCTCAGATTCTTGAAGACAATGGTTTCCAGTATACAGTCGCACGTAACGGCAGTGAGGCTCTTGACGCATTGCAGAAAGAACGCCCTGTGCTGGTGCTGCTGGATATCTTGATGCCCGGGAAGAGTGGACTGAACGTTCTTAAGAAAATGAGAGAAGACCCTGATCTAAACTCCATCCCGGTTATAGTGGTTTCCGGCTCTGGCGAGATTACCGGTGTTGATATGAAGACTGGCCAGGAAGAGGCGTCGGAAAGTTATGGTGATGACGTGGCCAGGACTTACGGCGAGTTCATACACGACAAACTGGAAGATTTTAAACCAGATGCGATTATTGGCAAACCTGTAGACCCGGCAAACCTGGTCGCAAAAATAAATGAACTACTGCCTTGATATGGGCATCATCAATTCATGGTTACGCAGTGAAGCGCGTTTGAACTTCACTTGAAAGTAATGCGTGAATGGAAAGCTGCATTAAATCTTTTGAGCTAAATATCAATAGCTTACAAACTACGTCATCAATCTTGTGCCTGGCAAAGCAGCCATGTGTAAAAACTGACGTCTCCCTGTCTGCGTTAGCAACATCTAAAAAGATGTCGTAGATCTTCCGGAAGGAGGAGGCATCCATGTATTCAAGGCTTCTACGCCGTGCCT
>BTQX01000074.1:0-7659 GCA_036986095.1 Gammaproteobacteria bacterium
AGCCATCAGCAGGAATCGATGAGATGATCTTGATAAATAAATCCTCTTCATCAGCCTCATGAACATTTTTAATCCGGTAACGCTGCCGTTGGGCCGGCATCAGGTGATCGTCATAGACGGAAACACCATTATCAAATTTATGTATTTTTCTAGTCATCTGAGTAATTAACCGCTATGGCGCAAAGGACGCAAAGAAAAAATATGGATATACAGGGAACCTCTGAATATATAGTATGTAATCAAGCTTCCCTAGTACTGTACAATGCTTAGGGAACCTCTGATTAATTCGTCATTGCGAGGAACGGAGTGACGCGGCAATCTCTAAGTACTTGATTATATTACATGAGATTGCCACGCTCCGCTCGCAATGACGGGATTTTTTGAATTAATCAGAGGTTCCTTAGCAGGTTTTATCATATATATTCCTGGCGTCTTTGCGCCTTAGCGGTTCAAAAATAATATTTATTGTATTTCGATATATTTCTTATAAATTCCCAGCGCCTTTTGGAAGAGTTCATTATTTTCCTCTAAATCCACTAAATTTTTAAGCGCCTCTTTATCTTTATCAGGTCGATACAGGTGGGTTACTTTACCTTTGTCCAGTTGTCTGTTTCGGACATCTATTTCATTCAAAACAGCGGCATTCATTTCATCATCCTGCTCCGGATAAAGATTAAACTCACTAGAAAATTTCTTATTTACCTGCTCGATAATTTCACCATAGTGATTTGTAACCATGTCGAAGTGTGCGACCACAAAACCATCTTTTAATGAGTACAGATCATTATAAAACCGGTAGTAGTCTTCAAGTGCTTCATCGACTGGGATAAAATCATGCCGTACAACAAGAGAACGAACTGCCTCTAACGGGTGACGGATTAACAGAATCACCGGTATTTTATATTTAATGGAACGAGTTATCTGTGCCTGCACATGTAAATGGTGAGCGACTTCATTCCACTGCATCTCATTGACGTGCTTGAATGCATACACCGCAAAGGTATTTGCCGAACGGGGGTAGCCCTCTATGGTGATCCGGGTATTGCGCGTCACCATCAGTTTTCTATTGACAGGGCTTAACTGATACAGAGTATAAAATATCCAGGGATATCTGGCAGTACTCTGACGGACACGAAAGCGTCTATTCCTGAACCAGGTGGCAAGAGATTTCATTCTTTTAATCTGTTGCATTCTGTTGCCGGGCTTGCCATCGTTTAATCAATTCCTGCTTTAAATCATGCAGTCCTGACAGTCCTGCATAAATACGAATATTAAGTTTGTGACGAATGACCAGCAGCATTAATACATTGACAAGTATCAGCCCGGATGATGAAGCAATAGCCATACCCTTCCCGCCATACAGTCTGGTCAGCCATAGACCTGCCAATAAGACTAAAAAACCCACCACAAGATTAATTATCATCGCACTTCTCTGATTATCCGTCATATTTAATACAAATCCACCAGAACCTGCCCAGACATGAAATAACCAGCCAACTGCAAGTACCATCATGATGTCCCAGTTACCGGCATAATAATCACCAAACAGAAACCGTGGCAGCCAGTCACCAAGTATCAGCAGTACAAGAAAAATAGCCGACGAACACAGGGTAGTTAAACCTGCTGAGATACGTAGCATGCGTTCCATCTTCTTAATATCTACTTTCGCGTACAACTCAGATATTAAGGGTGGCAGCATACTATTTACAATGATCAGCGGGAAACTGACCAACAGTGCAAGCTTGGCGACAAGAGCAAAAGCAGCCACATCTTCTGGAGGTCGTAGATATCCCAGGATCCATATTTCCGCATGTGTCAGCAGGATCAATGCCAGACTAGATATCCAGAATGGCCAGGCCATTATAAAAAGTCGCTTAATAGAATTATCTGTTTCAACACCCCGTACTTTTAGCTGTTTTAGCAGTTTCAATAACGCAAGAACAGCAAGAATAAACCCTGCGGCAATGAACAGGCCGATCACATGCTTGAGAGTAATCGCTACTGAGGCATACCATACGATACTGAGGACAAATGATACGATTAGAATATTACCCAGACCCGTCAGTGCACCGCCGTAAAAAATTGCTGCTGCAATATGATGAAAACCCCTGCAGGTTTCAGCCAGCAGACTGATCACCACCGTAACTATCAACCACAGGGCAACCATCGGCATCAGGTTTCCCAGCAATGGGCCATGCGACAGTTTCCCGGCTATCCAGACACCAAAGGGGCTAACAAGAACCAGTGCGGTGACAAGAATAGTCAGAGTGCCCGCAAGAAAAACATGCCGGATATGAGACAGGGCACGCGCCTTGTCCTCTTTTGCAATGGCATCTGGAATAGTGCGCAACAATGTTTTTCCAAAACCAAAATCTGCAATAACTGCAGCGACGGTAACCATACTTAAGGCCAGCATGAATAGTCCCGTTTCCTCAGGTGATAGCAGACGCGCCACAAGAGCATTGACCAGTACCACACCAACAGCTACAGCACTACGCCCAATAACGGCAATGACTCCACCACGTAGCAGACGTTGACTGAGGGATTTCATGAAAAATTCTGGCTGGTTAGAAAAATAACGATTAAGTCTCGTAAATGGAGTAACAAATAGAATTCAGGGCACTTCTATGAATCCCTAGATACGTACACCTTCGATTAACAAATATGTGTCATCTTTCAGGAAAGAGGTATTTGTAACTTTTAAATTTGACGAGAGCTCAATATGCTGAAGGGTGTTCCGGTCAAATCTTGCGCCATATACTTTTTCGACAAATGGTGCAAACATATCCTGCCTGCGCCTTATCTTTTTGTTCTTTGAGTAGACTATTTCCAAAAGCCGGAACTTCCCTCCTTTTTTTAGTACTCTGCTGAATTGTTCAATGGCAAGATACTGGATCTCGTCCGGCATTACACAACACATAAATGTTGAAATAAGCCAGTCGTATTGATTTGAGTCAATTGATTGCATGATGGTGGCATCATCATTTATTAACTTTATATTACACTGGGCCTTTTTCGCTCTTTTTTCAGCTTTATATAACATCTGTTCACTTATTTCTACTCCAGTGAGATCTACATCTTCATGAAAGTACTTAAGATTTCTCCCTGTTCCAACTCCAGCCTCCAGTACTCTACCTCTTAAATCACCGACTAATGCTGGACGCCATTTTCTGTATCTCCTCTCCCACGGGTAATCCAGTAAATCATAAAAGTTTGCTGTTAACCTGTATTTAGATTGTAAAAATAAATTCTTTTCATGAGATTTCATATATTTTCCATGACTGTTGTCAAGAAATAGGAGGGAAGAAAACAAGTTCAATGTGAAGAACGATGAATCTGTAGAATTCGTTCTGTACGGACGGAGTTCTTGCGAATGCGCTTTTGTTGACTAGTATTAAGCGCTGAATAAGAAATATCAAAGCCACCCTTCCGGATTTAGTGGCTATTTGTCAATTACCATCTTACCATCCGGGACAGTAAATACACCCATTTTTAGTACATGCCCGATTCTATGGAAAGACAGGAATCGTGGGTTCCGTACCTTCGATATCCACATCAGAATGATGCTGTTTTACCATGGTCTCAATCTCATTAACTCGAGCCTTGGGAACATCAACTAACATTAATAATTCACCCTGTTGAATAGCATCCTCAAACTGCTTGTGGCGGCTATTGGGCGCACTTACGCCAATCATCGTAGACATAAATGCACCAAATCCAGTGCCTGCTAATGCAATCCCTAATAATGCACCGCCACCAAGCACCAGGCCTGCGGGTGGAAAGCTTACAGCGACCACACCAGCAAGAAGCCCGGTTGCCCCGCCTACCGCAATGCCACGTTCCAGGGCCGTCACAACATCACTCTTCTGCGCCAGAGATGCTTTCGGCAGATCCATCATGGCGGTGCCTTCCTTTGCAATTACATGGATATGGTGCTCATCAATGCGAGCAAGCAGCAATTCATCAACTACCTTACGTGCAACCTCGACATCAGGTAACAAAAAATAGATTCTTCTCATGACTAAACTCCTTTTTCTGGTTTGAAGTATTAGATTCCTTACTTAGCCCTCAACATAATAAAGCAATACTACAAATTGCATTAAATTTCATTGATATAAATCAACATGGTGTACATTTCCTCTTCGCTAAAGAGCATAATAATAACGGCCTGGATAAATTGGAATTACAAATACAGGAAAGAGAGTTGTATATCTGCAGTAGTTTCATATTCTTCCTGTTGGTGAGATTTTTTGGGTAGACATTAAGGGCTCCACTATTATTCATGAATTAATAGAGGAGCCCTTAAGTGTTCACGAACCACTTCAATTACACGTTCGCCATAGTGGTCCAGTTTGTGCTGACCGATTCCTGGGATGTCCAGTAATGAAGCCGTGTCCTCGGGACGATGCTGTGCGATAGCTGCCAGTGTCGCGTCGTGAAAAATAACATAGGGTGGCACACCTTGTGCGTCAGCGAACTCTTTGCGTAAGCTACGTAAATCACTAAACAATGGTTGGTCTTCATCCAATATCTCAGCAGTCTGGCGTTTTTTTCTTCTGCTAGTGGTTTTATCCGCTACGCTTTGCCGTCTAAGTTTAAGTCCTGCCTCGCCTCGTAATAACGGTCGGCATTTTTCCGTTAGGTGCAATGCGCCGTAGCCTTCGGGATCCACTTCAAGATATCCCAGTGCGATCAGTTGTCGGTACAGTGTCCGCCAGTGCTGAATGCTGTCGTCAGCACCAATACCGAAGGTAGTTAGTGCGTCATGGCCATTAGCCTGAATTCGCTCATCCTGCTTGCCACGCAGGATATTGACCAGATAGTTGACGCCAAATCTTTGACCACTTCGGTATACACAGGATAGCGCCATTTGTGCGGCTTTGCTGGCATCCCATAGTTCAGGGGGTGTCAGGCAGTTATCGCAATTGCCGCAGGGTTCGTCCAGAGTTTCACCAAAGTAGGCAAGTAGCGTCTGGCGTCTACATAATGCGGATTCACATAGACCTAGCATGGCTTCAAGCTTCTGCATAGAAACACGTTTAAACGTTTCAGCCGCCTCACTCGATTGAACCATCTGGCGCAGCGATATGACATCCTGCAGTCCATAGTTCATCCAGGTATTTGCCGGCAGACCGTCGCGTCCGGCACGGCCAGTTTCCTGATAATAGGCTTCGATACTCTTCGGCAGACTAAGATGGGCAACAAAGCGAACATCGGGTTTGTCGATACCCATACCAAAGGCAATGGTAGCGACGATAATTATCTCCTCGTCTCGCAAGAAGCGGTTCTGGTGGTGTTGGCGCAAACTGTCACTAAGGCCGGCGTGATACGGCAGTGCAATACGCCCTCTTGCAGTCAACCATTCCGCTATTTTTTCTACCTTCTTACGCGACAGACAATAAACAATGCCTGAGTCGTGAGGATGCTCTTTTTCAAGGAACTGCCATAATTGATCCCGGCCATTCTTCCCCTCAACAATCTGGTAACAGATGTTTTTTCGATCAAAGCTGCTGATGAAGGTATTGGCCTTGTATAGATCCAGCTGGCTATTGATTTCATTGCGCGTCGCTTCATCTGCGGTAGCCGTGAGTGCAATGCGCGGTACATTGCTAAAACGCTGATGCAACAATGACAATCGTTGATATTCCGGGCGAAAGTCATGTCCCCATTGCGACACACAATGCGCCTCATCAATAGCAAATAGCGCTATCTGGCATCGCTCCAATAGACTGAGAGTATATTCATTGAGTAGACGTTCTGGTGCGATATACAACAGATCCAGCTCATTATTTAGCAGAGCACTCTCAATTTCTCTTTGGCTCTCGCGGTCAAGAGTCGAATTGAGAAATGCACTGGAAATACCGAGCTGATTTAGCGCATCAACCTGATCTTTCATCAGTGCAATCAGTGGTGAAATGACAATACCTGTACCGGGTCGGCAAATGGCTGGAATCTGGTAGCACAGAGACTTACCGCCACCCGTGGGCATCAAGGCCAGAGCATCCCTGCCTTCTAGCAAGGTTTGAATAATATCTTCCTGGTTATGACGGAATTCATCATAACCAAAGGTTTTGCGTAAGATTTCCAGTGCCTGTTCCATGGCGGGGGAGAATGCCTTTATGTGCCTCGGACTGCAAGTGGAGTTTTTTCTTCTCTTGTGCTGTCGCACGGTTGAGGGTATCACCCTTCATGGACTAGTTCCTTCATTTTTATTGTATTCAAGCAAAAGAATAAAAAACGTAAGTGCCTCGTCCACGAAGGACGAAACACTCAAAATCTGGGTTTCCTTAAGCTACCTGAAGGATCTCGTCAGACATGTTGACCAGACTCTCTGAATCAACGAACTCTTCAATACCATTGAAGACTTGAGCAATTTTCGTATTGAAGAACTTGTCTTCCAGAGAATTCTGCGCCAGCGCAGCCGCATGAAATACCACTCTGGCTCTTTCGAACTGGGCCTTTTTCACACCGTCCTTTTCATCAAGATCAAGGCCCATTGAATAGGAAACTTTCTGTATACTTTCCAGCTCTTTAATTTCCTCCTCGACCTTACTTGTTATGGCTTTAATCGAATCCATAGAACGATCACTCTCACAAATCCATCCATCAGCCCACTTCTTATAGGCAGGAAAGTCATAAATTGCGCCGACCGCCTTAATCGCAAAGACAAGCTTATGTTCAGTAGTGATTGTCGGCAACTCCACTTCTTTAACAATGGAATATCCTTCATTGTCAAGACTCCAGACATGCAACAAAAACATTTTAAGCCCATCATCAATAGTACCAGGATAATTCATAACCGCTAGAATGGGGGAATTATCTCCACTATTCATGATAACTGCGACAGACTTATCTACTGCAACGCCTTCTCTCATATGAAATTTACCAGTTTCTATGTGCTGCTGGTCACTGGTGTTACCCTGATTATCGACAAGAATGAATTTTTTCATCGCTTTACCCTCTGTTTTTAAGAATTGATCCACTAAAATTACTTAGTGGTATACCGGACTCCATAGCAAGAACCAAGAACCTGATACCAGGCCATGCATTGCCGCCATCTAGTTCTCTATCGTCCGCTGCAAGAATATTGTTCTTGCTTCACCCCGTATAAAAGCATAGTCCACTTGACAGACTTGGCAAGGTGTATCACATATAATTTTTTAATATCAATGGTTTATAAAATCAGAAGCAGGAAAACCCGCGTCAGATCCCAGTTTTTTGCAAATATACTCATCCGACTAGAAGCGTACTGGAATGACGAGTATTTTTTAGGGAACCTCTGATTAATTCGTCATTGCGAGGAACAGAGTGACGTGGCAATCTCTAAGTACCTGATTATATTGCATGAGATTGCCACGCTTCGTTCGCAATGACGGGATTTTTTGAATTAATCAGAGGTTCCTTAGTCTTTGATTTTGGGTCATGTTCTTAGAACCCCATTCAGGCTTGCCAGGACGCGCAGATTGAGCCGGAGGTTTCGGGATGTGCTGTTTGAGCATCGCAGGGAACCCGAAGGGCAAGCACAAAAGTATGACCCGCCCTACTGCCTGAAGACAATCAGATGCTCCGCATCCACCGCCACTTTCACCTTCTGTCCGATATCGATATCAAAATGACTAGGTGCCAGTGATAGCAATTCATCACCACCCGGAGCACGCA
>BTQX01000075.1:0-7596 GCA_036986095.1 Gammaproteobacteria bacterium
TCGGTTGAGCTGATGGGACGCGGTAGCGCATGGCTTGATACCGGTACCCATGATTCTTTATTACAGGCAACAACATTTATTGAAACCCTGGAAAAGCGTCAGGGCCTGAAAGTATCCTGCCCGGAAGAAATAGCCTTTCGCAAAGGCTATATCGATAAACAGCAGTTACTGGAACTTGCCGAGGTAATGTCGAAAAATGCCTATGGACAATATTTGAAGCTGGTAGCGGAAGAAGAGCTGTTTTAGGTTGCCTCTATATGGAAGGCATAAATGACAGTCTCAAACCCTCAGGTATTATCAGTTCACTGATAGAACATCAGTCACTGATCCTCCAGCTGGCAAAACGTGAGGTTTCCAGTCGCTATCGGGGCTCGGTCATGGGTTTTTTCTGGACCCTGTTGAACCCTTTGCTAATGCTGACCATCTACACTCTGATTTTCGGCTATGTTTTCAAGGCACGCTGGGGGGATATGAATCTGGGTGACGGCAGTTTCGCGCTGACTTTGTTCGCTGGACTAATTGTGCACGGCATGTTTGCGGAATGTATCAACCGGGCACCCGTTCTGATCACCAGTAATGTCAATTACGTAAAAAAAGTCGTATTCCCGATAGAGATATTACCCTGGGTGACTATTTATGCTGCGTTTTTTCATACCCTGATGAGTCTTGTCGTTTTGATGGTATTCAACCTGCTGGTAAATGGCAGCGTTCCGGTCACTATAATTTGGCTTCCGGTTGTATTTATACCCTATATCCTTTTTCTGGTTGGCTGCCTGTGGTTATTTTCAGCACTGGGCGTTTTTCTCTCTGATATCAGGCAGCTGATGGGGTTGTTGACGACTGCTCTATTGTTTCTCAGTCCGGTTTTCTATCCCATATCTGCACTACCGGAAAGTATGCAGAAACTGATTTATCTGAATCCGCTGACCCTGATCATAGAGCAGAATAGAGAGATTTTCCTGTGGGGCCATGCACCGAATTTCAAACTGCTGTTTTTGTACAGCCTGGTCTCTTTGATTATTGCCATCGTTGGGTTTGTCTGGTTCCAGAAAAGTCGCAGAGGCTTTGCTGATGTCCTCTGAACCCGTTATTCGTATCCAGCATTTGAGTAAGGCTTATCGTATCTACAACCGTCCCATAGATCGTGTGCTGGAATCAATTCTACATCGTTCACGCATACGAAAATCCGGCTCCCGGTTTCGCGAAATACAGGCGCTGAAGCCGGTAGACCTTGAAATTTACCCGGGGGAAACCATCGGCATAATTGGTCAGAATGGTTCAGGTAAATCCACTCTACTGCAGATCATTAGCGGTACTCTGTATCCCTCGACCGGCACTGTCGAAGTCAATGGTAGATTGTCCGCATTACTGGAGTTGGGCGCCGGCTTTAATCCAAATTTCAGTGGTCGGGAAAATGCCTATCTAAATGGTTCGATTATGGGAATCAGTGGAACAGAAATGGACAGTAGATTCGATGATATCCTTGAATTCTCCGGCATCGGTGATTTTATCGACCAGCCGGTTAAAACCTATTCCAGTGGTATGTATGTAAGGCTGGCTTTTGCTGTAGCGATACACATGGACCCGGATATCCTTGTAGTTGATGAAGCACTGTCTGTCGGCGACGTTCGTTTTCAGAATAAATGCTTTCGTAAACTTCGTGAATTAAAGTCACAGGGCACCACTACACTTTTCGTCACCCACTCCAGTGACTTGATCGTACGCCATTGTGATCGTGCAGTGTTGCTGGAAAAAGGGGCTGTGATCGCAACTGGTGAGCCGGCTGATGTAGTCAACGAATATCTGAATTTGCTGTTCAATACTGAAGAAGGGCAGGTGGAATCAGCTGCATCAAATGCTGAGCCACAGGACTATGATGAGAAAGGCCTGATAGGGGACAGGGCTATTGACGGCTGCCGTCTACGACCTTTCTATAATGCTGCTGAATACCGCTGGGGTGATCAGCGAGGTCAGATTCAGGATTATGTATTATTGATTAATGGTGAGCCGACCAAAGGGATGTGCCAAAGTGGTGACCGTATCAATCTGTTGCTGAGGATTGTCTTTAAAGAGGATGTGCTCAATCCTATCCTGGGACTTACACTAAAGACTTCCGACGGCATTGCCGTTTATGGTGCAAACACAAGGGAAAGAAAACTCGACGTCCCTGCTGGCAGAGCCGGCAGTGAATTACTGGTTCGCTATAGTTTTGATATTTGCCTGATCGGTGGTGATTATTTTATTTCTCTTGGACTGGCAGACGATGATGCGCAAAAAGACAATCTGGCAGTGGACCGGCGTTATGACCTGATTCATATTCAAGTAAAGGCAGAGCATAGTGATTTTGGAATTAGCGCATTGAACATGGATATCTCGATTGATGCCGACGGTGATGACGAGGAACGATATGATAGTTGAAGAGCAAACACTATCACTCGTTCTGCATCAGCAGGATGATACTGAGCAGTCAGTTGCTATCTACCCGCTGGTTGAACGACAACGTCTCTGCTTTGACAACATTTCAGCAGATCAGACCGCACTGACTTTATCAATCAGGCGATCTTCAGGTATCTGGCGCGATGGTTTTATTCATCTTTATCGAATTGTCCTGAGTATGCATAAAGGTGAAGCAGATGAGTATCTACTTCACTATGATGAACCAGATGAAATCCTCCAGGCCTGTCAATTCAATGATCTTCGATATCGTCATTCGGCCCTGGGCGAAGTGTATGTTGTAACCGGGCCAAATCCATCGCTGCAGATATCGCTTGCTGAAACGAAGTCGGCTGGGCGGAATGCCGAAGAAACTCTACAGCTTTGCATAGAGATGTCTGCCCCTTATTCTCTTGATTATGCGATTGCACAGGATGGTTTTATTCGGCAGGAGAATGATTACATCAGTCGTATTCGTGAGCTGGAATTTGAGCTGAACGCGCATAAACAATACAAAGCTGAAATTGAGGATATCAAGCGATCAAAGGCCTGGCGCATGATAGAGGGTGGGCGTGAGTTGATCTATGATCGTTTGCTTGGCCGGCTGCCTTCGTTGCGTGACAGAGCACTTACTGTCACCCAGCCGGAAGATAGTGCTACAGCTACTGCAAGTAAAGCGGGTGATGGAAATCGCTATACTTACAGCTTCGTAGATGCGGAACGTGATCGGGTAAAAAGAGAGATATTAAAGCTTGCCAAAAAACCACTGATCAGTCTGGTGATGCCGGTCTTCAATGCTCCTCCAGAGTGGCTGCAGATTGCTA
This sequence comes from Gammaproteobacteria bacterium, assembly GCA_036986095.1. GTDB lineage: Bacteria > Pseudomonadota > Gammaproteobacteria > BMS3Bbin11 > BMS3Bbin11 > BMS3Bbin11. The sequence continues at coordinate 3,258 of BTQX01000075.1, forward strand.
TTAAGAGTGTAGAGCGCCAGCTCTATGAAAACTGGGAACTTTGTATTGTTGACGATGCTTCCAGCTCTGAAGAGACCATTAATTATCTAAAAACGATACGACACCCACGCATAAGAATCCGCTATCTGGATAACAATAGAAATATCTCCGGTGCGACCAATGAAGCGATACGATTTGCCAAGGGTGAATATCTGGCCTTCCTGGATAATGATGATGAACTAACACCGGATGCGGTGTTTGAAATGGTCAGCGCAGTCAACGAATTTGATGCAGATGTGATCTATTCCGATGAAGATTTTATTGATCTTGACGGCAACTATTGTGACCCGCATTACAAGCCAGATTATTCACCGGATCTGCTGTTATCACATAACTACATTACACATTTCGTGGTGGTCAAAAAACAACTGGCTGAGGATGTGGGTCTACTGGACAGCCGCTATGACGGTGCGCAGGACCATGAGTTTTTATTGCGGGTAACAGAAAAGGCTCTGCGGATACAGCATGTACAAAAAGTTTTATATCACTGGCGTAGAAGTGAAACGTCGACCAGTTTTAGTCCGGATGCCAAGCCGGGTGCACTAATCAGCGCACGCATGGCACTGAAGTCTACACTGGAAAGGCGAAAAATAGATGCGGACGTTGTAGATGAAAAAGTGCCCTTCTATTTTCGTGTTAAACGGCGTATAAAAGGCACTCCACTGGTAAGTATCGTCATTCCCTTTCGTGATAAGCCCGATCTGCTCGACACCTGCATTAACTCCATACTCGACCATTCGACCTGGGAAAATTATGAGATTGTAGCGGTATCCAATAACAGCCGCTCCAGCGAAACCTTTGGTCTGATTCATCAACTGGAAGAGAAGTCACCGCACTTTCATTGTGTAGAATTTAACGAAGAGTTCAATTTTCCCCGTGTAGTCAATTATGGTGTCAGCCAGTCTAAAGGTGAGTATCTGATCATCCTGAATAATGATATAGAGATTATTAGCTGGGACTGGATAGAAGCGATGCTAGAACACGCGCAGCGTGAAGAAGTTGGCGCCGTGGGTGCGAAACTTCTCTACCCTAATAACACTATTCAGCATGCAGGAATAATTATCGGTCTTGGTGGCTATGCAGGACACTCTCACAAACTCACACGGGCCAACAGTCCGGGGTATTTTAATTTGCTACAGTCTATACACAATGTTTCAGCTGTGACAGGTGCCTGCATGATGATTTCACGCAGCAAGTTCGATGCCATCAATGGTTTCGATGAAGAAAATTTCAAGATCGCCTACAACGATGTGGATTTCTGTCTGCGTTTAAGAGAACAGGGCCTGCTGAATGTGTTCACACCTTATGCCGAGCTGTATCACCATGAGTCAATATCTAGAGGATATGAGGATACCGATGAAAAGCAGCAGCGCTTCAGCGGTGAAAAGAAGCGTCTAAGGGAAAGGCATGCCAGCATATTAAAAGAGGGAGATCCCTACTACAACCCGAATCTGACCCATGACCGTGAGGACTACAGCATCCGTTAAGCGGATGTGAAGGATCACCCGTGAGTACGCTGACCCAGACATTGCCGGAAAGAATCTGGCCGGGTCGTGGTACGGCCTGTTTGATCTCCGGCTATGCTGCCAACGAGAGTTTACTTCAGGATATCAGTGTTCAGGCAGACGGCATATTGTCATCATCAACCCTGCTGCAACTGGCGACAGCACAGATCGATGACTGCTGCACTAAAATTAGCCCCCGAAGCTGTCTGTTGTCAGGTTTTACAACACTGGTCAGGTTTCCACCAGTCCAACAGACAAAAGAGCTTACAGCAGAGCTCCGAGCCGGATTTAAAACAAACAGGAATGAAACAATTGGCCACAGCACAATTGAGCTAATGCAGGAAAACACTTTCAGTAAGGCCAGGACATCGGGGTGCAAAGTTGTCATTTGCATGGCCTGCTGGGAACCCGATGAAGATCATTTTAAACGTCAGATAGAATCCATCAAGGCACAGACACTGAAGTCCTGGCATTGTATCATCAACGATGATGCTTCCTCTGATGAAGTCTGGAGGCGCTATCAGGAGATTATTGGCGATGATCCGCGTTTTAGCCTGTTCAGAAACGAAAACAACCTCGGTTTTTACAGAAATTTTGAAGTCGCGTTGTCCAGAGTGCCGGATGATATCGATTACGTCGCCCTGGTCGATCAAGATGATGACTGGTACCCGGAAAAGCTGACTACCTGTGTAGCAGCATTTGATGAGGATACGACACTGGTTTATTGCGATATGCGTATCGTCGATGATAAAGGCAGAACGATATCGGAGACTTACTGGAGCGGCAGGAAGAATAACTTCAGGGATGTGGATGTGTTGTTTCTGGCAAATACGGTGACCGGTGCAGCATCGGTTTTTCGTCACGATTTGCTGGCCGATATTCTGCCATTTCCACAAGCTGTAGGGCAGGTGTTCCATGATCACTGGATAGCCTGTGTTGCCCGCTGCCGCGGTAAACTTGGTTATGTGGATCAGGCTTTATATGATTATTATCAATACGGAAATAGCGTTATTGGTCGCTGTGATTTTGAAGCCAGAGGTGTGGGACAGAGAGCAATAGATATTGCTGCGAATGTAAAATATCTCGGCAAGGCAGGTAAATTTAAGTCATGGTTATTGCACAAACGGTACGCGGCATTAAATGTTTTTCATCATGAATATCTGCGCCTGTATCTGTTTGCTGAAATATTGAAAATGCGTTTGCCGGATATGCCGAAGGATGCAGAACAGGCTTTGCGAATGTTTTCAGCGAGCTGGTCGGCTATTTTTTATCTACTGCTGGCTCATGTGCGCATCATCTTTAAAAAAGAGACGACTGATGATGCTGAGATGAGACTGGCGGCTGCCATCTTTATGTTTAAGCTGGATCGTATTTATGGCCATTTGTTTGCCGGAAGAATAGTCAAAAGACATTGTCGATCACTGGGCAGATCGAATTAATTTAGTGGTTTCTTAGAATAGTACACAGGATATTTTTTTGTCTAAAATGTTAACCAGTTTTCTGGCCTTCGGCGCACGCAAAGGTTTTTTGCGTCCGGTACTTAACTATGGCCGCAAGATCATGGAAGAGTATTACACCAATGAGGCAGTCCATCGGGTGGTGGCAGAGAAGATCGCAGCACTGAATCTACGTATAAGTAATTCTGAACCACAGCGTTTCAATATACTTATTCCTGAAATTGATTTTAGCAGTTTTTTCGGTGGTTATATCGCCAAGTTTAATTTTGCCCGCAAGCTGGTTGAGAATGGCAACAGGGTCCGTATTATCACGGTGGATCGTTGTTACACAAAACGTGAAGACTGGCCTGCTGTGGTACAGAAATATCAGGGCATAGAGGATATTTTTGACAAAATTGAAGTGGCCACGGTCTTCGGCAGGCAAGAGCAACTGTCTTTTCACCCGGACGATGTACTGATGGCAACAACATGGTGGACTGCCCACATTGTGAACGAGTGCCTGCCGCAGTTTAACAGCAGGAAATTTCTGTATTTCATCCAGGAATATGAAGCCTTCACTTTTCCTATGGGTAGTTACTATGCGTTGGCCCATGAGTCGTATTCTTTCCCCCATGTTGCGCTGTTTTCCTCACCGACCTTGATGGACTATTTTCAGGCTCAGTCGTATGGAATTTTTGCATCCGATAATCAAGAGGACCCAGAGAGTAAGGGGCTTCCCTTTGAAAATGCGATACTTAGCTTTGATCGCAACTTGAACGAGGACAGAAAGAAAAGTCGTAAACTGCTGTTTTATGCACGCCCTGATGGGCATGCCGCGCGAAATATGTTCGAAATTGGGTTTATTGCGCTTGAAACAGCAATACGAAAGGGTGCATTTACGGATGACTGGGAGTTTTTTGGTATCGGTGCCAGTCATAATGATATTCAGCTGCCGGGTGGGCGGCTTCTGAAAATGATCGGCAAGCTTGGTCTAAAAGAATATCGTGAAATGCTGCCTGATTTTGATCTTGGGCTGGCATTGATGTACACCCCCCACCCCAGTTTATTACCGATAGAAATGGCCGCTGCAGGGCAGGTAGTGGTGACCAATACCTGTATGAACAAGACGGTAGCGGAGCTGGAAAATATTTCCAGCAATTTCTGTGTTGCTGAGCCAACAGTGCCTGCTGTTGCGTTTGCGCTGGGTAAGGCAGCAAATCGTGTCGATGATTTAGTTGCCAGAGAATCCGGCGCACAGGTGAACTGGTCGCAGGACTGGGATCAGACATTTTCTCCTGATCTGCTAAGTCAGGTTCAACAGTGGTTCCCTGTTGTAAAACTGGAAAAACACCCGTGACA
>BTQX01000076.1:0-7572 GCA_036986095.1 Gammaproteobacteria bacterium
TCCATTCCACCCTGCTTGCCCGTTTTGCTGATATCTACGGCGAAACCATAAGCACCCTGCAGCCACGGATAATTGTAAAGGGCAGCTCGGATTTTCTGCAGCAGAACGACATCGTCAATCGAATCCGCTGCCTGTTATTGGCCGGTGCACGAGCGGCAGTGTTGTGGGAGCAGCTGGGGGGTGGGCGCTTGCAGTTTTTGTACAGGCGCAAGAAGTTTGCGGCGATGGCGAAGGAACTGATGGAGACGTGTTAGGTTTTACGGTTTGCGGGTTACGGAAAATCGTAAGTCGTAAGTCGTAAGACAAAGGATTAAAGATTAAAGAAAAACACTACTGCCTGATGTTTTCTTTGTTCTTAGTCCTTCATCTTTCGTCTGATTTTCACAACCCCGTAACGTGTATACCCGACACAGGTTCTGAACGCTGCCATAATTCTTCAAAGTGGTTGTTCAGTTTACGTGCCCTGGCACGATCATTGAAATGGGCATAATAGTCGTAGGATCTGTGATCCTGTGTAATCATACTGGTGTTTCCATCAACAACGATAAACTGTTCCTGGATGGACTGCAGGTCGTCAGGCAGCTGACGCAGTTTGACGAAAGTACTAAATTTCCTCGCCAACTGGATCAGCTTTCCACCACGCTCGCGAAGAATGTCATTCTCGGAACAGAGATACTGGAAACGACAGCGTTCATGTTGACGGATGAATGTTGATAGCAGATCGTCAATTTTACTGCCAGGCAAGAGCACTTCATCGTAATCATAAAGCAGGATGTTGATGCTGCGGCTGGCTTCCTTGATCAGGCGTATGCTTGTCTCGGATACCTCTTCCCGTGTATTTACCGGGAATCTGTCGCTGTCGGTATTTTTGTTCTCTGTCATGACTATTTTCTCGTTGAATAATTAGATCCAAGTTCCAAGTTCCAAGTTCCAAGTTCCGAAAAAAACACTTGGATCTTGGAACTTGGATCTTGGAACTTCTTCATTTCCCTTTAATCCCCTTAGCCTGTTCCTCAGCATTACCAATATAACTGGCCGGTGTAAGCTCCAACAAGGTCTTACGTGCGGCTTCCGGTATCTCTAGCGTTTCAATAAATACCTTCAGCGTTTCCTGTGTGATCCCCTTGCCACGCGTTAACTCCTTCAGCTTTTCATAGGGTTCTTCAATTCCATAGCGTCGCATGACCGTCTGGATGGGTTCAGCCAGGACTTCCCAGTTGGCCATCAGGTCTGCTGCCAGTTTTTCTTCGTTGATTTCAAGTTTTCCACAGCCGCGGAGGGTTGATTTCCATGCCAGTAGAGAATAGGCCAGTGCGACACCTTCGTTACGCAGCACAGTGGAATCGGTCAGGTCCCTCTGCCAGCGACTGACGGGTAGTTTTGCCGACATATGATTCAACAGGGCGTTTGCGATACCGATATTACCTTCCGAATTTTCGAAGTCGATAGGGTTCACTTTGTGCGGCATCGTTGAGGAGCCTACCTCACCGCTGACCGTCTTCTGTTTGAAATAGCCGTTTGAAATATAGGCCCAGATGTCACGGTCAAAGTCGAGAATAATGGTGTTGAAACGGGCTATGGCATCGAACAATTCAGCGATATTATCGTGGGGTTCAATCTGGGTGGTATAGGGGTTCCATTCCAGTCCTAGTGACAGAACAAAATTTTCTGCGAAGCTGGCCCAGTCAATGTCCGGGTAAGCAGACAGATGGGCATTATAATTACCGACAGCACCGTTGATTTTACCCAGTAAAGGGCTGGCAGCCGTTTGATTTCGCTGTCGCCGCAGGCGGGCAACTACGTTTGCCAGTTCCTTGCCAACTGTGGTGGGAGAGGCAGCCTGGCCATGTGTGCGCGCCAGCATCGGGATGGCGGCATACTGCAGAGACAGGTCAGTGATAGTATCAATAACACTGTCCATTACAGGAAGTAGAATTTTTTCGTTCGCCCCTTTAAGTATCAATGCATGTGAAAGGTTGTTGATGTCTTCAGAAGTACAGGCAAAATGGACGAATTCACTGATGGCATTCAGTTCATCAAAGGTCTCCAGTTTTTCCTTGATGTAGTACTCGATGGCTTTGACATCATGGTTAATCCTGTTTTCGATATCTTTAATCCGTTGTGCTTCCGTTTCATTGAAACCCGTTTTGATGGAATTAAGGAAATCCATTGCGCCTTGCGAAAAAGGTGGTACTTCTGGAATACCCGGGTGTGCAGCCAGGGCCTTCAGCCATTCAATTTCAATAATGATGCGGTGGTGTATCAGGCCGTATTCACTGACAAAAGGGCGCAGTTCGACAGTTTTACTGCCGTAACGGCCGTCAATAGGGGAGAGTGCGGTTAATGCGGAAAGCTTCATATGTATTACTCAAGATTATTCAGTGTTGGAAAGAACTTGATGAATATTAACTGATTCGGGTGATTTTCGGAATCATTGAGATGAACTGATTACGCCGCCGCCCAGGCACAAATCCCCTCCATAAAAGACCGCAGACTGACCCGTTGCTATGGCTCTTTGCGGTTGCTCAAAGTCGACTCTGATACATCCATCATCTGTCTCAGAAAGTCGACAGTTTTGTTCAGCTTGCCGGTGTCGAATACGAGATGTACAGCTGAGTGGCAGGACTGGAGGCTTGTTGGCTATCCAGTGCAATTCATCAGCTAGCAGACTGGAGTGGAACAACGCAGGGTGATTATTGCCTTCAACTACGTTGAGGATGTTGTTTTCCATATCTTTGCTGACGACGAACCATGGCTCTCCCGGACCACCGATGCCAAGTCCCTGCCGCTGGCCGATCGTGTAGTACATCAGGCCCCGATGTTGTCCGATAACTGATCCATCAAGCTGCTGGATATCACCAGGCTGGGCAGGAAGGTACTGCGCCAGAAAATCGCGAAATCGTCGTTCGCCGATGAAACATATGCCGGTGCTGTCCTTACGATTGTAGTTGGGCAGTTTGTTGTTACGTGCCAGTTCCCTTACTTCAGATTTCCGTAAAGTGGCGAGCGGGAAAAGACTATGCGCCAGTGCATACTGACCGATGGCATAAAGGAAATAGGTCTGGTCTTTGTCTTCGTCTGCTGCTTTGCCAAGATAGGCGCTGCCATGACACTGATGTGTTTCAGCATAATGACCGGTAGCGATCTTGTCCGCACCATGATCCAGTGCATAATCCAGAAAGGCCTTGAATTTTATCTCACGATTACACAATACGTCGGGGTTAGGTGTCCTGCCGGCCCGGTATTCCTGCAGAAAGTGCTCAAATACCCTGTCCCAGTATTCCGTAGCGAAGTTAACTGTAAGTAACGGGATATCCAGTATGTCGGCGACTTCTTTTGCTATTGCCAGGTCTTCAGCCGCCGCACAGTAGTCCTCCGCATCATCTTCTTCCCAGTTCTTCATGAAAACGGCGGTGACATCGTAGCCCCGTTGTTTCAGTAACAGTCCTGCAACGGCAGAGTCGACGCCGCCTGAGAGTCCAAGAAATACTGAAGTTGCCATCTGTGTAATGAATGCTTTATTGCAGGAGCTATAGTGTTTCGCCAGGGGGGTTATTCTACTGCAGATTTTCTTTGTTGTGCTGCAAGTCAAGCATGCTGAATTCTGATGCTTTCAGCGCCTTGCTGAAATAATAGCCCTGGAAGATATCACAGGCATGCTTGCTAAGGAAAAAATGCTGTTCCTGAGTTTCCACGCCTTCAGCCACGACTTCAAGGCCAAGGTGATGAGACATGGAAATAATTGTTTCGACGATGGTCGCGTCATTGCGGTCTTCAGTAATATCACGGATGAAGGAACGGTCAATTTTAAGGCGATTTATAGGCAGCTCTTTCAGATAGGCGAGTGAAGAATACCCTGTACCAAAGTCATCAACAGAAAAACGGAAGCCGTGTTGCTTCATTTTCAGCATTTTCTCAATGGTATTTCCCAGATTGCTTATAATCAGGCGTTCTGTAATCTCAAATTCAATACGATCTGGCGGAATTTCATATTTCCGGATAATTTTAAGCACTTTTTCTTCAAAGCCGTTTTGATTGAATTCCTTCGGGCTGAGGTTGATCGAGATACACTGTAGTCTATCAGCCAGTGCCTGGTCCTCATTCATCCAGTCACTCAATTGTGAGCAGGCGGTATTCAATACCCATCGGGAAATATCAAAAATCAGCCCGGTATCTTCGGCAATGGGAATAAAATCTCCCGGGGGTATCAGACCGTGTTTTTTATGTTGCCAGCGTAGCAGTACCTCAGCTCCGATTATATTTCCTTCCCAGTCAATCAGAGGTTGATAGACCAGGTACAGTTCTTGTTGTCTGATCGCATGTCGCAGGTCTTTTTCTATAGCCAGTCGTTTGTCAGCACTAATTTGCATTTCCTGTTTAAAAAAGCACACAGAGTTCCGGCCTTTCTGCTTGGCACTATACATTGCCGTGTCGGCGCGTTTTAGAATATCTGCGGAGTTCTGATTTTTTTCAGGGAACAATGATATACCGATACTGACAGAAATGTTGTACTCATGACCATGAATGTAAAAGGGTTCGGTAATGGCGACACGAATTCTGTTTGCAAGTAGTTCAGCGTGTTCTGCCGATAATTCAACAATCGGTGCAATATTTGGAAGCAGTACGACAAACTCATCGCCACCTATTCTGGCAATGGTTTCACCTTTGCCTATATTTTCTCTCAACCGGCGACTCACTTCTACCAGCAATGCATCGCCAACCGGGTGGCCGAGTGAATCATTGAGATTCTTGAAGTGATCAAGATCAAGGAACAGCAGGGCACCGTGTTTGTTTTCAAGGTTTGCGGTTTCCAGTTCATCTGCCAGTCTTTCCAGAAACAAACGTCTGTTAGGGAGGCTGGTCAGTGGGTCATAAAAGGCCAGCTTGCGAATTTGTTCCTCTGCTTCTTTGCGTTCGGTGATATCGTGGTAGTGTCCAATGTAGTTGACTATTTCGCCCTGGCTGTCTTTTATCGCAGAGATAGTTACCCAGTCCTGGTGGATATGGCCGGATTTTGACCGGTTGTATATCTCACCCTGCCAGTTGCCTTTTTTGGATAAATCACTCCACATGCCTTTAAAGAACTCACTGTCATGGTGCCGTGACTTGAAGGTATTGGGTAATTTCCCGATCAGTTCCTTTTCCTGATATCCCGAAACTTCACTGAATGCCTGGTTGATTTTGAGAATTTTACTTTGTTTGTCAGTAATCAGGATTGGATCATGGGTTTCAAATGTCGTCGCCATCAGTTGTAATTCATGTTCTATCTGCTTGCGGTCTGTTATGTCGATCGCTGCACCAATGAACAGATCATGGCCCCAATCTTCTTCCTTGATGGCGGTAGCCCTGCATAAAATCCATCGGTCGCTGCCATCCGGTTTGCGGATTCGACATTCCACTTCAAAGGTCCCATGTTTAAGCACTATTTTTGCCCAGTCGGCAATAATTTTCTCCCTGTCCGCTTCGTGTATTGCTTCGATCCAGGTTCTGTTGCGCCAGTACGATTGCGGGTGCCCGGTAATTTTTACCCACTCATTATTGACATAATTACAGATGCCTTTTTCATTGGAGAAAAAAGTCCCTACAGGTGACAGGTTAGTGAGTGTTTTAAAACGAGATTCGCTTTCAAGTAACGCATGTACTGCCTGTATACGAGGCGTGATGTCATGCACGATGGTATAAAGTATTTTTTTGTCATCAATCTGCAGCGGACCTGACCAGATTTCGACATCTCTGATTTCTCCTGATGCAAGGCGATGTTTAAAAATATGTGATTTTTCCCCCTCATCGACAAGCTCAGTAATAGTTTTTTCGATTTCTGGGCAGCTGCTGGTATTGATGAGGCTGATATCATGGTTCTTAAGTGTTTCCAGTGAGTGCCCGTAATATTCCACCGCAGCCGTATTGGCATCAATGATGCTGCCATCTTCCGGGTCGATCAGGATCATTGGCGCATTTATATCTGTAAATAACTGCTGGTATTTCTGTTCGTCTTTCTTTTCTGTATTGTGACGTTTGATTATGAGCAGCAGGATTATGATTCCGAGGACCCCGGCGATAAGAAGAGACAGTATTGAGCTCCAAAGGACGGTGCTAAACTTCCTGTTTGATATCGATTCATCGGGCACCATAACCAGTTGCCAGGTAGAGTTTCGCACAGGGACTCGACTATTAAGCCTTTTTAACTCTGCTGAGCTTAATTCTCTGGTGTGGCTGATATACTGCCGTGTCCCTTCTGAGCTGATATCAATGACATCAGGCGTAGCTGTCGAGACAAGGAAGATCTGATAGTCAGGCAGCTTGTGACTGGCCAGGATAGGAGAAAGTATTTCAGCTGCGAGACTGATAAAAAATATCATTTCCTGCCCATTATCATCCTTGAACGATGTCATGATAGCAAAATGGCCACCTTTTGCGTCAGGATGAAAATTAAGCATATTTTCCTTGTTTACCGTGTAGCTACGTATATCCTGCTTGTACAAATCACCGATTTCAATCTCATCCTTTTGTGCGATAGGCCGGCCGGTTTTACTGGCAATTGAGTAATTCAGCGTGCTGGGAAATTCATTTTCCAGCAGGGCCTCTAGTTCCAGCTTATAGTCACTGCTTGCAGGCTCTGCAGCTAGTTTTGATAATAGCTTAGAGTGATCCCAGGTAAAACCTCGTAGCTGGCGCTCAAGGTCACTGACATAACGCGATATCTCTAATGCCGTGCCATTTGCAGTGCTCTGCGAGATTTCTGCCTGGTAGTTTTTAAAGTCATTGAGCTTTAGCCGTGCGCTAAAAAAAATCAGGCCAATGACCGCAATAAAGGTAAGAAGCATTGACCGCCAGCATGGCTTGATGGCATGAAAAACCTGCTTAAATTTTGGCTCAGGTGTACTCATGATTGTTGAATGAACGTCCTTGTTCATGTTGTATCATCATTACGGAACCACCACTGGCTGCCTGTAAAGGGGTGCCCTATAAGCTCAAATACGGTTTATTCGAGTTTGATTGAGCCTTTAGTTTTTTCTCTGCGACGACTTTCTTTGGCATCGTAATCGTTTATGCAGCTGTCTTTCTCAACCATTGAGCAGGCGAGATATTCCGATATTTCCATGATGACTGCACGAACGGCCTTCATGGCTGGTGTTTTTTTCTTGGTGTTAAAGTTGCCACCCAGTCCTCCCTTGAAAAAGCCGAGACGTAGCCCTCCTTTACTTGAGTTGGCCTCAACTGTACGACTATCTACAACTTCACCAGTTGTCGTGTTGATTACCCTCAGATCAACAGCAATGTAGGCCTTGCCTTTGCTGCCACCTATGGATATGCCTTTGAAGCTCAGGCCACCGCCGGTGTTAGCAACGCTCTCTTCATACGAGGTCACGGTGCCTGTTATCAGATATTGAGCACCGGTAAGTTCGCCTGTTTTGGCCCCAGTTCCTCTTTTGATTCGGCCACTGGCAGCGAGATCCTGCTCAGAGATGACTGCACCAAGTTTCTGCCGTTCGACGACCTTGAATTTCTTTGTGCCCATTAACTCATTGGCAAGCATGTCAGCCATGTCTCTGCCTATCTGACCACCCCACC
>BTQX01000077.1:0-7470 GCA_036986095.1 Gammaproteobacteria bacterium
TTGTCATATAATGTGTAGCCGGCATCATCAAGCAAACCAAGCCTGCCCGCTAACAGAATTAGCACCAGCATCACCAGGGTTACAAAACCATTACGTGAAAATATCAACGACTTCATTGCCGTTGCCACTCCTCCTTTTTTAGAGCAAGCCTGATTCAGGCCAGTCCTGTTTCTGTTTTATTCCCGTACTGCGATTTTAATATTATAGAATACACAGGTATGAACGGCTGCCATTGAAAATGGTTAATGACTCTCACTGACACACAGCTGACCATCTTCGCATGACCGGAAAATTCCATCAAGATACTGATACCAGTAAATAACAACATACAGTTGATTCATGGTATCAGCAGACAGAATGGCAACTGTCCCTGACTAATGGTTATTATTTTTATTTCGGTACAATTTAATAGGGACGCTAATAAGTCTCTGCTATGATTAAGTTATATATCCATAACGTGCTGACCTGGCGCCTATGTCACACTTGTCCCTGTCACCAAAAATGCTCTCTTCTCTGCTGGCATTCCTAATTTTTTCTATGCTTTCCTTCTCTACGTTTGCTGATGCAGGAAAATGATAGCCTGCGAGAATTCAACGGCCAATGGCACATTGACTGCTACAAAACAGGGATAACCGGTTAAGACATATTTTTTTGGCTGTAGAATCAAAAAGATCATCATCGTTGCCTTGACTGGAAACATTCTAGTGGTGGTGACTACGGACTAAGGATAAAAGAAGTGTGTATGTTTTTTTGTCTTTCATCCTTCGTCTTTCGTCTTGAACCCTGAAACTTCGAATCAATACAAACTTTCTTCACCTTCAGGACGTGACTTAAACCGCCGGTGCACCCAAAAATACTGTTCTGGCATTTCACGAATGCCCTGCTCGATAGCCTCATTCATACGTCGTGCATCTTGCACAGGATCTTTTGTGGGAAAACCCTCAAGTGGCGGTAAAAATATCACTTCGTAACCCCTGCCCCGTGGCAGTATTTTTGTGAAGCACGGGATAACAACGGCCTTGCTTAAACGAGCAAAACGAGAGAACCCCGGTGTTACCGCTGTCTGAATACCAAAAAATGGCGCGAAAATTTTATCAGCGGAGCCCGGATCCTGATCCGGCAAATAGTAGAATGGGCTGCCCGTACGCATCATCTTGACCACCTTTCGCATATCTGCCTTTCTTTCAATCATTATGCCGCCAAAACGACTTCGCCCTCTTCGCACCAGGAAGTCGATCAGTGGGTTCCTAATCGTTTGATACATGCTGAACATTGACCTTTCGTGCGAAAGCACTAATCCCGCAATTTCCATTGCGACGAAATGTGGTGCCAGTAATATGACGGGTCTCCCGCCAGCAATAGCACGATCAAAGTAATGACGGTCACGCATGGTCACCAGGCCCTGTAGTCTGGGCAGTGATGCAAACATGTTGATGCCAATAGTCAGTGCTGCCTGGCCCAGGACCTTGAAATGCGCCTTCATTAACGCATCAATTTGATCGCTATCTAACTCAGGAAAACAAAACTCAAGGTTGGTTCTGGCGATATGCAGCCGCCTCCCTGCGACTCGATACAAAATAACACCCAGGCCTCTGCCCAAATATGCAGTAACAGGCATTGGCAGTAAACTGATCAGCCAAAGCAGCAGCATACCAAGCCAGACCAGCCAGTACCGTGGATGCGCAAACTGAAGGGCACCTCTATTAATTCTGGATGTATCAGATTGAGATTCAAAAGCTGTCATATCAAGGCAAAGATCGCACGGCCGCCCAATGACATCCTGTCATCGCGGCACTTGCAGATCCATGTACTTCGTATTAGCTTGCTATTGCAAAGATTCTTAACGCAGAGATGGCAGGTTTTGGGTTCAATATGATTATTCATGAATTATTTGAGGTGTACTTAATTAACCATTAGTAAGGCGCTTCTTCGCCTGTCGGGCGTGTTTTAAATAATTTGAAAGTCCAGGAATACATTTCCGGCATTCGTCTGACACCTGCTTCCAGCGCCTGATTCATGTTTGTCGCATCCACCAGATCATCACCCGACGGGAAATTTTCCAGCACCGGATCAAAATACAACTCGTAACCCTTGCCACCCGGCAAACTGTTCATAAAAACGGGCATAACTACCGCATTCCCTAAACGCGCGAGTGCCGACAGGCTTATCACGGTCCAGCTCTGCACGCCGAAGAAAGGAGCAAACACGGAAGCAGGGGAGCCGAAATCTTCATCTGGCATAAAATAACCTGTATACCCTTTACGTATATAGCGGATCAGCGGCCTTAGTCCCTGATCACGATTTATTACCTGATTACCATTGCGGGAGCGGCTACGAAACAATAAAAAGTTAAGCACCGGATTACCAAATGGCTTCATCATCGTTACACCTGCCTTGTAGCGTGAGAAATACTGGCCACATAGATCCACCGTTAACAGATGCCCCGTCAGTAATACAACATTTTTTCCCTGCTCAACGAGGCTCAAAAACTGATCCAGTCCATGTACTGAGGTAAGGCGCTCCAGCCGACGAGATGATGCCCACCAACAGATAGCAAGATCAAAGATATTCGCACCATATGCTTCAAAATGCCGCAGAACCAGCTGCCGCCTGTCATCTTCAGCTAATTCAGGAAAACAGAGGCCAATATTAATTTGTGCAATGTGCCTGCGCTTGTCGTTAATTCGATAAAACTGTCGTCCGATAGCTCGCCCGATGCTATGCAATAGAGGTAAGGGAAATAACACCAGAACCCGTAGCAAGGCAATAAAAAACCAAAGCAACCAGAACCTGGGATGAAGAAATGCCCACTCAAACTGAATACTTTTGGGTAAGTTTTTTTGTAGTCTTTCGATGCTTTGTGACATAGGGCTAAAGACTTGATGTTTTTTTGCGAACGATTAAGATGACGAATCGGAGTTTATCAGGCATCATTATGCCATGGATAACAAGGAAGCTCTGATACGTTTTTACCGCCTTCTGAGTCAGCATGGACTGAATGACTCACACAGCGGCAATATCTCATATCTACATGATAGTGATTTTTTTATCACTGCAACCGGATCCTGTGCCGATCTTGCCGAATCAAAAGATATTATCCATTGCACCATGGATGACACACTGGTTCCTGATGCATCGCTGGACCAACATGCTCATCGTGCTATATACCGCCATAACCCGGAAGCGCGTGCTGTCATACACAGCCATAATCCCTATACCATTGCACTAACACTTAACGGTGAAGACTTCATACCTGTTGACCTTGAAGGTCAGTACTATTTTCCACGTGTACCGGTTATCTCAATTAGCTTCAAGACCTATTTCGAACACTCGCCCATATTGATCGCTACGACGTTGGCTGAGTATCCCGTGGTCGTCGTCCGTGGACATGGTGTTTATGCGCAGGGTGAGTCGCTGGAACTGGCTTACAAATGGGTCAGCTCACTCGAGCAATCAGCGAAAACTGCCTTTCTCGCACGGCAGGCCGGCACCTTCAGTGATGACCACGAGCTGACGCTGGAATAGACCATCGAGGCAACCGTGGACAAGAACATGCCACCCAGTGTAGTGCTTCATATTATTTGACGATTAAGCGTGACGAGAAGCTGTTAGCTACAAGGCAGGTTTCGCAGTAAATGGTTGCTCCCTTTGCAAGGAAGCTAACGCCGTAGATGACGGCTTCTCGTCGCGCCCGAAGGGAGACCCACAAATGGCTCAATACAGCGTTGCAGTTCTTGCCAAGGGATTAACCATTGCCTGCTAACTGCGTCTTGTCTTGAACCATTTGTGGGCCTCTTAATCGTCAAATAATATGAAACACTATACTAGCTTTGATGACACTTCTGTCACAGTATTAAAAGGGATTGCTTCACGTGTCGCAGAGCGTCTACAGCGCCTGGGCATAGAAACCATTCAGGATTTACTGTTTCATCTGCCGGCACGCTATGAAGATCGTACTCGGCTTCGTCCCATTGGCAGCCTGCGGGCCGGTAATGAAGCAATGGTACAGGGTACAATTGAATTAACTGAGGTTCGCTTTGGCCGTCGCCGCATGCTACTGAGCCGAATATCCGATGGCACAGGCTTTCTCACTTTACGCTTTTTTCACTTCTCCGCCTCCCAGCAAAGGAGCCTGGCAAAAGGTTCTATCGTTCGCTGCTATGGTGAGCTAAGACGTAGTGGCAATGACATAGAGATGGTTCACCCGGAATACAGGATCATTGGCCCGGATACACCTCAGACCATCGAACAAACCCTGACCCCGGTGTATCCGACTACCGAGGGTGTGCACCAGCTGTCATTGCGCCGCTTTACCGAACAGGCAATCGGCCTGCTGGCTAAACACTCTGAGCGCCTGCCGGAACTGCTGGACACGCCACTTTGTAAAAAAATGAATCTGCCGTTACTGGCAGACTCCCTGCAATATATTCACCGTCCACCAAAAAATGCCAACACGCAGCAACTGCAGCATGGCATACACCCCATGCAGAGACGCCTTGCGCTGGAGGAGCTGCTTTCGCATCATTTATCGATAAGACAATTGCGTAGCCAGGTAAAGGACAGCCACTCACTGCAGATTAAAGAGGCAAAAAAACTGACTGCGGATTTCATCAAGAATCTGCCTTTTTCCTTAACTGCTGCCCAGCAGCGTGTCATCGATGAAATATTTACCGACCTTGGTCAGAAAACAGCCATGCAGCGTCTGCTACAGGGAGATGTCGGTTCTGGCAAGACAATCATCGCTGCGCTGGCTGCGCTGGCCGCCATACATGGAGGCTACCAGGTCGCTCTGATGGCGCCTACTGAGTTACTGGCTGAACAGCATCTACAAACCCTGTCTCAATGGTTAAATCCATTAGGCATAAACATCTCCCTGCTGACGGGTAAACTACCGGCATCTGAAAAACGACGCATCCTGGCCGCTATGGAAACTGGAGATTGCGACCTTGTCATCGGCACTCACGCCCTTTTCCAGGATGATTGTTGCTTTGCCCGTCTGGGACTGATCATCGTCGATGAGCAACATCGCTTCGGCGTGCATCAGCGGCTTGCCCTGCGCGAAAAAGGCCGGCATGGGAAATACATTCCACACCAGTTGATCATGACCGCAACGCCCATACCCCGCACTCTTGCCATGACCGCCTATGCCGATCTTGAAACCTCAATAATCGATGAACTCCCACCCGGTCGACAACCTGTAGAAACAGCAGTCATGCCGGATACTAAACGCGCCGAAATCATCAACGGCGTACAAAATGCCTGCAAGCAAGGGCGACAGGTGTACTGGGTCTGCACACTAATCGAAGAATCGGAGGCGCTGCAATGCCAGGCAGCAGAAGTCACGGCAGAAATATTATCAGAAAAACTAGATGACCTCCGTATCAGCCTGATACACGGCAGAATGAATGCAACAGAGAAAGAATCAGTAATGGAGGCTTTCCGTAGCGGCAAAACAGATATTCTGGTTGCCACAACCGTCATCGAGGTGGGTGTGGATGTACCCAATGCCAGCCTGATGATCATCGAAAATGCCGAACGACTCGGCCTCGCCCAACTGCATCAACTACGCGGCAGAGTAGGGCGCGGCAGCACAGCAAGTGCCTGTGTACTGATGTATCAGGGCAAGTTATCCCCCAACGGCCGCACACGCCTGGCCGCTATGCGAGAAACCTCAGACGGCTTCGAAATCGCACGCATAGATCTTGAACTGCGTGGCCCGGGTGAATTGCTCGGTACACGCCAGACTGGACTATTGCAATTACGCATCGCCGACCTGTCTCGCGATACCGACCTACTGGAGCAGGTACCGGAACTCGCTGCTGAAATAGAAAAACTGTCGCCAGAACGGGTGCCACTGCTAATTCGCCGCTGGGCGGGGGATGTTATGGGATATGGAGATGTTTGAGAAACAGCTCCAAGTTCCAAGTTCCAAGTTCCAAGTTCCAAGTTCCAAGTCGACAGATTTAAAACTAAAAAAGCAGAACCTCGCAAGCTTTTGATTTTTAACTTGGATCTTGGAACTTGGAACTTGGAACTTAAAAATCTCTATAATACCCCTATGCCCAATTTCCAGAACAAACTCAAACAATATCTGTTGCTAATGCGTGCCGACCGCCCCATCGGCAGCTTTTTATTGCTCTGGCCGACTTTATGGGCGCTATGGCTGGCAGGCGAAGGACAGCCCTCGGCATCGATAGTGCTGATATTTATTGTCGGGGTCTTTGTTATGCGCTCTGCCGGTTGTGTGATCAATGATTATGCCGACCGGCATATTGATCCTGGCGTAGCACGAACATGTAATCGCCCCATCGCTGCTGGACTGGTTCGACCACATGAAGCGCTAATTTTATTCTTTGTATTGTGCGGGATTGCGCTGCTGCTGGTTCTGCAGCTCAATACATTGACTATAAAACTCTCTGTGGTTGCTGTGATTCTGGCTGCCAGCTACCCCTTCGCGAAACGTTTTACCAATCTGCCACAGGTCTATCTGGGCATCGCCTTCGGCTGGAGCATCCCAATGGCCTTTTCCGCACAAAGCGGGCAGCTGTCTGCCGCTGTCTGGATACTGTTTACCGCCAATATTTGCTGGACGGTTGCCTATGACACGATATATGCCATGGTCGACCGCGAGGACGATTTAAAGATTGGCGTCATGTCTACGGCTATTCTGTTCGGTAGAAATGACCGATTTATCATTGGTCTGCTGCAACTAATAACACTGGCACTGCTTATCTGGGTAGGCCAAATATTCGAACGCGGGAGTTTCTATTATGTCGGTTTGTTGATGGCATCTTTCTTCTTTCTCTACCAACAATGGCTAATTACTGAGCGCGACACTACACGTTGTTTGCAGGCTTTCCTAAACAACAGCTGGTTTGGAGCTGTTGTCTTTGTGGGACTTATCCTGGATTATTTACCTTAAAAATCAATTCTTAGGTTCCAAGATCCAAGTTCCAAGATCCAAGTTAAAAATCAAAAGCTTACGAGGTTCCGCTTTTTTAGTTTTAAATTTGTCGACTTGGAACTTGGAACTTGGAGCTTGGATCTTGAAACTTTTTTACATTTTTCAAAGAGTGCTTTACTATCCTGCAAGACACAGATTAATAAATGTGGAAAAAAGGAGGCTGGAGTCGCATGAATACGATACTGGTTGTCAATGCCAAGGGTGGTTGTGGTAAAACAACGCTGTCGACTAACCTGGCAAGTTATTTTGCTACTAATGAATTGAAGACTGTACTGGTGGACTTCGATCCGCAGCAATCTTCCCTGGAATGGCTAAAAGAAAGAAACCCGGATCACTATTATGAAATCAAGGGCATCTCACCTTTTGAAAATCGCCTTCGTTTTGGATCCGATGTTGATCGAGTCGTGCTTGATGCTCCGGCGCGTATTGAGGGAAAACAGCTGACCGATCTGGTACGGCGTTCAGATATCATTCTGGTGCCTGTATTGCCCTCCCCAATAGACATG
>BTQX01000078.1:0-7223 GCA_036986095.1 Gammaproteobacteria bacterium
ATGCGGCGGGTTGAGGAAAGCTTTTAGACTTCCCTGTGGGTTCAGTAATAGCAGTGCGGAACTATGATCAATCTGGTAATTCTCAACATCTTTGGCCTGTTCTGCTGGCATATAGATAACACTCATTTGTAATGACAGAGCTTTGATCAGCTTCGGGTCGCCAGTAACACCGGTAAAGTCTTTGTCAAAGTCGCCGACAAACTTCCCTATTACCTGCAGATCATCTCTTTCCTGATCAACTGAAATAAAATACACCTGTGGAAAATCAAGTTTCTGATCTTCAGCCTGTTTTTTAGCCTGCGCCAGCATACTCATTGTAACAGGGCAAATTTCGGAGCAGTAGGTAAAACCAAAAAATAGAATACTCCAATGCCCCTGTAGTTCTTTACCTGTAAATGCAGTTCCGTCATGTTTTTGAAGATGAGGTACGGTTATCTTTCTCGCAGGCGAAAGAATATTCCCCTGAATATTTGAGAAATTTTCACGTGCAGCTTCGATTGCTTCTTCCTTTGCGGTTTTCTGGTTTGAGGAAAGCCAGCTGCCTGCGACGATTGCCGCAGCGGCAACGAATAGTATAAGTAAAGTGCTTTTTAAATTCATCGCTATATGGGAACCTCTGATCAATTATGCCATATCTCTGGCTTACAGGCTGTTTCACAATAAAGGCGCAGCTTTGAAAGCATGCCTGGGCCTGGTGAAAAGTTGCAACGCAGAGTGTGAATCAGCCTGTAAGTTCCGTAGGGCGAGACCTGGCATGTAATTAAAGGTCCCTTAGCTTCAGATGACTACCAGGTAATGGTCAACGACCATTGCAACAAAGAGCAATAATAAATAATTAATGGAATAGACGAATGTTTTCATTGCTGCGTTTTCTTTTCTACTGAACATCAGAACCAGTACCATATATAGAAAATAAATATTTAGCAGCGTTGCGCTAACTATATATATCCAGCCACTCATGAAAATCAGGTATGGAAGCAATGTAACCATAATCATAATAATTGTGTAACCAAGAATGGAGTATTTTGTGAATTCTATTCCATGTGTAACTGGAAGCATGGGCAGATTAACTTTTGCATAGTCATCGCGACGGTGTATTGCCAGTGCCCAGAAGTGTGGTGGTGTCCATGTATATATTATAAGTACCAGTAATAGACCTTGAGGATCAATACTGTTTGTGACTGCCACCCAGCCTAATAATGGTGGCGTAGCTCCAGCAAGACCTCCAATAACTATGTTCTGCGGTGTCGTCTTTTTAAGATACATCGTATAGATCACTGCATAACCTATCATGCTGGCAAAAGTCAGTACTGCAGTCAGCACGTTTATCCATGCTGTCAGTACAAATACTGAACCTGCTACTAGTAGCAATGCAAAGATAAACGCATTTTTTTGTCCGATTCGACCCTGAGGCAGAGGGCGGCCTTGCGTGCGCGCCATTTTGGCATCGGGTTCGCGCTCAACAATCTGATTAATAACGGCCCCAGCGGCTGCCCCAAGTCCAATACCGATCGATGATACGATAAGGATAAACACTGAAAGTTCGCCAACCGGACTTGCCAGCACAACACCTACCATGGCCGTTATAAGCAGTAAGGCCACGACCCTGGGCTTACATAGATCGAAATAATCTTTCCAGCTTGCCGGCATAGGCTGATCCGTTTCAGTATTCATTTTATGTCATTGTGTGCTGAATGCCAGGCTGGAGTGCTTAGCCTATTTGCGAAACCTTAAGCAATCTACCCAGATCTTTAAGAAAGTCTTTTTTCGTCTGGTCCTGTGTAAAACGCATCATGATATTACCCATAGGATCCATAATATAGATGACATTCTCATGTATACCTGCTGAGTCGCCCAGAGCTGAAGTTATCACCTTCTCATCACCGTACATAATTAATGCGTTTGGATATTCCTTTTTAATAAGCCTCGTTAATTCCTCTACTGGAGGCTTAAGATGTACAATTACGCGCAATACACGATGCTGGTTTTTGCCAAGAGCCTTATGGATCTGCCGCACGTCATATAACCTGGCATTACATGACTCATCACAGTTTTCATCGACGAACGATATTAAGCGCCATTTATATCTAAGCGCCTTTTCAGGAATTATCTTACCTTTCTCATCCTTCAGCTTCAGTGTTGTTATATCTACCACAGGGGACAGGATTTCACCGTGATTTGAAAATGAAGTGATGTTGCCATAAAAGAACATCAAATACGCCAATGCCACCGGGGCGACAAATGCCAGCACAACAAACCAGATGGTATAAGGGTTCTTTTTTCCCTGCACGGTTGGTATTTCATTCATTTTTTTGCGTCCGCTTTTTAGTATTCACAACAATGTAAATTATGAGTAATGCAGTCATCATGGCAAACCACTGGAATGCATAACCACTGTTCTTCGCGCTATTCAGATTAAGCACCGGCTGGTGGTATTTAAATCCGCCAGCCTCATTCTCAGCCAGCCGTACTATCATGTTCATCAGACGATAATCTAACTTTGTTTCGAGTTCTGTTATATCGATATACTGAAAAACCATCGGCCATTTATCTCCTTCGTGCAGACCTTCTGCAAGAAATACAGCCTTTGATGGTGTCTTTTCCATCAGACCCTGAATAGTAAGAATTTCTTCAGGTGTATCGAAGTCAGGTAGTACCTGTCTTGATCTTCCCAATGGAACAAAACCTCGATTGACGAGTAAATTGACGCCGTTAGCCATCATGAATGGTGTAAAAATTTCATAACCCACAACACCGTGAACAACCTTATTGTCGAGCAGGATTGAGTGTTTCGCATCAAAACTACCCTTGAACTTTACCGGTAGAAAGAGTCTATCCTCAGTCTCATGCGGCAGTTGACTGTAACCAATGGCTGGCATTTTTTTCCGCTCGGCTATTTTCTGTTGCAGATTATCTTTATACTGTGCACGTGATAACTGCCACTGGCCTAGCGAGAACATGACATAGGCCAGGGCAATGGTCAGGAGAGTCATTATTAGACCTGGGCTAAATCTATACCTGCCAATATCCAGACAGAATAAACGGATTTTAAAAATCCATTTCATTTATAGGACACCTCTACTAATTCCAAGTTATTGAAAAGAGTACCAACATGCCACTCATATATAAGATTATTGTTATCTCACTGTTACTTTTAGTGCTATTCAGCCTGGGCTCTGCGCTGGTTAGTATGGTCAAGGGAGATACATCAGACAAGATGGTTAAATCATTGACCTGGCGCATAGGCCTGTCAGTGCTTATCTTTGTCCTGCTCATAATAGGACAGGCCACGGGGGTAATAACCTCCCATGGCCTGTAGTGTTTTGCTAGCTTAAAACTCTGCAGGTTCGAATTCATTCGAACAAAATCAGTATAAATAAACCATTTCTGTGCGAATGAATTCGCACCTACATAGAAATACCTCGTTTTTTACAACCAGTAAACAAAGATATAAAGACCCAGCCATACCACATCAACAAAATGCCAGTACCAGGCAACCCCCTCGAAAGCAAAATGCTTTTCAGGCGTGAAATGACCTTTAATGACTCTGACCAGCATTACTGTCAGCATGGTTGCACC
Source organism: Gammaproteobacteria bacterium (assembly GCA_036986095.1). GTDB lineage: Bacteria > Pseudomonadota > Gammaproteobacteria > BMS3Bbin11 > BMS3Bbin11 > BMS3Bbin11. Next base: position 3,580 of record BTQX01000078.1, read on the forward strand.
CATCGTGACATGGAAGCCATGAAACCCTGTCAACAAAAAGAATGTACTGCCATAAATTCCTGAAGCCAGCGTAAGCCCCATTTCATTATAGGCTTCGAAATATTCCTCTACCTGGAAAAACAGGAAGGTAACACCAAGTACAACTGTTGCGGCTAACCAGTAGGTCAAAGGCTTACGATGTCCAGCTCTAAGGGCGTGATGAGCGAGAGTAATTGTAACACTGGATGACAGCAGTAAAGCCGTATTGATTGCAGGCAGTCCCAATGCAGCCATCGCTTTTTCAGGCGCTGTGTATATAGCATTATCTGGATTTGTCAGTAATGGCCATACAGCCTGAAAGCCTGGCCAGAGCAACTCATTTGTCATCGCATTGTTGCTCGCACCACCTAACCACGGCACGGCTATCATTCGTGCATAATAAAGTGCACCGAAGAAGGCAGCAAAGAACATCACTTCTGAGAAAATAAACCAGAGCATGCCGATGCGGAACGATCGATCAACCTGATCGTTGTAATTATTGGCCATTGACTCATCAATAACAGTACCAAACCAGCCATAGAACAAATAGGCAATCAACAGGAAGCCGACAGGCAGTATCCAGCTAATTGAGTCTCCGTGGAGTGAAGTAACAGCACCAATCACCGTTGTGGTTAGCGCAATAGTACCAACGACAGGCCATTTACTTGGTTCCGGTATGAAATATTCACCATGGTTTGTGGTAGACATCGTTAAAGTTCCCTAATTATTAATGTAATGTTGCCAGAGATTTGCTGACAGAAGATGTTTTTACCCCTCTACCCGCACCCTCCGTGCCTGGTTTAATAAAAAAAGTATATGACAGTGATATCTCATGCACATCCTCAGATATTAAAGGATCTACTACAAATACCAGTGGCATAATTTTTTCCTCACCCGCTTTCAATTTCTGTTCAGAAAAACAGAAACATTCCGTTTTCTTGAAATATTTTGCCGCAAGCCCGGGTGATACGCTTGGAATTGCCTGTCCGGTAATGTCCCTGTCAGATGTATTCCTGGCCATAAACTCTACTTTTATAACTTGCCCTGGATGCACTTTTACCGAATTCTTCAACGCCTTGAAGTCCCATGGCATGTCTTCATTCAGGGAGGTCAGGAATTCTACCTTTATTTCCCTGCTATCATCGATCTTCACAGATTCGATGTTGCTCACTCGACCACCCGTCTTGCCATTTATGCCCGTAACACTGCAAAAAACGTCATAAAGTGGAACCAGAGCGAAACCAAATCCGAACATTGCGACAGCCAGCAGAAGTAATCGTGAAATTACTCTGCTGTTGTCTGGTTTTCGTTGATTCGGTTCTGTTTCCATCCTGAGCTTATCTTACTGTTGGCGGTGTAGTAAAACTGTGGAACGGTGGGGGCGACGGTAGCGTCCATTCCAGACCTTCTGCCCCTTCCCATACCTGATCCGTTGCTTTTACTGAATTTCGACCACGAATAGTTTTCATAACATTGTAAAGCATTATCAACTGACTAAAACCAAAGATGAATGCCCCGATAGTCGCCCATTGATTAAACTCCGTAAACTGCATGTTGTAATCAGGGATACGACGCGGCATTCCTGCCAGCCCGACAAAATGCATCGGGAAGAACAACAGATTGACTGAAATTGTAGAAAACCAGAAGTGTATTTTACCCAGTTTTTCGTCATACATGTTTCCAGTCCATTTTGGCAACCAGAAATATACTGCTGCAAAGATCGAATACAGGGAACCCGTTACCAGAACATAATGGAAATGACCGACAACGAAGTAAGTATCATGGTACTGGAAATCGGCAGGCACGATGGCCAGCATCAGGCCGGTAAAACCACCGATTGAGAACATGAAAATAAACCCGATAGCAAACAACATCGGTGTCTCAAAGGTCAATGATCCTTTCCACATTGTGCTCACCCAGTTAAAGACTTTGACACCTGTTGGTACCGCAATCAGCATGGTGGCATACATGAAGAACAGCTCTGTTTCTACCGGCATACCGGTAGTAAACATGTGATGCGCCCAGACAATGAATGACAGGAAAGCAATTGATGATGTCGCATAGACCATCGAGCTATAGCCAAAGATCTTCTTGCGGGCAAAGGTCGGAACTATCATGGAGATAACACCGAAGGCCGGCAGGATCATGATGTAGACTTCAGGATGGCCAAAGAACCAGAACACATGCTGGAACATGACAGGATCTCCACCACCAGCCGCATCGAAAAAACTGGTTCCAAAATTGCGGTCTGTCAGCATCATAGTTACCACACCTGCCAGTACAGGCATCACAGCTATCAGTAAATAGGCGGTGATAAACCAGGTCCAGACAAAAATAGGCATCTTCATATACGTCATGCCCGGTGCACGCATGTTCATGATCGTAGCAATGATGTTTATCGCCCCCATGATAGATGAAATCCCCATCATATGAACTGCAAAGATAAAGATGTCTGTGCTATCCGGGCCAAATTTTGTCGATAATGGCGCATAGAACGTCCAGCCAAAATTTGGCGCAGAACCCATTCCCATCATACTCATAATCAAAGTGGCAACCAACAGGCCAAATGCCCCGGGCAATAACCAGAAGCTCCAGTTATTCATTCTTGGCAGGGCCATATCCGGTGCCCCGATCATCATCGGCACCATCCAGTTGGCCAGTCCGACAAAGGCCGGCATAATCACGCCAAATACCATGATCAGACCATGCAGAGTGGTCATCTGATTAAAGAACTCAGGTTCTACAAACTGCAGTCCAGGTTGAAATAATTCCGCACGTATAACCAGTGCCATCGCTCCGCCAATAAATAGCATCATGAAGCTTAGGGACAGATACATGGTCCCAATGTCTTTATGGTTAGTACTGAATAACCAGCGACCTATTCCCGTTGGTTTGTGATCATGATGATCGTCGTGATGTTCTTCGATAACAGCGCTCATAGTTGCCTCTTCTTTCTAAACCTTAAAATTCGATGAAAAATTCAATGAATGGTTCCAGTGACTAGTGTTCCTTCAACCTGATAATGACGGGTTGAAGGAACACTAGCGTGCCGCTTTAATATCTGACGGCTGAACCATGTCACCAGTACTATTGCCCCAGGCATTTCGCTCGTAGGTCACCAGTGCAGCAAGGTCAGCATCATTCAGCTGACCGCCGAATGCCTGCATGGCTGTACCTGGAACACCCCTGACAACAGCTTCGATGTGTTTAGCAACATCGCCGGTTACAATGGCACTTCCTTTCAGTCCCGGGAAGACATTGGGTATACCTTCGCCTGATCCCTGATGGCAGGCGGCACAATTTGTCATGTAGACCTTTTCACCATGCGCCATCAGATCATCCATGCTCCATGTCTTTTCAGAACTCGCTGCAGCTTCTGCCGCAGCCGCTTTTTGAATGCCAACCCATGTTGCATAATCTGCTTCTGATTTCACTTCTACAACAATAGGCATGAAACCATGATTTGTTCCGCAAAGCTCGGCACACTGGCCACGGTATATACCCGGCTTGTCTGTTTTGACCCAGCTTTCATTGATGAAACCCGGTATCGCATCCTTCTTAACACCGAAGGCGGGTACCCACCAGGCGTGAATCACGTCATTAGATGTGAATAATAAACGAACTTT
>BTQX01000079.1:0-7093 GCA_036986095.1 Gammaproteobacteria bacterium
ATATTTCGCGCATCCATGCTGCCGGCTATTTTCATGATTGCTTTAGTCTGGCTGACAGTCATGCTTTCATTAACAGGGTGCGTCTCCTGATCAACCAGAATAGCATTCAGGCGCTTCGCCAGGCTTGTGGCAGTCTTAATCATATCTGTATATACATCAACTGGACTGGTCACAGATACCAGACGCATAAACAATGTCAGGCCACTGGTATGCATATCTGAATCATCTTTTACTAATTCACCCGGCTTGAACATGTTCGCCATACTGAACAATACGTCTACCTGATGATCTGCATTCATACGAATACGCTCATATATTTTTTCTTCACTGTAGCGCAAGCCCAGTTTCTCTGCTTCACGATGAATAGCCGCCATGGTCAAGCCATGTTCGCTGCGCGCAATAATGCTGACTATGGGTATGGTATCCATTTCTTTTCTAAAGCGATCCAGTTCCTGCGCACAGGCGATCCCTTCATCAAAGTCCATGGAAAAGACAATAGGCCGATCTAACTCTTCAGCAACCTCGAGACTCATCTGCGAAAAGCGATGCAGTTCAGGCTCCGAAACTGGCCCTTCAGGGTCAGCCATTTGTATGGTAAGGCAAATATCACGATATTCTGAACTTTGCTCTTCCTGTTCAAGATTACGCCACAGCCCATTTGCGATATTGAATCCATAAATTCTGTTCGGCTTTTCCATCGTATATTCGTGCTGACGATAGACACCCAATACCCGATCCCGCGTGATTGGTTCAGCACCCCGAATCAGGGCAACATATTCAATTGCTTTTTGCGGACCCTGATCAACCATCTGGTTTGATGGTTGCAGGTTTAGAGTAAGACTTTCAGGTTCCCCTCTGTCACTTCCGTCAATAACTAACGGTGCCGGATCTATTTCCTGATTATTCTGATAATTTACTTCATCTGATTCCTCTATCTTCGACACTCTTTTCTCATTTAATGAAGACTTAGGTGTGATCAACGGCCCCTGCCGTGGTTCAAATAACGGATCAACTTCATCATCGTTTTTATGACCAAAACGATGCATTTTTTTAGGCAATTTATAGGTCTGTTGTCGTGATCTGTGGTATGAGATAAAAGCGATGATAACGATCACTATCATGCCGATTAAAAATAAGGCTGTACGTAATTCCATTTAACCGGCCACCAGCTGCTCTGCATCATTGAGATTTACGCTGACAATCCGTGATACCCCCGCTTCAGCCATGGTGACACCTATCAATGTTCCGGCGGATTCCATTGTCACCTTGTTATGTGTGATATAGATCAGCTGTGTGTGATCCGTCATAGATTTCAGTGTCTCACAGTAACGTGCTACATTGGTATCATCCAGCGGTGCATCAACCTCATCCAATAGACAAAACGGCGCTGGATTGAGTTCGAAAATCGAAAACAACATGGCCACGGCAGTCAGTGCTTTTTCGCCACCGGACAACAAATGGATAGTGCTATTTCTCTTCCCTGGTGGACGCGCCATCACAGCGACACCAGCATCCAGCAGATCATCGCCAGTCAGTTCCAGATAGGCATGACCGCCGCCAAAAAGCTTTGGGAAAAAGCGCTGGAAACCGCCATTGATCAAGTCAAAGGTTTCCTTGAAACGTGTGCGCGTCTCGCGATCAATCTTTCCCATAACCCCTTCCAGTGTAGACAGAGCTTCAGACAGATCTGCATGCTGTTTGTCGAGATAATCCTTACGTTCGGACCGCTCTTCAAATTCCTCAATCGCCATCAGATTGACGGCACCCAAACGGGTAATTTTACGGGTAATGGTCTCCAGCTTTTCTTCCCACACCATGAAGTCGGCCTCTGCCGGTAGACTGGCCAGTATTTCTTCTACTTCCAGCTCCAGGTCATCCAGTTGTTCTTCGAGCGTCTGACGGCGCACAAACTGTTCCTGGCGCTTCATTTTCTCCTGCTCCAGCGCTTCTCTTAAAGACGTACAGGCACGTTCTTCGTTCTGGCGCTGCAGTGCCATTTCACGGGTTTCCTGATCAAGGCCATTGGTCTGCTCCCGGAAATTCTTTAGTATTGTTTCCTGCTCAACTTTTTGCTGCAGCAAATCCACCAGTTGTTCCTGCATCACCCGTTCCGGCTGTTTTCCGTCTGCCAGTATGCTGTTGAGGTCATTTTCGCGCTGCTTAAGCAGCTCAATCTGCTGCTTACCACGTCGGACACTTTCCTGCAGCGAACGCCGGCTTATTTCCCACTCCTGTCGTTTAAGTTGTAAATGATGCAATGACTCATTTGTGCTACGTGCTTCCTGACGTTCTTTATCCAGTGCTACCTGCTGAGCTGTTCGGGCAGCAAGCAGCTCTTCGCGTTGCTGTTCAATCTCGTCCGCATTGCGACTTGCATCGTGCAATATACCGTCTGAAGTGGTTAGTTCTGACTGATCATTGACCACCTGTTCGTCAATCTCGCTCAGTTCATTGTCCACTTGTGTTAAACGCCTACGAACCTGGTCCAGCTGGGCCTCCAGCCGATGCAACTGCGCATTATCCTCGTTGTTTTTAGCCGTTTCACGGTTCAATTGTCGCCGATTGTCATGTCTTAGCGCGTCTTTCTCAGACAATTTTTTCTGTAAAACATTAAAACGCGCAGCCAACTCTTCAATCCATGATTTCGATGATTCCTGCTGACCGGCCAGGTTTTCTATCTCGGCCTGACACGCCATTACACCTACTTCATTTTCCTGCCCCCCTGTCAGTGACAGCCAGTCATGACCAACCAGCGTGCCATCACGTGTGACAGTGACTGCCTCAGCTGGCAGTCCAGACCGCATAGCAATCGCCTTCTCAACATTCTCAGCTATATATATATTTGCCAGACGTGCATTCAGGTCTACATCTGTCGAAGAGATACGTGATAGCAGCAATGTTTGCTCAGGCGTGCTGCCACTGGCCTTATGTTCGAAGAAGGTAGAGCCTTTTCCGACAAGTTCATCGAGTGCCGCAAACGGCAGTTTCTGATCATGCAGACAGACAGCTTTCAAGGCACTTCCAAGCACCCGGTCAACAGCGTTTTCCCATCCGGCTTCTACCTGTATGGCATCTGCCAGTCGTATTGTATCTACCAGACCTGTTTGTTGCAGCCATTGCGGTAAAGACTGGTCTTTTCGACCCAGCGCCGCATCCTGCAACTCGCGCAGTGTTTCCAGTCGGGAAGTATTATGCTGCTGGCTGACTTTTGCCTGACTGAGTTCGCTACTGGTTTTCTCTATCTGCTGGCGTGTGCCTGAAATTTCTTTATCGAGCAGCTCAATCGCCACACTTACTCCAGTACAGGCAGCCAGCCGTTTTTCCAGCTGCTGCCGCAGTTCAGTAGTGTTATCTTTATGAATATTGGCAGAAAGCCACTGTTTCTCATCATCCAGGCGAGCACGCCGTCGTTGCAGGCCCTGTAAGTGATCATTGATCTGTAATATGCGGGCACTCTGTACTTCTTTTTCACGTGCAGGCTGGGCTGCGCTGGTGGAAAAACTCTCCCAGCGCTGTTGCCAGTCACGCATAACAGTTTCCGCTTCTGCAAGGCTGGCAGTTGTTTTTTCACTTTTTTGCAGTAATTCTGCATACGTGGACTCTGATAACTGCAATTTCTCTGTCAGGGTCTTTTCCTGTTTGCTATCGTTGAGGTAATTGTTCTGCGCTTCTCCTATGCTAATCCCTAGTTGTAACTTCTCGCGCAGCTTCTCCTGATGGGTATCACGCACATGTTTTATTGACTGTTCCAGCCTGGTCACCTCAGCACCGGCCTGGTAGAAATTCCCCTGTGCCTGATTCAGCGATTCATTTAAGTCGTGCAGTTGCTGGCGTTTTTTCTCGATGCCGTTCTCGGTTTCTCGTAGTTTTGCCAATTGTCCATCGAGTTCGGTCTGGCGTTTGCCAAGCTCAACTTCCTCGCACTGAATCTGCTCAGTCAGCCCCTTCCAACGCAAGGTCAGCAACTCACCCTGTAGCTGGCGCTCTTCCAGCTTGTGCTCTTTGTAGCGTCGCGCAGCACTGGCCTGACGTTTCAGCCGTGCCAGCTGGGTCTCCAGTTCCGAGCGGATGTCATCAACACGAGAAAGGTTTTCTCGGGTACGATGTATGCGGTTCTCTGTTTCACGTCGACGCTCTTTATAACGTGATATTCCAGCCGCCTCTTCAACGAAGACCCGCAGATCTTCGGGCCTGGACTCAATAATCCGGGTCACCATGCCCTGTTCAATGATGGAATAGGCACGTGGACCGAGGCCCGTGCCAAGAAAAATACCTGTGATGTCTTTCTTACGGCAGCGGGTACGATTGAGGAAATAATCTGAACGCTCGTCACGGCTTAATTCACGCCGGATAGATATTTCTGAATAGCGGGCATAGTCACCGGGTGCTTTCTTCCCCACGGTGTTGTCAAAAATCAGTTCGACAAATGCCTTGCCCACCGGTTTTCGTGACTGAGAGCCGCTAAAAATAACATCTTCCATACTCTCGCCACGCAGGTTTTTGGCGGAAGATTCGCCCATCACCCAACGCACTGCATCTATAATATTTGATTTTCCACAGCCATTAGGGCCGACGACACCGGTCAGGAGATGAGGGAATTCTACAGTTGTGGGATCAACGAAGGACTTGAAGCCTGCGAGTTTAATCTTCTTTAGACGCATTCTGTTCCATGTGTCATTGTAAATCGGCTAATATTGTAGCCTGTCATAATTGTAACAATCTAATATTCGTTGGAAACCAATTCATGTCTACAAAACCAGGTAAAGAACTCGACGTATTTGATAACCCCAATTCAGATCGTGATTATACCATCAGCATCCGCATACCGGAGTTTACCTGTCTGTGCCCGAAGACCGGTCAGCCGGATTTTGCCACGCTATATCTGGACTACATCCCGGATAGATTCTGTGTCGAACTAAAGGCACTAAAACTTTACATCTGGTCATACCGTGATGAAGGCACCTTTCACGAAGCCGTCACCAATACCATCCTTGATGACCTGGTAGCTGCGGCCTCCCCGCGCTACCTGAGACTCTGTGCCCGCTTCTATGTGAGAGGTGGAATCTATACCACTGTCACCGCGCAATATTCTAAACCAGACTGGCACGGAACCATACCCTCAGATCCACAATTCAGCGACTGATTCAGGTTTTTTTCCAGTTATGGACAGCTTCCTGGGTCTGGACATCGGCACCTCCGGTGTCAGGGCAACTCTGATTAGCGATGCTGGTCAGATCCTGGCTTCCTCTAGCACCACTCTACCCGTTAGTTTCAGTAAGCAGGAAATGCTAAGCCAACAGCCTGAGGACTGGTGGCAAGCCGTACTTGGCTGCCTGCAGCAACTATCCTCCCAACATGATATGGCCGGTCTGCAGACAATTTCTATTGATGGCACATCCGGCACTACTTTACTGACTGATGCCCAAAACAGGCCTGTCAGCCCGGCATTGATGTACAACGACGTGCGACCTGCCGAACTGGTCAAAGAATTATCCAGCAAAGCCCCTGCTGTCCCTGCCTGCAGCCGAACCAGCGCTCTGGCCAGGGCAGTCTGGCTGTTCCAGAACTATACTCCCGCAGGTGGGTATTTCATCCAGCAGCAGGCCGACTGGGTGCTATCACAGTTTACAGGCAGCCCTGGTATCAGCGACTGGAATAATGCCCTGAAACTGGGCTTTGACCCTGAAACCCTGACCTGGCCTGACTGGCTGACAGAAATTGATATGGGTAAGGGGCAGTTTCCACGTGTTTTTCCTCCCGGTAAGCCTGTCGCCGGCATATCACCCCGTATGGCCAGCCAACTTGGCCTTCCTGAATCCACGCAACTGCATGCCGGCACCACAGACAGCATCGCGGCCTTTCTCGCCAGCGGGGCATCAAAGCCCGGTGAAGCCGTCACCTCACTGGGCTCTACACTGGTACTTAAGCTTTGTACAAATAAGTCAATCAACTCAAGTACCCATGGAATATACAGCCATCGCCTGGATGAACAGCGTTGGCTGGCAGGTGGTGCGTCGAATTCAGGCGGTGCCGTATTGAAAGCGAATTTCTCTATTGACGAACTGCTCAGCCTGTCAGAACGAATAAAACCAGACCAGGATACAGGCCTAAAATACTACCCCCTGCCATCAAAAGGTGAACGATTCCCCTTCCCTGACCCTGACAAAATGCCCGTCATGCAGCCTGTACCCGATAACAGATCAGAATACCTGCAGGCCATATTTGAAGGCATCGCACGGATTGAAAAACAGGGATATGATCTTCTCGAAGAATTGGCAAACGAGCCGGTTTTATCCATTCGATCCAGCGGCGGTGGCGCCACAAACCCGGCCTGGACCAGAATAAGGGAACGGATAGTTAATCGTCCTTTCCTGCCAGCAGAACAAACAGAAGCCGCCTACGGCAGCGCACTTCTTGCTGCAGGTAGGTTATAATCAACACATGAACTCTTTTTCACCACAGAGGACACGGAGGACACAGAGGTTTACTTCTGTCTGCGCAACCACTTCATACCTCCAGACTGGTTAACAGGCCCAATAATTGGATCAAAGTAGCTAACAAAAGATTCTTTTACTCTGTGACCTCCGTGTCCACTGTGGTGAAATGTTTTTAAACCATCTACCAAATATGAAACATTTCTATGAAGGGCAATCTATTTACCGGTGCCGGCTATTTTACTAAAGGCCTGGCTCTAATCTGGAAACCGGGTATCCGCCCGTTTACTCTGTGGCCGATTCTTATCACTCTGGTGGTATTTATTGCGCTGGCCTATGTGGGTATCGGCTATTTTGAGCTGATGATGGAACGCTTCCTGCCATCTGGTGACAGCTGGTGGGCAAGCGGTCTACGCTATTTGCTCTGGCCATTGCTGGCAGTTAGCTTTCTACTTATCTGGTATTTCACCTTTACGATTATTGCGAATCTAATTGGTGCACCGTTTAATGGCATTCTGGCCGAACGCGTGGAAGCACATCTGAAAGGCGAAGCCTATAAACCCTTTGACAGTGGTAGTTTTATCAAAGAGATCATACCTGCATTAGTGAATGAACTGGGTAAAATTACTTACTTTATCCTGTGGGCAATCCCATTGCTG
>BTQX01000080.1:0-7090 GCA_036986095.1 Gammaproteobacteria bacterium
ACCACCAGTAATTCGCATGAGAAGCCTTTGCTCGATGAAAAACCAGTTGAAGAAACTGTGGATATCGACACCTCACATCTCACACTTGATGAGTCGCCGGGGCAACCTGGCACCACGCTGGAAAGTGAACGGGAACTTGATGCCCCTGACATTGATACCTCTCACCTATCCCTGGAAGAGGACGACAATGTAAAACCTTCTAATGGCCCCACTGAAGATTTAAACCAGGACAACAATGAGACAACTGAAAAGCCTCCCTCAGATGAAGCACAGGCTGATACATCAGTAGATAAACCAGAATCCACTGAGAACCTGCTTTTTGTTAAAAATCCGCTGGCAAAAGAAGTACCTGAACCAGCTGTAGATTCTCCTTCAGAAAAAGTCGCTAATTATCCTGAAAATAAAGATGACACCGAGCAGATAACGCTGACTACTGACATTCCTGATGCAGAATTTGATGAAGAGATAAAGACTGATACTACGGTTGAGGCCTCCACTGAGGACCCTGAAAGTGACGATGACGAGCATTCTGAAAACCCCATTAAATCCATTCTGGATACGGTAAAAAAACCTGAAAACATCGTCCAGAATGCGTGGTCGAACAGCTCTGTCCGACGATATCTGATCGATAATATCGAATCTTTTCGGGCTAAAGACGAAGATCAGAATATGGAAAGTGTCATCGAGAAAATGTACGGTGGTGCTACCAAAAAGAAAATCGCACCCGGCAAGTTTCTCAAGGAGAATTTATTATTCAGTTTTTTACTTTTCCTCTTTCTGTTCCTGGTAGGATGGAAAGTTGCCGGCATCTTTTTCCCTGAATTTATGCCTGCACTCAATGATCAGATTATTGAAACCGTAAAGAACACGACTAGCAGAAAGAGCGTTTCCAAACCCGAAGAGAAAAAACCCATTGTAACAAATGTTGCAAATAAAGAAAAAATAGACGAGGTTCTTTCACATTGCCTGGTTGAACCCAGGGCGCGCATTACTTTTCTCCGTGCCTTTACCAGTGTCGGTTATGAATTTTCCGAACGACCTCTGACTAACTCCTATGACGAAGTACAATATTCCATTCGCTCCTGGAAGAAGATGAATATGGATTTCTATATCAGGGATGCAATTTTCCGCTTTCGTGAACTTGCAAGACTTGCCCTTCCCATTACTCAGAATGCCAACAAAATAGTTTCTGACTACAATCAGTCACTGTTACAGATCAAAAAGCAGGCCGATGCGCTAGAAGATCGTATCCGTAACATCCAGACCAGCGGTGGCAATCAGACAACCGACACGATTAATAAACGTATACCTTTACGTAACAAACTGGATGAAATTAATGCAAGACTTGCAGAAGAGCCGGATCAGATGAGGTTCGATCAGCTGCTGAAGAAAATGGTATTAGTTGAAAATATTTTGTCTGGGCGCGAAAAGCCGAGAAGAGTCGAACCGGATCAACTTACAGAAGAAGATCTTGAATCGTTGATGAGTACTGCTGAAACAGCATCAAGTGATATCGTAACCCCGATCACTGGTAAGATTCTACCTGCTATCCAGATACCTGCTGATAAACTTAAAAAGGTATTCCCCAAACTGACGGCCTTCCATCTGTCTGAACTCGAAAAAGCACTGGATGACCTGTTGAAATTATCTGCATTAATCATTTATCTTCCTGAGAACAGACTCATTCCCTATAAACTGGAGCTTTCCAGTCTGAATCGGCGACTGAACAAAACAATGAAGAAAGAACTTTCAGCATGGATGAACTTTGACCGATGTCTGGCCAAAGGGCGTGCAGAAGTTTCTGCTGCTTCCGAATAACGTGCACACATATGCACACGTAATTCACTACACCACTTTGGCATCCATAAATCGGTTAGAATATTCAGCCTTGAACCACTACAATAGAATGTTTCAAAGGCCACGATGTTTTCTGATCTCTTCAATAATCCCACTCTACGCAAAAACTGGCTAAAAATTCGCTACCTGCTCGGTCTGCTGGTACTTTTTTTACTGTTACGTTACATGAACACAGACTATCTGCTGGCAGGTTTTCTGGTATCACTATTTGGGGAAATAATTCAGACCTGGAGCTTTGCGTCATTAATCAAGAACGTGGAGCTGACTGTACGTGGGCCCTATGTCATTGTCAGGAACCCCATGTATCTGGGTCGTTATTTCCTGGGTTTGGGTTTAATTATCCTGCTTGACAACATCTGGCTCGTTCTTATCTACACAGTGATCTACGTTTTGTATATGGTCAACCGCGTCAATCGCGAAGAGGCCCGACTTATCGGCCTGCTCGAGGGCTATGATGAGTACCGTAACAAGGTTCGCTCATTCCTGCCAACTAAAGGGGTCAGTGATACGAACACCCTCTGGTATTTTAACTGGGATACACTGCGCGCCAACCATGGTGATCAGAACTTCATCGTTTTTTTACTGATTTACGCCATCATCTTTTCTTATGTCATTTTCTTTAAATAACGGTCTAATGAGCGGTAACGTATAGCTTCAGCTATATGTTGCTGCTCGACCTCATCAAAATCAGCCAGATCTGCAATTGTCCTGGCTACTCGCAGCAGCCGGTGAAATGAACGTGCAGACAAGCCAAGTCGGCTGATAACATCAGCCAGGCAACTACGGGCGGAGCTGCTAATCCTGCTTTGATGATCCAGCTGCTGGTTTGTTAACTGTGAATTCATCGCTCCTGACCTGTCCAGTTGCCTCTGCCTTGCCGTCGAAACACGCTGTCGCACCACTTCACTGCTCTCTGCCTGATACTGATCGTCTAACAGGATATCTATCGGCACAGCCAGTACCTCAACCTGCAGATCAATTCTATCCATCAATGGCCCCGACAATCGTGCCCGGTAACGCTGTATCTGATCCGCGGTACACCGACAACGTCCTGACGACTCACCAAAATATCCGCAAGGACAGGGATTCATGGCTGCAAGAAACTGGAACCGTGCCGGGTACTCTGCCTGGCTTGCCGCCCGTGATATTGAAACGACTCCGGACTCCATCGGCTCACGCAATACCTCCAGCACATGTCTACCGAACTCAGGTAATTCGTCGAGAAATAATACCCCGTTGTGTGCGAGTGAAATCTCTCCCGGTTTGGGTTTTGAGCCACCGCCAACTAGCGCAACAGCAGAAGATGTATGATGCGGGGCACGAATTGGACGCTGATTCCAGCTGCTCATATCTATACCCTGTTTACCAATAGAATAGATTGTAGCCGTCTGCAATGCTTCATCCCTGCTCATCGCTGGCAAAATACCCGGCAATCTGCTGGCTAGCATGGTCTTACCACTACCCGGCGGTCCTGACATCAGCAGACTATGGTTTCCAGCTGCGGCCACTTCCAGTGCCCTCTTCGCCTGGTGCTGGCCACGAACTTCGGCAAGGTCTGGGTACCTTGCATATTCAGTGCTTGATGTATTTAGTTCAACCTGCGGCAGGACTTGCTGACCGTTTAAGTGAGCAATAAGTTCCAGCAATGTCGTCGGTGCCAGTACATCACATTCTTCGACCAGAGCGGCTTCCTGGCCATTCTGTTTTGCCACAACCAGTATTCTGCCCAGTTGGACTACTTGAAGTGCCGCTGGCAATATTCCACTTACCGGACGCAGCTCTCCGCTCAATGCCAGTTCAGCTGAAAATTCGTATCTATCAAGATGAGTATGTGCAATCTGATCCGATGCAGCCAGTATTCCAATAGCAATCGGCAGATCGAAACGTCCACCCTCCTTCGGAATGTCTGCAGGGGCCAGATTGATTGTGATACGCCGGGGAGGAAATTCAAAACCGGAATTCAATAAAGCTCCACGAACCCGGTCCTTGCTTTCTTTTACTGCCGCTTCGGGTAGTCCGACGATTGATAGCGATGGCAAACCATTAGATAAGTGCGCTTCCACAAACACTTGCGGAGCCATCACTCCATCAGCTGAACGTGAGTAGATAATTGCAAGTGACATAAGGGGAATCCTTTCCCGTGGTGCGTTTCCATGATCGACATCCAGTGTCGAGTTTTCAGGCAGTATTCCGAGGAATATTACTGCTGCATATGTTTCTCAAGTTGGGCTACCTGATGTTCTAGCTGATCAAGCTTCTCTCTGGTGCGTAGCAAAACACGTTTCTGCACCTCAAATTCTTCACTACTGACCAGATCCATTTTTTCAAAGGCGCTGTTAGCAGCCGCCCGCAGATTGTCACGTACCGCTGATGCAATACCGGCAGGTAAAGCTGCCTCGAAGAAACGGATAAAACTATCCGTAGTTGAGTTACTTTTGTCCATATGGGATTGAATCATCCACACTTTACACATTTAAATCAACTGCCATGCGTAATATTACCGGCATCCTCAGCGCATGCACCAGAATGGTGAATTATTGTTCAATCACAGTAATAAGAGAGTGCGGAGAATCAAGCAATCAACATCTGATTAACTATAATTCATTGTTTTTATAACTGTTTTTACAGAAATATGCATTGGCATGATTTCTGCATTAGTAGGTTACGAGATTACACTATTTTAACAATTGTATTGAACCAACGGGCAACAGTGCTGAACTGCAGAGCCTGATTATTTACCAAGGAGCATCAAAATATGAAACTAATCACAGCCATTATCAAGCCATTCAAGCTTGACGACGTGCGTGACGCCCTGTCTGAAATTGGCATTACAGGCATGACCGTCACAGAAGTTAAAGGCTTCGGTCGTCAAAAAGGGCACACCGAGCTCTACCGCGGTGCTGAATATGTTGTTGATTTCCTGCCAAAAGCCAAACTTGAGATCGCTGTTAATGCCGATGTAGTTGATCAGGTCATTGAAGCTATTGTTGGTGTTGCCAGAACTGACAAGATCGGCGACGGAAAAATCTTTGTTACACCGGTAGACAAGGTTGTACGCATCCGTACCGGCGAAACCGACGCTGACGCGTTATAACCCGACTTTGTGAAAAACTAGAGAGGAATTTATTGTGGAAGCAATTGAAGGTATCAAAAATCTAAGCTACGCGCTGGATACATTTTATTTCCTGATTACCGGTGCGCTGGTAATGTGGATGGCAGCAGTCATGGCAACTAACATAAACAAACGGCCCGACGGCTCCTGTTACTCCGGCATATCTGGCTTCTTCTTCCAGATGGTATTCGTAGCAAGCGCTATGTCAATGATCATACAATTCAAAATGAAAAAGCTGCTAGGTGCCCACTCCCGGCGTCCTGCCTCACGCGTCACTCGTCCCTCCCTGTACAGCGGCATAGTCGTCGCTGTTCTGGCAGGGTTGCCTATGCTGGTATTCGGTGAAGAGGCCGCAGCAGCGGCCGAGGCGGTGCCTACGCTGGACTCCGGAGATACCGCCTGGATGCTGACGTCCACCGCTTTGGTACTCTTCATGACCATACCCGGACTGGCGCTGTTCTATGCCGGCATGGTTCGGGCCAAGAACGTGTTGTCGGTCATGGTGCAGTGCTTCGCCATCACCGCCTTGGTCACGATCCTGTGGGTAGTGTATGGCTACAGCCTGGCCTTCGGTGATGGCGGCAGCATGCAACAGTGGATCGGCGGACTGGGTAAGTCATTCATGGACGGGGCTGGCGTGGATACACTGCTGGACGGTGGCACGATCCCGGAATCGGTTTTCTCCATGTTCCAGCTGACTTTTGCCATCATTACCCCCGCCCTGGTCGTCGGCGCCTTTGCCGAGCGCATGAAGTTTTCCGCTATGCTCTGGTTCATGGGGCTTTGGGTAACCTTCGTGTATGCGCCGATCGCCCACTGGGTGTGGGGTGGAGGCTGGTTAAGCGACATGGGAGTACTGGACTTTGCTGGCGGCACGGTGGTACACATCAACGCCGGTGTCGCCGCCCTGGTTGCCGCATTGGTATTGGGCAAGCGTAAGGGCTATCCTAAAACCTCCATGGCACCAAATAACATGGTCCTGACGGTGGTTGGTGCATCGATGCTGTGGGTCGGCTGGTTTGGGTTTAACGCTGGCAGCGCGTTGGCAGCGGACGGCATCGCGGGGATGGCTATGGCAGTCACTCAGATCGCCACTGCTACCGCCGCGCTTTCCTGGATGTTCTTTGAATGGGTCAGCCACGGCAAGCCCAGCGCTCTGGGTCTCGTTTCGGGTGCGGTCGCAGGTCTGGTGGCGATTACACCAGCCTCCGGTTTCGTTGGGCCCATCGGGGCGTTGGCAATCGGTGTTGCGGCCGGCGTAGGTTGCTACATCGCCGCGGTCAAGGTGAAGCGTGTCCTCGGCTATGATGACTCACTTGACTGTTTCGGCGTACACGCCATCGGCGGCATTATCGGCGCCCTATTGACCGGCGTCTTCGTGAGCAAGGGACTCGGTGGTGTCGGTTTTGCAGAAGGCGTGACCATGGGCGCCCAACTTGGCAAGCAGTTCATCGGTGTCATAGTCACTATCATCTACACTGCTACTGTGAGCTTCATCATCCTGAAAATCGTGGATGTGATCGTCGGCCTGCGCGTCACCGAAGAGCAGGAGACCGAGGGTCTGGATATCGCGCTGCACGACGAACGGGGCTATAATCTGTAAGTCTAAGTTTTTCTTTGTTAGAGATTGTTGCGGGCGCCTTTAGGCGCCCGTTTTTTTGTTTTTAAAGAAGTTCCAAGATCCAAGTTCCAAGCTCCAAGTAGAATGCAAAAAAGAATTTTAATATTTAACTTGGAACTTGGATCTTGGAACTTCTACCCTTGATACTTCCCACCAATCTAAGGCACACTCCCACACTGACACAATCAGAGGAGAATCATCATGAAAATGGTCATAGCAATAATAAAGCCATTCAGGCTGGATGATGTCAGGGATGCTCTCGCCAATATAGGAATTAAAGGCATTACGGTTACCGAAGTAAAGGGTTTCGGCCGCCAGAAGGGCCATACTGAACTTTACCGTGGAGCTGAATACGTTGTCGATTTCCTGCCAAAAGTAAAACTTGAGATTGCCATTGCCGAAGATCAGGTTGATTCGGTCATCGAAGCGATCGTCGATTCAGCTGGTACTGGAAAAATCGGTGATGGAAAAATTTTCATCAATGATCTGGAAAGAGTCAT
>BTQX01000081.1:0-7085 GCA_036986095.1 Gammaproteobacteria bacterium
GAACCCAGACAATTTGGGGTTATATGGTCAAGTGAATAAGCGCATATGGTGGATGCCTTGGCGGCAGAAGGCGATGAAGGACGTAGTAGTCTGCGATAAGCCCCGGTGAGCCGACAAACAGGCTTTGACCCGAGGATTTCCGAATGGGGAAACCCGGCCAGTTTTTAATGGTCATCATGCACTGAATTCATAGGTGTATGAAGCGAACCCGGAGAACTGAAACATCTAAGTACCCGGAGGAAAAGAAATCAACCGAGATTCCCTTAGTAGCGGCGAGCGAAAGGGGACCAGCCCTAAACTCTTTGTTGTGTTAGTGAAACTGCCTGGAAAGGCAGGCCATAGTGGGTGATAGCCCCGTACACGAAAACACCTCATTGATTATTCGAGTAGGTCGGGACACGTGACATCCTGATTGAACATGGGGGGACCATCCTCCAAGGCTAAATACTCTCTGCCGACCGATAGTGAACCAGTACCGTGAGGGAAAGGCGAAAAGAACCCCGGAGAGGGGAGTGAAATAGAACCTGAAACCGTATGCGTACAAGCAGTAGGAGCATGCTTCGGCATGTGACTGCGTACCTTTTGTATAATGGGTCAGCGAGTTACTTTTTGTAGCAAGGTTAACCGTTTAGGGGAGCCGTAGGGAAACCGAGTCTTAAATGGGCGAATTAGTTGCAAGGAGTAGACCCGAAACCGGACGATCTAGCCATGGCCAGGTTGAAGGTGAGGTAGTACTCACTGGAGGACCGAACCAACTAATGTTGAAAAATTAGTGGATGAGCTGTGGCTAGGAGTGAAAGGCTAATCAAGTTCGGAGATAGCTGGTTCTCCCCGAAAGCTATTTAGGTAGCGCCTCGTGTCTCACTCCTGGGGGTAGAGCACTGTTACGGCTAGGGGGTCATCCCGACTTACCAAACCGTTGCAAACTCCGAATACCAGGAAGTGCAATCACGGGAGACACACGGCGGGTGCTAACGTCCGTCGTGGAAAGGGAAACAACCCAGACCGCCAGCTAAGGTCCCAAAATCATATCTCAGTGGGAAACGAAGTGGAAAGGCTAAAACAGCCAGGAGGTTGGCTTAGAAGCAGCCACCCTTTAAAGAAAGCGTAATAGCTCACTGGTCGAGTCGGTCCGCGCGGAAGATGTAACGGGGCTTAAGATATGTACCGAAGCTGCGGATGCGTGTTTACACGCATGGTAGGGGAGCGTTCTGTAAGTCTGTGAAGGTGTTCTGTAAGGAATGCTGGAGATATCAGAAGTGAGAATGCTGACATGAGTAGCGATAATGCGGGTGAAAAACCCGCACGCCGAAAGCCCAAGGTTTCCTGCGCAACGCTAATCGGCGCAGGGTTAGTCGGCCCCTAAGGCGAGGCAGAAATGCGTAGTCGATGGGAAACTGGTTAACATTCCAGTACCGCACTTTATTGCGATGGGGGGACGGAGAAGGCTAGGACAGCCGGCTGTTGGATATGCCGGTTTAAGCGTTTAGGTAGGCTCTTTAGGCAAATCCGGAGAGCTATTACTGAGGCGTGATGACGATTTCCTTTTTTGGAAAGAAGTGTTTGATGCCATGCTTCCAGGAAAATCCTCTAAGCTTCAGATAAAGTGTGACCGTACCCCAAACCAACACAGGTGGGCAGGGTGAGAATCCTAAGGCGCTTGAGAGAACTCGGGTGAAGGAACTCGGCAAAATGGTACCGTAACTTCGGGAGAAGGTACGCCTTTGCTGGTGACCGGATTTACTCTGTAAGCTGGCAAAGGCCGCAGAGACCAGGGGGCTGCGACTGTTTAATAAAAACATAGCACTGTGCAAACACGCAAGTGGACGTATAGGGTGTGACGCCTGCCCGGTGCCGGAAGGTTAATTGATGGGGTTAGACTTAGGTCGAAGCTCTTGATCGAAGCCCCGGTAAACGGCGGCCGTAACTATAACGGTCCTAAGGTAGCGAAATTCCTTGTCGGGTAAGTTCCGACCTGCACGAATGGCGTAACGATGGCCCCGCTGTCTCCACCCGAGACTCAGCGAAATTGAATTTGCGGTGAAGATGCCGTATACCCGCGGTTAGACGGAAAGACCCCGTGCACCTTTACTACAGCTTCACATTGGACTTTGATTATATTTGTGTAGGATAGCTGGGAGGCTTTGAAACTATGACGCTAGTTATGGTGGAGCCAACCTTGAAATACCAGCCTGATATGGTTGTGGTCCTAACCGAGGTCCGTTATCCGGATCCGGGACAATGTGTGGTGGGTAGTTTGACTGGGGCGGTCTCCTCCTAAAGAGTAACGGAGGAGCGCGAAGGTACCCTCAGCACGGTCGGAAATCGTGCAATGAGTGCAAAAGCATAAGGGTGCTTGACTGCGAGACAGACACGTCGAGCAGGTACGAAAGTAGGTTTTAGTGATCCGGTGGTTCTGTATGGAAGGGCCATCGCTCAGCGGATAAAAGGTACGCCGGGGATAACAGGCTGATACCGCCCAAGAGTTCATATCGACGGCGGTGTTTGGCACCTCGATGTCGGCTCATCACATCCTGGGGCTGTAGCCGGTCCCAAGGGTATGGCTGTTCGCCATTTAAAGTGGTACGCGAGCTGGGTTTAGAACGTCGTGAGACAGTTTGGTCCCTATCTGCCGTGGGCGCTGGAGATTTGAGAGGAGCTGCTCCTAGTACGAGAGGACCGGAGTGGACGTACCTCTGGTGTTCCGGTTGTCACGCCAGTGGCATTGCCGGGTAGCTATGTACGGACGGGATAACCGCTGAAAGCATCTAAGCGGGAAGCCCACCTCAAGATAAGGTCTCCCTGGACATTTAATGTCCCTGAAGGGCCGTTGAAGACTACAACGTTGATAGGCAAGGTGTGGACGCGTGGTAACACGTGAAGCTAACTTGTACTAATTACCCGTGAGACTTGACCATATAACACCCAAGTTGTTTGAGTGTGTATGCGATATTGTGTTGTATTAATATATCCTTTAGCCAAGACTATCCAGATTGGAATAAGTGGGGTCAGAGTTGTTACTCTGACCCCAGTTATTCAACCAGTTTGCCTGGTAGCCATAGCAAGTAGGAACCACCCGATCCCATCTCGAACTCGGAAGTGAAAATGCTTAGCGCCGATGATAGTGTGGGGTCTCCCCATGTGAAAGTAGGTCACTGCCAGGCTTTTAAATAAAAATACCCGTCCTTGTGACGGGTATTTTTTTGTTAGCTTACCGCACGTTCTCAGGCACTAGCCCTCTGCTACGCAGGCAGCTGTCATATTCTGTTTTGTAATTGCTTTCACCCAATACCGCCTGTTTCTTTGCTTTATTCTTTTTATAACCACCTCCTGCTGCACCCGCAGCGGCTCCTATCGCAGCACCCTTGAGTAAGCTTTTACCCTGTATTGCGCGCACGGCAGTTCCTCCAGCGGCACCAACCCCGGCACCTTTTGCTACTGTATTACTGCTCTTAGCCTTTTTAGGATCATATCCGGACTTTTCTACGGCCTGGTAATGACAGAGCTTTTTTGCATCGGCAACAGGGTCAGTAGCATAAGCCACTGTAAGTGAGTTTAGGGAAAATAATACTGAGCTAAAAATAAGTGTAGGGATAAGTTTCATATGATTGTGTATGCTATTTTAGTGTGTAGTTTTAAAAATATTGTCGAATTGAAATACTAGCAAATGAATAGAATAATTTCTTCATATAAAATTTCAGTTGCCCCAATGATGGGTTATACAGATCGACATGCCAGGTTTTTATATCGCCTCATTTCTCCTGATGTTGTGTTATTTACGGAAATGCTCACTGCAAAAGCATTAATTTATGGAGATCATCAAAATCTATTGGTTTTTAATGTAGAAGAACACCCAATTGTATTACAGCTAGGTGGTTCTGAAGCGAATGAGATGGCTAAAGCGGCAACATTCGCTGAACAAGCTGGTTTTGATGAAGTAAATATCAATGTAGGATGCCCAAGCGACAGGGTTCAGTCAGGTGCATTTGGTGCCTGTTTGATGAAAGAACCTGACACTGTTGCTTTATGTGTTAGAAGCATGAAAAAGAGCACTGACCTGCCTGTTACAGTAAAGATTCGAATGGGTGTTGATGAATACGACAGTTATCAGTTTCTCAGGAAATTTATTGAAACAGTGGCTGAAGCTGGATGCCGTACTTTTATCGTGCATGCCCGGAAAGCATGGTTAAAGGGATTGTCACCTAAACAAAATAGAGAAATACCACCCTTACAGTATGAGTGGGTTTATCGGTTAAAGAAGGATTTCCCTTTGCTGGAAATTATCATCAACGGTGGTATCCGGAAAGTCGATGAGGTAAAGAACCATCTTGAGTATGTCGATGGTGTAATGCTTGGTCGTGAGGTGATAAGAAATCCGTGGATTCTGGTTGAGCTTGAGCAACTGCTATCAGAAAAGAGCGTTAGCTGTAGCCGCCAGTTGATAGTCCATCGATATACAGATTATATTAAATGTCAGCTTGAGGCGGGGCAGCCGTTGCACTTACTGTTGCGACCACTTTATGGCCTGTCATTTGGATTACCGGGAGCAAGAAAATGGCGACAGGGATTAAACAGGCTTACTCAGGAAAAAACGAAAATAAAAGAAGGATTGCAGGCGATGATTGAAACCATCACCCAGTAGATTGGGTTGAGCTTGCGAAGCCCAACAAATAAACATCTATTCCGTTACCTGAATAATTTCTATTTCTATCACTACTTACTAAGCCTAATCATGGTTCCGCTTAGTACTAGAGACCTTGCGGTTTTCCTGTTTCATCAGAATCAGTATCAGTATTACCGACGGAATGCCGAGCGATGCAGCATAGAGAAAAAAGAAAGGATAACTGGTGGCATCAACGACCACACCGGAAAAGCCACCGATAAACTTGGGAAGTAATAGCATAATTGAACTGAACAGGGCGTATTGTGTTGCCGTATAGGCACGGTTAGTCAGGCTGGACAGATAAGCGATAAATACCGTTCCGGCAAAACCTCCCGCGAGATTGTCTGCACCGACAACAAGAATCAGCCAGATTACCAGGGGCTGCTGGCCTGCCAGCCAGGCGAATAATAGATTGGTTGCAATAACAATAATGGCACCTGCCATCAGCATACGCATTACGCCATACCGAACCACCAGGATGCCGCCAATCAGGGCACCTGATATGGTGATGAATTTACCTACCAGTCCACTGACTAACCCAATTTGAGTGCCGCTATAGCCCATGTCCTGGTAAAACGGAAAGGCCATTACGCCCAGTGTAATATCACTCATTCTGAATACAGCGATGAATGACAAAATCAATAAGGCGTTCCAGCCATTACGAGTGAAGAAATCGGCGAAGGGGCAGATAACGGCACCGACAAACCACGCCTGCAGGTTTCGTATTTTTTCTGGCAGATGCTGTTTTCGCTCCAGCAGTGAAATTACGCGTTCTTCAGTTTCCCATTCATGGTCCCTAAGCGTGTGATCGGGTTCAGAAATAATGAAAGTACTGATGATGCCAACAAGCATGAATAGTGCCATAGACTGATAGGCAACAGACCAGGAATAAAAATCAGCGATGACAAAAGCCATGCTGCCCGCCAGTATCATGCCGATGCGATAGCCGAGCTGATAAGTCCCTGCCATCGCACCCTGATATTCTTCATCAATCGCCTCGATGCGCCAGGCATCAATGGCGATGTCCTGCGTGGCAGATGAAAAAGCCGTCAGTACGGCAAAGGCTACAATGGTCGTCAGGCTGATTTTAGGGTCATACATGGAAAGTGCAACCAGCCCGGTGATGACACCGGTTTGGGCCAGCAGCATCCAGCTGCGACGCTGCCCTAGTACATTTGTTAATAGCGGTAATGGCAGCCGATCAACCAGAGGCGACCAGATAAATTTCAAGCCATAGGCCAGGGCGACCCAGCTGACAAAGCCGATAGTGGTCTTGTCGATGCCTTCACTATTTAGCCAGGCCGATAGCGTCCCGAAAACTAGCAGAATAGGCAGGCCTGCAGAAAAACCCAGAAATAACATGGCCAGTACTTTCGGCTCCTTATAAATCTGAAAGGATGTTTTCCAGTTGTGTAAGTGGCTAGTTGTCATGAACTGTAGTCAACCGAGATGGGAGTCGTAGCCAATAACTAACATTACGAGGTCAGAGAAACAGTGTGTGGCAAGTCTGAGCTAAAGTCGGTAAAAATACAGATTAGTATCCTGCAGTTAAACAGGACATCGCAAATTCTGGTATGGCTCATGGATTCTTCGGTGGGATCAGGAAGGTTTTTTACGAAAGCGGTATAAAGCAATCTCACCGAATAAATTAGGAAACAGTTTCAGCCCAGGTCCTGTTTTATTGTTGTGACTGACAGCACGACGTTCAAGGATTTCTATTTCGAGTCTTTCACACAGTTCCTCAAAATCCTTCAGTGTGCAGAGATGGACGTTGGGTGTATTGTACCATTCCATGGGCAGGGTCCTGTTGACCGGCATTCTGCCACCAAAACCCAACTGGATCCTGGATGTGATATTCCCAAAGTTTGGAAAGGTGACGATTCCTTCAGCGCCGACGCGCAGCATTTCACTTAACAGTCGATGCGGATAATTTGAAGCCTGCAGGGTCAGTGACAAAATAACAAAATTGAAGGATCCTTCATCAAAATCAGAAAGGCCCAGATCCAGGTCACGCTGAATGACATTGATGCCTGCCCTGATGCACTGGCTGATATTTTTATCATCTATTTCAATACCATAGCCAGATACGCCCTGGTTGTTAGATAACTCGTTTAATAATTCGCCATTGCCACAGCCAAGATCAAGCACACGGGAGTTAGGCGTAATCCAGTCACAGATGACCTGAAAATCTGAACGTGACAGGCTCATTTTGTACACTCGCTGGCTATGCGATCCATGTAGGCACCTAAAACTGACAGATATTGCGGCAGTGCCAGCAGAAATGCATCGTGGCCATGATGGGACTCTATTTCTGCGTAGGAAACATTCAGGTCATTATCATGCAGGGCCTTGACGATTTCGTGGGAGCGCTGTGGTGAAAAGCGCCAGTCACCGGTAAAAGAAACAACGAAAAAGTCCGCAC
>BTQX01000082.1:0-7069 GCA_036986095.1 Gammaproteobacteria bacterium
GAAAACTGACCGAGCAGCAACTCGAGTCTTATTTACTAAAGGAACAACCTTATCATTGCGCCGGCAGTGTCAAATCTGAAGGACTGGGCATCGCCCTGCTGGAACGCTTCGAGGGAGAAGACCCTAACACGCTTATCGGCCTGCCGTTAATTCGCCTGATTCGAATGCTGGAAAAATTTGGTGTAAACGTTTTATAAAACCAGGCAAAAGACGAAGGATGAAGGATAAAGGAAAACCCGTGTGTGCTTCCTTAGTCCTTAATCCTTAGTCTTTCATCTGCCGTGTCCATGACCATCCCTTTCCTCATCGGGTTATTAAGCGCCGTACACTGTCCGTATGTGCGGCGGTGTAGTCAGCACCCTGACCATGAGCCTGTCTCCCGAAATACGTCACAGGTCCCTTTCACTTTTTTTCTTTTATCAAACCCGCAAGCCCGGCAAACGGATTATGGGTAGCTTCTTTTGTTTTCTGGGTACTCGAGCCGACTCCTCCATATTCACCATCAATCAAACGAGAATGCTCGTTGTCATGGCAATAGACACATAACAGTTCCCAGTTGCTGCCGTCTTCAGGGTTATCGTCATGATCGTGGTTACGGTGGTGAACAGTCAGTTCCCGCACAGTTGCCTGAGTAAACTCACGTGAACAACGGCCGCAAATCCAGGGGTACATTTTCAATGCCTTTTCCCGATAACCCTGCTCCCGTTTATCACGATTGCGATGTGCCTCTGCAACGATCTTGTCTAATTTATCACTGGTGGATTTGTTTTTATTTACAGTCATTTTAAAACCTTTTTTTCACCACAGAGGACACGAAGGTCACAGAGGTTTTTATGGTATTGAAGCTGTCCCGGTAGAATCATGATATAAATATAGCTCCCCTTAGTTCTGGATATTACCTGAATGTAAAAAATACAAAGAGCGCCACAAGCATATCCTTCCTCTGTGACCTCCGTGTCCTCTGTGGTGAATACTTTTCTGTTTTCATCGGTTATACAAACCACTCAACAACAGAATCAAAATCTTCAACACATGCGAGTGGTTTTTCTGCTTTTAGTTTCTCACTATCGTGTACACCATAACAAACAGCCAGTGCGTCGATCCCGGCGCGGTGGGCCATTTGTATATCGTAGGTGGTATCACCGACGACTATAGCGTTATCAGCAGATACGCCGGTCTCAGCAAGTATATCAAGCACCATACGGGGATGTGGTTTCGATTTTGCTTCATCGGCACAGCGACTGGCAACAAAATACTCTCCTAATTGGGTGTATTCGAGAACTCTATCCAGGCCTATTCGGGCTTTTCCGGTTGCAACGGCAAGCGAGTAGTTGTTACTCTGCAGTTGCTTTAGCCCCTCTTCTACACCCTTGAACAAGGGCATCTCAGTTTCATCCAGGTGCAGGAAGTGCTTGCGGTACCTGTCAACGACCTGCTGGCGGATAGCATCTGCAAAACCAGGTAGCAGAATATCAAGGGCCTCTTTCAATCCCAGGCCGATAATATTCCGGGTTGTCTCATCACCCGGGTAATCGATCCCTACATCTGCCACGGCCTTGCGAAAACAGTTCACGATCTTCGCTTCCGAATCCATCAGGGTGCCGTCCCAATCAAAAATTATCAGCTCCACAGGCTTATCAGATTTATTGTTATTCATGAAAGCTTGTCCAGCAGTCTAGCTAAGGATTCTGGTAATGGTGCTTCGATATCCATCTGTTTATCGTCAATTGGATGTCTGAAGCGCAGCCTGCTGGCATGCAGGAAAAGACGTTTTAGGCCTTCCAGTTTCATCCGTCGATTAAAAGCCCGGTCGCCATATCGCTCATCACCAGCAATTGGCTGGTCGATCGACAGGGCATGGACACGTGCCTGATGTGTCCGCCCGGTAAGCAGCCTGATGCTGACCAGGCATGCACCTACCTCGGGAAAGCTCCTCTCTGGTACGAAAATACTCGTTGCAGATTTGCCATTACTTGAAACGGTAACGAAACGTTCACCGGATTGTCGATTGTTTACCTCCAGGGAGGCATTTATCTTCTTCTTTTTACCCTGCCAAACACCACGTAATAACGCCAGGTAGGTTTTGTCCATGCTCTTACCGTGCTCACGCCTTAGCATTTCATGCATGCCAACCAGTGCCGAGCGTTTTTTTGCCAGTACCAGGCAGCCTGACGTTTCCCTGTCCAGACGATGAACCAGTTCGAGAAAACGGCATTCCGGCCTTAATTGCCGGAAGGCTTCAATGACACCATAATTAATACCACTACCACCATGGACCGCCATACCGGCTGGCTTGTTCAGTATGATGAGTGATTTATCCTCAAACAAAATACTGCTGGAAAGTAGTTCTTTTGCCGAGTGACTAGCCTGAGGTGGCTCTCCTTCGGAAATAGAAACCGGTGGAATTCTCACCCTATCTCCGGCATTTAGTTTGTAGTGTGGTTTTTTGCGTCCTTTGTTGACCCTGACCTGCCCGGTCCGAAGTAATCGATAAATCATACTACGTGGCACACCTTTAAGCTGCCCTAGTAGAAAATTGTCTATTCTCTGACCGCTGCCATCACTATTTATTTCTATAAGGCGTACTTTTGCCGGCTTTTCCCGATTTTTTCTGTCCCCGCTGTCTGGCATTTGTGAATAATACAGGGTTTCGTATGCTAATGAGACAGTAAACCCCTAAAAATCATAAGCTTGTACACTACTCACATTGCGACTGTGTGCAGACACTGGTATAGTGTGTGTCCGTGAAGACCCGTTATGGTATTTTTATAAGCATCTAACAGGCTCACTTTAGAAAGATCGAATGAACAAAGATTGAATGAATATTGGCTGCACGCATGAAGCCTGTGGCCATGGGTAATGGGATACCAGCCAGGTAATGCCGGGAAGATG
The DNA here is from genome assembly GCA_036986095.1 of Gammaproteobacteria bacterium. Taxonomy (GTDB): domain Bacteria; phylum Pseudomonadota; class Gammaproteobacteria; order BMS3Bbin11; family BMS3Bbin11; genus BMS3Bbin11. Next base: position 2,893 of record BTQX01000082.1, read on the forward strand.
ACAGATAAAGACTGTCCACCGATGCATTCTGGAATAGGCTATCTCTGTAAATGTCGGATTGCATCAATATTGATAGACCGCAATCGTAGTAGTGAGTACCTGACCTCTGATTATCAGTTTCAGTGCCAGAACAATACAGATATAGCTTTACTATAGCCATTAAGCTGGCCAGATTTCCCATTGAAAAAACGACAGCCTGTGCCCTCGCTCTGTAGTGAGTAAGCGCAACAGGCACCTGTGACGTAAGCAGACAGGCTACTCGCCACTACTGATATATATGGCAAGGTAATGACTTAAATGTGCCGGTTTTTTTCGAGACCGGATACAGGTAGTAGTACAGTAGTCCTGACGTGCATTGCGTCGGAACACACAAAATGAAAAGAATGTTATTTAACGCAACTCATTCAGAAGAGTTGCGAGTTGCCATTGTTGATGGCCAGAGGTTGATTGACCTCGATATAGAATCTGCAAGTTTCCAGCAAAAAAAGAGCAATATCTACAAAGGGAAAGTAACCCGGGTTGAGTCCAGTCTCGAAGCCTGTTTTGTAGATTATGGCGCTGTCCGTCAGGGTTTCCTGCCAATGAAGGAAATCTCTCGCCGCTTTTTTACTGGCGACAAGAAAAATGCGCCCATCTCTCAGACCCGTATACAGGATGTCATCAAGGAAGGTCAGGAACTCGTTGTACAGGTTGAAAAGGAAGAGCGCGGCAATAAAGGTGCGGCCTTAACGACTTTCATAAGTCTGGCTGGGCGCTATCTGGTGCTCATGCCAAACAACCCCAAGGGCGGAGGAATTTCCCGCCGTATTGAAGGGGAAAAACGCAGCGAACTACGCAAAGTAATGAATGAGCTTGATGTCTCTACCAATCATGCATTGATCGCTAGGACTGCCGGCATCGGTAAAAGCCTTGAAGGCATGCAATGGGATCTCGACTATCTAATGCAGCTATGGCAAGCCATCGACAAGGCTTCAGGGGAACGCCCTGCTCCATTTTTGATTTACCAGGAAAGTAATCTCGTAGTCCGCGCCATGCGCGACTATCTACGCTCAGATATCACAGAGATTCTTATTGATAACGCTGAAGTCTATGGACGTGCCAAACGTTTCATGGAACAGGTAATGCCGCAGAATCTTGCACGCCTGAAGCTTTATGAAGATACAGTACCTCTGTTCTCACGTTTCCAGATTGAACATCAGATTGAGTCTGCCTTTTCCCGCTCTGTGCAAATGTCTTCAGGGGGTAGCCTGGTCATTGACCATACCGAAGCACTGGTAAGTATCGATGTGAATTCTGCTCGGGCAACCAAAGGCAGCGACATCGAAGAAACTGCTTTACAGACAAATCTGGAAGCTGCCGATGAGGTCGCCAGACAATTACGTATGCGTGATCTGGGTGGCCTGATTGTGATCGACTTCATCGATATGACATCACATAAAAATCAGCGCAATGTCGAAAATCGACTCAATGAAGCACTCGAATCCGATCGTGCACGTATCCAGACAGGCCGTATTTCCCGTTTTGGTATGATGGAAATGTCGCGGCAAAGAATTCGCCCGTCGTTGGGCGAGTCAAACCATCAGGTATGTCCCCGCTGTGAAGGCACTGGACAAATTCGCGGCGTACAATCTTCATCTTTGAGTATCCTGCGGATCATTCAGGAAGAAGCACTGAAAGAAAACACTGAAATGGTTCATGCTTATCTTCCCATCGAATCTGCCACTTTTTTATTGAATGAAAAGCGACATGAAATTACTGGTATCGAGAATCGTCTCGGCACCCGAATACAGATCATCCCAACCGCTTCACTGGATACGCCTCATTACAAGATTGAACGTTTACGTAGTGAAGACCTTGATGATACAGGCGAGAAACCAAGCTACAAGCTGCAAATAGAAGAAATCAAAAATGAATCGCCAGTACCGGGTAATCAGCCGCAGCCTGCGGCTGAGAAGCCCGCTGTCAGTACAGAATTTCACAGTACATCTGCACCACCACCATCTGCAGCTCCTGCGCAATCGGCTGCCGCAAATGGTAGCGAGGAACGCGGCTGGTTTACCGGACTGGTCAAGAAGCTGTTCAGTGGTAGTGAAGCTGAGGTCGTAGAAGATGCAAAGGAAGAAACCAGGCCTGTACAACGTACTGGACAGCAGCGAAGCCGAAGAAACCAGGCTAACGGGCAAAATAATCGTCGCGGTGGGCAACGAAAAGGTAATCAGCAGAATCGTCAGCGCAATACGCAAAAGAAGCCTGGCCAGTCAGCTAAGACGGGCAAACAAGTCGCTAATGATCAGCCTACAGATCAACAGGGGAATCAGCAGGGCAAACCGAATCGTTCGCGTCAGCAAAGCCGCTCAAGCAAGGGCCGTCGTCGCAACCCCAGGCAAAACCGGGGAACTGGCGAGGATAACCGGCAGAATCGCCCTGCTGGCAATGAAGCTAAGGTGCAAGAAGTAGACGGCAACGTAATGGCACAGGCCAAAACGGAGACGCCTGTAATACCAGACGTGAATGGGAACGTAGTAGCTCCAGCCCCGGCGGCTAAAAAGAAATCGGCCAGTAGTAAATCTCGTACAATGAACAAAAAACCAACTTCTCCTGAAAAGAATAAATTTGCTGGTGAAACTAAAAAAGAAACGGGGTCTGTTAAAGCAAACGTTACTGAGATGCCAAAAGCAGATACTGGCCCGGTCAAAGATACAGCATCTAATACAGCAAAAACAGGACTAAAAGAGTCATCAGACAATCAACCAACGATGAAAAAAATAGCAGAGAAACCGGTGAAGGAATCGACAGGGAACGCCGACAGCTCTACAAAGACGACGTTAGAAACCGTCAAAGAAACAAAGAAAGCTGAAAAACCTGTAGAGCAGAAAAAGCCTGCATTGATTCAGATTGAAACAAAAAAAGCGTCTGAATCAGATTAAGGTAATCACTACCAGCGTAGCCCACCACCTATAAAAAAGCCGTCAGTCTGACTCCGCAAACTGGGGTCAGACGATGATTCTGCAGAATCAAGCCAGTAACCCCGATATCCGGCACGTAGAGACATGGATGGCAGAGGATCTACTGCCAGTCCTAATTCAAGTTCCTTGCCAAAAGGGTCGACCAGCTGGCCAACATTAGTCATCCAGGGAGACAATGCCGCCTGACCAAATAGATACGTAGGGCCATAGATTCCAACACGCCCCTCGGCAATGAATCTCATGCCGAAGCTTGATTCACCTGCTGCCACTTCAACATCATTCCAGCCCAGGCCCATAGCAAGATAGGTGTTTTGCTTACCTGACAGCAGACGCCTGGTGATATCGACACTCCACTGACTGGTATCGAGTAGCCCTACATCCAGGCTCTTTGTTTTATAGAGACTACTTTGCCCCTGCCATTTATTATTCAGCCATCCCTGACCAATGCTAAACTGGGATACTCTACCCAGTGAACTACCGAATGACGGTGCGCTGGAATACAATGTGGGTGTTTTTTGAGCTTGTTCGAACCCGCCATCTTCAAATGCAAAACCGGTCGTTGCCAAACCCCACAACACCAGCACTAAAGCGGGAATTTTAAGTTTTTTAAAATTCATGGATTATCTCCCTTGCCATTAAGTTTGCATGAAAATTAAATACTTATGCATCTCTCATGCAACTAGCAATGTTAATGTTACCCAGTCCTTATCAGGCTACTCCTGTCAAGCAGAAGAATCCAGTATTTTCGTAACATTTTATATTAATATTACCTTTTGAATCATTAAGATAAACGTTTTTTCAATAATTTACGTAACTTTTATAATAGAAGTTGTGCTACCTAAACTGTAGCAGGAAAAAAGAGATAAGGTGATAGTCCTGGACCAACTAGCCAGTTAATTTACCCGCTCATCAGGCGTATAGATCAGCTAAGCACCATTCTTCTGCCTTCTGCCAGATTCAGTAGAGTATTTTGCCAGGAATAAGTTATGTAGGTTCAAAAATAGCTATCGATTCAACATGTTTTGTATGTGGAAACATATCCATAACACCCGTAGCAGTTAGCTTATAACCATGCTTATGAACAAGAATACTACTGTCACGCGCCAGGGTTGCCGGATTGCATGATACGTATACAATTCGTTTTGCCTGCAATTCAGGCAATCGTTCAATAACTTCCATTGCCCCGCTACGTGGAGGGTCTAGCAGGATTT
>BTQX01000083.1:0-7008 GCA_036986095.1 Gammaproteobacteria bacterium
TGCTTCCGGGCTGGAGGATCTGCAGCGGTTTTATCGTGAAATAAAAAGCTTTTCCGCCAGTTTCGAGCAGACGGTCATGGACGAAAAGATGAACCTGTTGGAGGCATCCAGCGGCGAGCTTTCGATACTGCGGCCCGGGAAGTTTCGCTGGCATTATGCCACGCCATCTGAGCAGCTGATTGTAGGTGATGGCAAGCAGGTGTGGATATATGATGTTGAACTGGAGCAGATTACCCATCGGCAGTCCGATGCGGCTGTCACTCAAACGCCTGCAATGCTGCTGTCAGGAGAAGGTGACCTGGCTGAAAACTTCATTCTGGAAGACGCTGGTCGGCGTAATTATCTGGACTGGGTGCGCATGACTCCGAAGAATCAGGATTCTGGTTTTACTGATATTTACATAGGATTTTCCAATGGGAGTCTTAAACTACTTAAGATGCAGGACAGTTTTGGCCAGACGACGCAAATGCACTTCAATAATGTAAAAGAAAATAGCAATATTCCGGAAAAAACTTTTACTTTCACGCCCCCTCCAGGTGTAGATGTCATCGAAGAGGTCGGCTAATGCACTCTATATCCTCGCATGCTCCACTGGCTGATCGCATGCGACCGCTGGAAATCTCCGAGTGTGCCGGTCAGCAGCACTTGCTGGAAGAGGGCAAGCCTATCCGCCATATGGTGGAATCACATCATGCGCATTCGATGATCCTGTGGGGGCCACCGGGTAGCGGCAAGACTACATTGGCAAGATTGATTGCACATCACTCAAGCGCACGTTTATTAACAATGTCGGCTGTGCATGCCGGCGTTAAGGATATCCGCGCAGTCGTCGAGCAGGCTCGACAGAATCAGGAGATCGGCGAGAAAACGCTACTGTTTGTTGATGAAGTACATCGCTTTAACAAAACTCAGCAGGATGGTTTCCTTCCTCATATAGAGGACGGCACCTTCGACTTTATTGGAGCCACTACTGAGAACCCGTCATTTGAGTTGAACAATGCACTGTTGTCACGACTGCGAGTCTATGTGCTGAAATCACTGACTGAAGATGACATCATTGAAGTGCTTCAGCGTGCGATTACAGACAAGCGGCGAGGACTGGGCGATCTATCCATTAGCATTACAGATGAGGCCTTACGACTGCTTGCCGGGCTTGCTGACGGCGATGCCAGGCGTTCCCTGAATATGCTAGAGATTGCAGTTGATTTTGCCCGGACTGTCGATGGCAGGCAGCTGATCGATGAAGAGACTATTAAGCAGGTAGCTGGAGAAAATCTTCGGCGATTTGACAAGGGCGGTGATGCCTTTTACGACCAGATATCCGCCTTGCATAAATCCGTCCGGGGCTCGTCACCCGATGCAGCTTTGTATTGGCTTGCACGTATGCTTGATGGGGGCGCAGATCCTTTTTATGTAGCCAGACGCGTGGTGCGTATGGCCAGTGAAGATATTGGCAATGCTGATCCTCGCGGTCTGCAGCTGGCCCTTAATGCCTGGGAAGCACTGGAGCGTCTGGGTAGTCCTGAAGGTGAACTGGCACTAGCGCAGGCAGTCAGTTATCTGGCCAGTGTTCCGAAAAGTAACGCCGTCTATATGGCCTGGAAAAAAGCACTCTCTGATGTACGTAAACAGGGTTCGCAGCCAGTGCCCATGCATTTACGAAATGCACCGACAAAGCTTATGAAGGAGCTTGGTGCCAGCCAGAATTATCGCTATGCACATGATGAGGAAGAGGGTTATGCCGCCGGAGAGAACTACTTTCCTGAAGGGATGAAACCGGTTAGCTACTATGAGCCGCTGGATCGCGGGCTGGAAAAAAAGATTGCAGAACGTCTAAGATATCTAGGAGAATTGGATCAGGCTTACAGGCAGCAGAAAAAGTGATACAGATAAACCAGGACAGGCTGACACAATTAACAGGGGTGCCCATATGAATCAGCTTATAGTAATTGCGGCCGGTGGGGCAGTGGGTGCTGTGATGCGATACGGTATGTCGAATGCGGTATACGCTGTGCTAGGCAGATCGTTTCCCTATGGTACTTTAGCAGTTAACGTATTAGGTTCCCTGCTGATGGGCTTCCTGTTTGTACTGTTGATCGAAAGATCGACATTCGATGTGCTTTGGCGTAGTGCGATATTGATAGGGGGACTGGGTGCGTTCACTACTTTTTCCACTTTTTCCATAGAAACACTAAATCTGATTGAGGATGGCGCAGTAACTCTGGCATTACTGAACATTCTATTGAGTGTTGCACTCTGTATCGTAGCGGTTTGGCTGGGTGTGGCTGTGGCCAGACAGATATAGCATGGGGTGTTAGATGAAAACAATGAATGTAACCGTGGTTCGGATATACTGCACTGAAGGAAAGGGCAGACTTAAAGACTTATTATCCAAATTGCATGATGATTACCAGGTGAGGGGGGTAACTGTATTCCGCGGTATTGCTGGTTTTGGGGTTTCAGGTCAACTTCATTCCTCAAGTTTGCTGGATATTTCACTCGATTTACCGCAGGTGATAGAGTTTTTTGATGATCCGGAGAAAATTGCAGGCATTCTCTCTGAGCTGGCAGGCACATTCAAACCAGGTCATGTACTTAGCTGGAATGCTGAAGTAAACGCATAAAATCGAATACCTGACTTTTCCCTGCTTAAAGCAAATACCACATTACAAAAAATATGCTTGATCCACAATTATTACGAAATAATCTCGATGATGTTGCCAGGAAACTGGCTATTAAGGGCTTCCGGCTCGAAAAAGAGCAGTTTTTAGAGCTCGAGTCACAGCGCAAAACCCTGCAGGTGCAGGTTGAAACACTGCGAGGCAGGCGTAACGCTGAATCCAGAAAGATAGGAAAGGCCAGGGTGGGCGGCGAAGATATTCAGCCTATGTTAGATGCCGTAGTTAACCTCGGTACTGAATTAAAGGCGGCAGAGCAGTTGCTGGTCTCGATTCAGGAAAAGCTGAATGAACTGCTGGCAGGCATACCCAATATCCCACATGAGTCGGTACCGCTGGGTGAGGATGAGAACGATAATGTTGAATTACGTCTTTGGGGCGAGCCCAGGCAATTTAGTTTTGAGCCGCAGGATCATGTCGGTCTGGGTGCCTATAAAGGGATGGATTTCGAAGCCGCTGCAAAAATAACAGGCAGCCGCTATGTTGTTATGCAGGGTGAAATCGCTGTTATGCACCGGGCCCTGACCCAGTTTATGCTGGATACACATAGTCGCCAGAATGGCTATACAGAGACCTATGTGCCGTACATTGTTAACGCTGACAGCTTGTGGGGAACCGGCCAGCTGCCGAAATTTGAAGAAGACCTGTTCAAGTTAAATACCGAGCACGACAGCTATCTTATACCTACAGCAGAAATCCCGCTGACTAATATCCTGCGCGATGAGATTATTGATGCAGATCAACTGCCGTTCAAAAGAGTCGCCCACACCCCCTGCTTCCGTAGTGAAGCCGGATCCTATGGCCGAGATACCCGTGGCATGATTCGCCAGCATCAGTTTGAGAAGGTGGAACTGGTGCAGGCTGTCCGTGCTGAAGATTCCTGGCAGGCACTGGATGAGCTGACATCCCACGCAGAAGGCATATTGCAGGTACTTGATCTACCCTATAGAGTCGTCAATCTGTGCGGCGGAGACCTGAGCTTCGGTGCCGCCAAAACCTTTGATCTCGAAGTCTGGCTGCCCGGTCAGCAGGCCTATCGAGAGATATCTTCATGTAGTAACTTCGAATCCTTCCAGGCCCGGCGCATGCATGCCCGCTGGCGTAACCCTGAAACCGGTAAACCAGAACTGCTACACACCATCAATGGTTCCGGCCTGGCCGTCGGCAGGACACTGGTCGCGGTAATGGAAAACTACCAGCAGGAAGATGGTTCTATCGTTGTACCTGAGGTGTTACGCAGCTATATGGGTGGGGAGGAGAAGATATTGGCTTAAAGAAACTGCCTTTTCACCACAGAGGACACGGAGGTCACAGAGGTAAAGGAATTTTCAATAAAACAAAATTTTGTCACCCTATACTTTAGCGTGCTGAGTCCAACTTCAGAATCGGCTGAAGAACCGCATTAAACCTCTGTGACCTCCGTGTCCTCTGTGGTAAATTTCTTTTGCTCTAACCAAGTTTTGATTCCAACGTTTCAAGCAACACATCAAATGGCTTGATGAATTTTTCCAGGCCTTCGTCTTCCAGTTGCTGCGCGATTGCTTCCATATCTACACCCAGTTCCGCGAGTTGCTCCAGTACTGCTTCTGACTGTTCAAGGTCATCTTCAAGGCGAACAGCAGGTACGCCGTGATCCTGATAGGCTTTCAACGTTTTTAGCGGTAAGGTATTGACTGTGTTATCACCTATCAATGCCTCGACATACATAACATCTGAATAAGATGGATCCTTGGTGCTGGTGCTTGCCCAGAGTAATCGTTGGGGCTGCGCACCTTTGCCGGCAAGAGCCTGCCAGTCGTTACCGCTGAATATTTCTCTGTAATCCTGATACGCTATGCGTGAGGCGGCAATTGCAGTTTTACCGCGCAGATCAGTTGTGTCTTCCAGCGCAGAGAGTTTTTTATCGACCAGCACGTCTATGCGGCTGAGGAAAAAGCTTGCGACCGATGCAATGTTTTCTACCGGCAGGCCGGTATTTGCTCTGTCCTGAATGCCGGTAATATAGGCAGCCGCAACCTCTCTATAACGTGAAATGGAAAAGAGCAGGGTGGCATTGATATTGATGCCGTCGGCAATCAGCGTGCTAATAGCTGGCAGGCCCTCTTTTGTGGCAGGCACTTTGATCAAAACATTGGGTCGGGCCAGCATTTTCCACAGACGGCGTCCAGCGTGAATGGTTTTCTCCGTGTCGTGTGCATAGTGTGGAGAGACCTCCATGCTGACAAAACCATCCTGACCATTGCGTTCGTCATATATCGGTCGCAGCAGGTCTGCTGCCTGCTGCAAATCTGCGGTGACCAGCTTTTCATAGGCACTCCGGGCATCCGTATTCTCAGACGCCAGTTGTGCAATAGCTGTATCATAATCATCATGATCGAGGATCGCTTTTTTAAGAATGGCAGGATTGGACGTCACACCGGTAATGCCGTCATTGTCTATGTAGGACTGGAAATCACCATTATTAAGCATGCCACGGTGGATATCGTCTAGCCAGATGCTCTGACCAAGAGTTTGTAATGCCTTGAGTGGGTTTGTATTTGTCATTTTATTCATTTTTGTGTGGTTTGTTGTAAGCTTCAGTAGCTTTCAGATTAACATGTTCTTTGTATTTACCACAGAGGACACGGAGGTCACAGAGGATAAGAATGTTTAGAGTCTATACAGCACAGAATTCAATAGATGCTCATATCGTCAAAGGGCTACTTGAACAGCATGGAGTATCCGCGAGGATAGACGGTGAGTATCTACAGGGTGGGATAGGGGAGTTGCCACCAATGGGACTAATAACAGTCAGTGTTGCAGAAGAAGACTATGACAAGGCGTTAAGTCTTGTAAGCGAATATGAAAATACGGAATCTTGATGGGCACCTCAATTATCACCAGGAATCTGTTATTGCGAGTATAGCGCGGCAATCTCTTTACTTAGAACCAGTCGTTTAGAAATTGCTTTATCACACCATTCCTCAATGACGACACATAGAGGTCTCCTAATGAGTTATTTTTTTATCTCTGTGACCTCTGTGACCTCTGTGACCTCTGTGGTGAAAATTTTTTTAATTCCTGACCGACATGATCATCAGTACAACAAACCCCACAATTGCAGCAATAATCAGAGTAAACGACATCCAGTCACTGCGACTGCCTCTTGGGCCGTTCTCCATCCAGTGTTTGGTAGCAGGCCACATGCGCCATAGCAACATGATCAGCACAACAGCAAGTGTGATCTTTAGAAACAAACCCAATTAGTGTCTTCCTGAAATTAAAAACCCCGGTCTAGCCGGGGTTTTTAGCTATAAAAAGCCGATTTAATCGCTACTCATAATTCCGAGGATACTCAACAGGCTGATGAAGATGTTGAACAGGCTCAGAAAGATGCTGTAGGTGGCCATGATGTAGTTGGTTTCTCCACCGTTGATGATGCGACTGGTATCAAACAGAATCAGGCCTGACATCAGCATGATGATAGCAGCTGAAATAGTCAGTGACAGAGCGGGTATCTGGATAAACAGGCTGGCAATAATTGCCAGAATGACCACCATCATGCCGGCAAACAGGAACCCACCGAGGAAGCTGAAGTCTTTTTTAGTGGTTAGCGCGTAGCCGGACAGACCCAGGAAGATGATGCCGGTGCCGCCAAGAGCGGTCGTAATTATCTGTGGGCCATTGGCCATAGCCATATAGACAGTAAGGATAGAGCCAAGGCCGAATCCAAGCAGGCCGGTGATCAGGAAAATAACACCGATACCAGCAGAAGAATTAGCTGTTTTTGGCAGGACAAACATGCCGAGAACTATAGCGAGAATAACTGAAATCAAATATGCCATGGGCGGCATGTTGATATACATTGATACCATTGCCATAACGGCACTAAAGGCCAGTGTGGCTGACAGCAGCATGTAGGTGTTTTTCAGTACTTTATTGGCTTCCAGCGTGTTCAGACGTGGGCGGGAAACAGCAGCATAATTCGGGTTCATTTTTTCATCTCCGTAACGTTTACAGTGTAGTCTTACACAAATTCATTCAATCTGATATATATAATGAGGGTAGAGTTTCACTATTTCAAGGAAAAATAAAGGGGTAATAACACCACTATCGTCATAAATTACCACACTCATCTTGTTTCCTGAAGTGAGTTAAGGCAAACTCGCGCGCAATATGGAGAGGTGGCAGAGCGGTTGAATGCACCGGTCTTGAAAACCGGCATGGGTTTGTAGCCCATCCAGGGTTCGAATCCCTGCCTCTCCGCCATATTATAGCCACCCGTTTAGTTTTAAGCGTGTGGCTTTTTTGTGAGAACAGTATGTTTATAAGAGTTTCCCGTGAAGATCAG
>BTQX01000084.1:0-6939 GCA_036986095.1 Gammaproteobacteria bacterium
TTGGCAATATTGAACTGCAAAATTCGCCTACACGACTTTCGTTATTTAAAAAATGATATTGATGTGCTGGGTTCAACTTACACGGTGGATAGCAGCCTGGGCAGTGAGATAACGCACAACCTGATAATCCTCTAGCCAGCCTCCTCGCAGCCAGTTGTTAAACTGGCTGCTCACAAACAAAGAGGAGACTACATGTCACATTACTGCGGAATTGATTTACATTCAAATAATCACGTTGTGGTTATCATCGATGAAGAGGACAGGCACGTGTTTGAAAAGCGGTTAAGCAATGATTTATCGCTGACACTCAAGACGCTATCCCCTTACCGAGAAACACTGCATGGCATTGCAAAGGTACCAAGAACTGGAATGCTAAGAAAGGTTCCCGCCTTAATCCAGATGGGTGACTGGTGCGGATCGTTTTGATCTGATGCCAAAGACGATGACATAACGGGTGCGATGTGCGTAATGACGATGGATAAAGTTAAATATTTATGCTGATTTCGGCAGGGATAAGTTTAGGCTATTGACCGGGGCGGGCTAATGGGTGACCCCTTTAATTCGCTCCCGCCTTCAATCTTTCTACCGAAACTTTTAATCAGCTGTATCAGCCAGGAAGTACAACATCGTAATCTATGCTTTGTATTTCCTTCAAAACTCATCGGTAAACCGACGAGTTTTGTTGATTTTTGTCAATTTTTTTTTGGGGACAACGTTCTATACTGAAATCGTTAATAGATACTTACATTTTAGGTAATCTGAGGTAAAAGCTCTGTATCTTAAGGTGTTTTTTTGAAGAGACTTGATTGAGGCTGGTAATGTTCAAATAGCAATAAGCTTTAGATGTGGAGGCAGGTTATGCGTAAGAATAGAAATGCAGAAACACTGACCAGGTCCGTCGGGCGACGTAATGGTGACCAGGATGCGTACGAGAAAAGTCCTTCCATTACAGAACAACAAACTCTATCACGAAGAAATTTCCTGGCTGGACTGGGTATAACTGTCGCCGCTGCGGGGACTGCTACAACCACCCTCGGCAACACCTCCAAAGCCCTAACTAAAAAAAGCAATCACCAGGTGCAGTGGGCTATGGTGATTGACACGCGACGCTGCATTGGCTGTCATGCCTGCACGGTAGCATGTAAAAGTGAAAACGATGTGCCATTAGGCTATAGCCGAAGCTGGGTCGAGTACATTGAAAAGGGAGACTTTCCAAATGTCGACCGCAGCTTCCTCCCCCGCCTATGCAACCAGTGTTCTCAACCTGCCTGTGTGGATGTCTGCCCGACAGGTGCCACCTACAAGCGTAAAGAAGACGGTATTGTTGTAGTCGATGATGATATTTGTATCGGTTGCAAATACTGCATTCAGGCCTGCCCCTACGATGCACGCTACCTCAATCCAATCACCGGCACAGTAGATAAATGTGATTTCTGCCTGCATCGAGTTACTCAGGGTCTGGAACCGAGTTGTGTGAACACCTGTGAAGGTCGGGCACGCATTTTTGGTAATGTCAATGACCCCGCCAGCGAGGTTTCAAAATTACTCGCGCAAAACTCCTATACGGTCTTACTCAAGGAGATGGGGACATACCCTAATGTCTATTATATCGATGCAGACCACGCAGACCCTCGTGACTTTTTGTATAAAGACCGCTACATCCGTGTCACCACGCACCGCAAAGAAAAATTGAGGAGGTAGTCATGGAACAAGAACTAATTTGGGGTTTACCGGTGGTTGGCTACCTGTTTCTAGCGGGCATGGGCGCCGGTGCGCTGATAACCAGTGCCTCCATGTTATTGCGCAGCCATGGCCGGTCTGCTTTCTATCGTCTTGCCCGTTACGGCGCAATCATATCTTTGCCCCTGGTCGGAATCGGTGTGTTCCTGTTAGTGTTTGAGCTAGGGTCGTTCCAGGCCGGTCACTGGTTCCGCTGGATCAACCTTTACAAAACCATCAACCTGTCACCAATGTCTATTGGATCCTGGTTACTCCTTCTGTATTTCTTTGCTACTGCTCCTTATGCGCTGACCTTTATCCTGCCCGGCAACGGTCTCAACGACAAATGGAAGATCTGGCGTGATCGCCTTGCTTATGTAAGCATTGCTCTAGGCATTAGTGTCGCTGTTTATACCGGTGTATTGCTGGGAGCCATGCCTGCGCGGCCACTATGGAATTCACCAATCCTCGCTATGTTATTTCTTGTGTCTTCGATTTCTACCGGCATTGCAGTGGTGCTATTCACCGACTGGCTGGTGAAATTACTGAACTGGGACTGGCCTGCAAGATACTTTAACTGGCAGAACGATAAGAATGAGGGCTATTCCGATGCTACTTACATTCTCGCCGTCACAGATACTCTGCTTATTGGCCTGGAACTGATGGTGGTATTCCTGTTCTTTATGTATGCCCACCTGACTGTTGGCCATGTAGAAGAAGCCATCAAGGTGTTCCAGTTGGGTGGCGAACTGGCCGGCCCGTTCTGGATCGGTGTCGTCGTGATCGGTCTGTTGATACCGGGGCTGATTGAATTGATAAAAGTTTTTCCTGCACTGATCGGAAATGGTCAATATGTGCATGGTGGTATAACCATGTTACTGGTGCCGATACTAGTCATCACCGGCGGGTTCCTTCTAAGGTATGTGATTGTCGTGGGTGGCCAGATCGCTCGCCTGGCTGGAATATAGGGAGGAAGAGAAAATGTTAAACAGACGCGATTTTCTTAAGGCCGGCGCAGCACTTGCCGGCACTCTGGGTATGACCCGTGTTGCACTGGCAGAGCCACCACGACAACTGCTGATGGGCGGCAAAGATTTCTCCAGGCGCACAGGTCTGGAACGTGAGATGAAACCCTCCGCGTGCTGGCAGTGCGTGTCTCGCTGCCCCAATGTTGGCTATGTGGAGGACGGGCGTCTGGTTAAAATAGAGGGCCAGATCAATTCCATTCGTACACTCGGCAAGCTCTGCGCCAAAGGACAGGCAGGCGTTAACCAGCCGAATGACCCGGACCGGATCCTGTACCCGCTACGGCGTACGGGTAAACGAGGTGAAGGTAAATGGAAGAAGATTAGCTGGGATGAAGCACTGACTGAGATTACCAACTATCTTAACAAACTAAAGGATGAGGGCAATCCGGAAAAGTTTATGTTTCACTATGGCCGCATGAAAGCCAGTTCCAGCAAAATCATCAAGCAGTTTCTTGCCGCCTATGGCACCAAGACCATAGGCAATCACACTTCCATCTGTGAGGGAGGAAAATGGACTGCGCAGGAATTTACCTGGGGCAAACACTATGACAACTGGGACTTCGACAACGCGCGTTTTGTTCTCAACTTTGGCAGCAACCTTTTTGAGGCCCACACTAACCACGTGTCTACTGCACAACGACTGGTAAATGCCATCAATGAACGGGGTGTGCGTGTTGTCAGCTTTGATGTGATGCTCTCCAATACGGTATCCAAATCTGGTGAGTGGGTACCTGTCAAGCCAGGCACCGATCTTGCTGCTGTATTGGCTATGTGTCATGTCATCATGAAGGAAGATTTATACCTGCCACACGGTGAGGAATTCCTTAAATTTTGTCGTGTCACCGAAAATGTTAACGCCAGTATGGAAGAGAAAGTGGCAGCGCTGAAAGCACACCTGAAAGACTACACCCCGGAATGGGCCGAACAGCAGAGTGGTGTACCTGCCGACAAATTACGGGAAATAGCCCGTGCTTTCGCTCTAAACTACCCGGCGGTAGTGATCAGTTATCGTGGCGCGGTGGCCCATCACAATGGTCATGACTGTGAACGTGCTATACAGATGCTGGCTGCCATCACCGGAAATATCGACGTACCCGGCGGGCGTTGTCGCGCGGTAACTCCGAAGTGGAAATATCCCCATGGCTATCCTAATCCGCCGAAGGCCAGAAAGCTGGATGTGCTGGATGGTTTCAAAGGTAAAGTAATGTTTCCGACTCATCATATATCGCATCAAGTTCTGGATGTTATACGCGATGGTAGTCAGGGTCGGCCCGACCTGTACATGTGGTATTGCTACCAGCCAGTGTACTCAAACCCACAGGTACAACGCAATATTGATACATTAAAAGATGAAAAGATTCTGCCATTCACTGTGTCAATTTCGCCGTTCTACGATGAATCGTCTGCTCTGGCCGATATCATTCTACCGGATGCTACCTATACTGAGCGCTGGGACTGGGAAGATATGGTGAGTCCAAACCAGATTCCTGAATATTACATGCGTCAACCTCTGGTTGAGCCACCCGCAGAGGTACGAGACTTCAAGGATGTTTGTATCGAAATGGCCGAGCGCATGGGTTTCCCTCTCGGCTACAGGTCTGCAAAAGAATTCTTCCGCTTATCCTGTGAGATGACTCCCTCTGTTAAAAAAGCAGGTGGATATGATTACATGGTAAAGCATGGTGTTTATGTCGACCCTGATGATAAACCCCTGTTTTACCAGTTCCTCAAAGAGCCGCCTGCAAGCAAACTGGAAGGTGACGAAGTTTTATTTGACAGTGACACCGGTGTTTACTGGAACTGGAAAAAAGCACATGCACCAGGTAGAGAAGAAGCCGCTGCAAAAGGGTATACACACAGTAAAAAAGCCTATAAAGGCTACATCGGTCAGAAAGTTGGAGATAAGGTCTATGAAGCCTTTAAACCGGACAAGATCAATAAGACCGGTTATTTTGAGTTATATTCAGCACTGATGGCAAATAAGGGTCTACCGGCGATGCCGACCTGGCACCAGATCCCTGAACATATCAATATTAATCCTGATGAGATGATCCTGACCACATATAAAGTGAATGTGCAAACTCATTCGAGAACACAGAACTGTAAATGGCTGACAGAGATTTACTATGAAAACCCGGCCTGGATAAATCCGGCAACTGCCGAGCAATTCGGAATTGAAGAAGGTGACGATATTCGTCTGACTTCGGGTATGGGGAAAATTGAAACCAGAGCGCGTGTAACACCGGCGGTTTATCCTGGTATTATTTCCATTTCCAACCACTGTGGACATTGGGAATATGGACGCATGGCATCGGGTAAAAAAACATTATTCAGTATTGATGACCCGGACTATGCCCGTAAATGGTGGAGTGAGAATGGTGTACACCCTAACTGGATTATTCCTTCTTCCCCTGACCCTGTAAACGGCCAGCAACGCTGGATGGATACAGTTGTGAAGGTTGAGAAGGTTTAATTCATGAATGACAGGCACAAAGGCAGGATGACTGATGAGGTAATACAAATGGCCCTGTCACGGGTCGGGCTTTATCGATTGTTCAGTCGCCTGTTTCGCTACGAAATAGATGATGAGTTGTTCGACAAGTTACAGAGCCCACCGCTACGTGAGACTCTGGAATCCCTTGGGCTTCAGTTACCATTGGATACCGATAACCATGAACTACTGCAGACACTCGCAGAAGAGTATACATGGTTATTTGTAGGACCAGGCAAACACCTGCCACCCTACGCGTCTGTACAAAAAAAACCAGGAGCAGGATTACTAAATGGTCCCGAAACTGCAGCTGTCAGACGTTTCATAAAAGGTACCGGGTTTAAATTTAACGACTCCTTCAAGGATTATCCGGATCATATTAGTGCTGAATTCGAGTACATGGAAACACTGGTACAACGTGAACATGACGCACTCATCTCTGATGATATTGTGGAAGCTGAACACAGCAGGACAATTCAGAAAAATCTTTTTGAAGAGCACATGGATATATGGATTCCGCAATATTGCGAACTCGTATTGGATAACGCCAAACACTCCTTCTATCAGCAACTGGCGGTTAGTACAAGTAAGTTTTTAGCACTGGAACGGGATTTACTCATCCAGACAACGACATGAAAAAGGGCTTCACTGCCCAGTTGATGAACAGGGTCACCCCTACTCCTCGCCAGTATTCTTTAACATGGTGCAATGTGGAAAAATCTATCTTCAGCAGCATCGGAATAACCATCAGTCAGATCAATATTGCAACAGGTGTGTTTACCTGTGCGATTTCCATCTTGCCAAAAGCCTGGAACGGGGCTGGGAAGTAATACCCTAGTGTAATACCTGCGACAATACAAAGAAAAACCCAGACCGTCAGATAGTGCTCAAAAAATCCAATCTTCATAGCTATTAACTTTTTTGCCGGAGCTCTACTATGCTCGCTCATTTTTCCTGCCCTGCTTTCAGCTCAGCCAGCAGTTCAACGACACGTTGTCTGATCTCATCACGTGATGCTTTGAATGTCTGCATTATCTCTTCTTCCGAGCCTACTGCTTTCGCCGGATCCTCCAGTGGCCAATGAATCTTACGTATGCCTGTGGGCAGTACCGGGCAATGCTCATCTGCATGACCACAGACAGTTATCACCAGATCAGCCTGATCCAGCATTTCATCAGTCAGTCGAGTCGATTCCTGGTGTGAGATATCAATACCTGCTTCTGCCATAACCTTGATGGCACGTGGGTTCTTTCCATGCTCTTCAATACCGGCAGAGGTAATTTTCCAGTCTGCTGGAGCGAATTGCCTGCCCCAGCCTTCGGCCATCTGTGAGCGGCAGGAATTGCCAGTACAGAGAAATAGTATGTTCATAAGATATTCGGATTTCTATTAAGAAAAGTAGTTTAACCGCAGAGGTCGCGGAGGTACGCATAGGAAAATACATAAATCTGTCATGCACTGTATGCTGCGCTGGATGGTCAGTACTCGATGATAAAGAAATACTCATTTAATAAATACAGGCCAGTTAAAATCAAGGCTACACCCGCAATCCATTCCAGTGCCTTTTGATGACGGGAAAGTACCTGTAAAGATTCCAGCCAGCCCATGCTCCATGCGCCAAGAATAATGGGGATACTTCGCCCGACGGCAAAGGCCAGCAACAGTGCGAAACCAAATGGAACCGATCCAATGGCTGCGCTA
>BTQX01000085.1:0-6935 GCA_036986095.1 Gammaproteobacteria bacterium
TATTTTCCAATACAAAATGAGCTGAATATTCTTCCAAGCAGGTCTTCGCTGCTAAATTCTCCGGTGATTTCATTCAATGAATTCTGTGCCAGTCGACAGTCTTCTGCAAGCAACTCCAGTTGTACTGAATCCGATATATGCCCGGCTGCATTTTGCAATGAAATATTCGCTTTTTGCAGAGCGTCAATATGCCTGCGCCTGGCTGTATAAACACCTTCGCCCAGGGTGTCTGACGATGTGGTTTCTTTCAGGTGACGGAAAAGCAAATCAAGCCCGGCGCCAGATTTTATTGATAGTAAAATTTCGATCCATTGTTCCCGGTGTATTATTTCTGGTTCTATGTTCTGTAAATCAATCTTATTTCTTATAATCGTCACCGGTATATCATGCTCGACATAAGATAACAGCTCGTTCCTGGCTGCCTCTGAATAATCCGCTTCGTCAATTATCAGCAACACTCTGTCTGCTTTTTCAAGTTCATTTTTTGTTCGCCTGATGCCTTCTGACTCTATCGTATCTGATGTCTGTCTAAGGCCGGCTGTATCAGAGAGATCTATCACGATTCCATCAAGATCTATCTGGTCTCTGATGATGTCCCGCGTTGTGCCTGCCTGCTCGTTGACTATTGCAGTATCGTTTTTTGTCAGCACATTCAGCAAACTTGACTTTCCTGCATTTGGCCTGCCTGCAAGTACCAGGTGAAAGCCTTCCCTTAATAAACTACCGTTGTGTGCGGAATCCAGCAATCGTCTGATTTTCTCTCTCACAGATAAAAGTCTCTGCTCAAATTCCTTAACTGGAACCACACCAACCTCCTCATCCGGGAAATCCAGACAGGCTTCTGCCAACATTCGTAGATGTATAAGGCCTTCAAGTAGATGATGAATTTCTTTAGAAAAATCTCCCTGCAGAGAGCGCATAGCACCGCGTACAGCAGAACGGGTCTGTCCCCCGATTAGGTCAGCAATTGCTTCCGCCTGGGTGAGGTCAATCTTGCCGTTTAAAAATGCACGTTCTGAGAACTCGCCTGCTCTTGCCTGGCGACACCCAAGCGAAAGTATGTGCTCAAGCAGCATGTCCAGAACCACAACCCCTCCATGTCCCTGCAGCTCAAGGACGTCTTCGCCGGTAAAGGAGTTTGGTGAGGGAAAGAATATCAGCAACACCTGATCAATCAGACGCTGCTGCTGATCATAAATTTTTACCAATGTTGCCTTGCGGGGTTCCAGTTGCTTAGCAAGCAACTGCAGTTGAATATCACGGGCAGCGGGTCCTGATACCCGGATAATCCCCACGCCCGCATTGCCACGCGGTGTGGCAATGGCGGCTATGGTGTCAGGTTTACCTGTTGTCAACGAAATGAGTTAAAAATGGTGTATTAAACACCCATTTTTTTGTTGATTGTATATTGCTGAGCGATTGTCAACAGGTTGTTTACGGTCCAGTACAACACCAGGCCTGACGGGAAGAACAGGAAGAAGAAGGTAAAAACGATCGGCATTGCCATCATTATCCTCTTCTGCAGGGGATCCATGGCAACGGCGCTGAGCATTTGTTGTCCCAGCATAGATGCACCCATCAGTATAGGCAGTACAAAATAGGGGTCAGGTGCTGATAGATCCCTGATCCACAGGATCCATGGAGCCTGGCGTAATTCAACACTTTCAAGCAATGCCCAGTACAGGGCAATAAAAACGGGGATCTGTATCAGTACCGGCAGGCAACCACCAAGAGGATTGATTTTTTCCTCCTTGTATAGCTTCATCATGGCCTGATTCAGCTTCTGCTTGTCGTCAGCATAGCGTTCTTTTAGTGTTTTAATGCGTGGTGTCATTTTACGCATGTTTGCCATTGATCTATGGCTGGCTGCAGAAAGGGGATAAAATGCGAGTTTAATCAGCATAGTCAGAATTATAATAGCCCAGCCCCAGTTGCCTACCACTAAATGGATCTTATCGAGTAACCAGTAAAGGGGTGCCGAAATAGGTGTTAGCCAGCCATAATCGACGGTAAGTTTAAGGCCGGGGGCAACATCTTTTAGCCTTCTTGTTTCTTTCGGCCCCATATAAATACGGGTCGTAAGCTCACCGGCCGCACCCGGTTGTATGCTTAACGGCTCCAGTGTCTTATACCCAATAAAATATCGATTGCCGGCTAATTTATTGGTAAACATTTCATATTTACCATCCTCTTCAAGCAGCCATGCCCCGACAAAATAGTGCTGCAGCATGCCCACCCAGCCATCTGACGTAATGATGGACAGGTTTTCATCCTGCATGTCTGAAAAGCTGATCTTGCTGTACTTATCCTGCTCGGTATAGATTGCTCCGCCCGTGTAGCTTGGAACCATGCTAGCTGGATTAAATGAACCCTGGCTTTCCTTCTGAGACCTCTCAAACTGATGGTATTGATAACCGTTCCATAATGATGTACTGGTATTTAATACCCTGAATTTGATATCAACCGCGTAGCTGTCGCGATGAAAGCTGTAGCTTTTCTTGTAGGTAATGCCGTCAGCTGAATTCCAGACAAATTCTACGTTCAGTGTGTCCTGTCCATCTGCCAGTCGATAAGAATTTTTCGATGCCGTAAAAAGTGTTTTATGGGTTGGGAATTTTCTTCCCTGCACAAGTAAACCACCCTGTGCTGTATAAATATCTTTTCCTGTGTCATTCATAAGCTGAAACAGCTCATCGGGGTGATCGATATCTACTGTGTATTTTCTCAACCATACCTTATTGACTCCTGCCCCATAGGTATTCAGCTCAACTTTGAGGAGGTCGGTTTCGATTGTTACCGTTTCACCTGAACGTGCGGGGTTTGACAATAATTCTGTTGTGGCGGATGCTGGCGCCGGTGCCTCAGTACGCATCTCCGGTGTAGCTGGAATGGCTGCCTTATCAAGAACTTGTCCGGTCGTTGCATCCCGTTCTTTCTGTACCGGTTGTTGTGGTGTGTTGTATTCTACCCATGACTGCCAAAGCATTAAAGAAAGGAGGCCCAGTACAACAAAAAGTATTAATCTTTGATTATCCATCTACATGTTCCTTGTGCTTACAGGGCACATAATCCAGGCCACCTTCATTCCACGGGTTGCAACGAAAAACCCGTTGTACTGACATCCAGCCGCCCCGAATGACGCCATATTCTGCTATTGCAGTTGCAGCATATTCCGAACATGTGGGGTAAAATCGGCAGTGTTGCCCTAATAACGGACTGATCCAGCGCTTATAAAACCTCAGTATGCTTACAGGTATGTTACGCATTGTCTGAAATTTTCCGCCAGTGTGATTCAAGTGATGAGCGTAGAGTGGGCCGATCGATTCCTGCTGCCGCCTTTTTTGCAACAACCACACAATCGAGACCCCTGAGTAAATTCTTCTTAAGCCTGAATGATTCCCGTATTTGTCTCTTAATCCGGTTTCTCACAACGGCCCCTGGTGATACTTTGCAGGAGACTGCAACCCCTACTCTTGCCGTTTCAAGTCCATTTACGCAGACGATGACCAGGAAATATTTTCCATGGTGACGCAGGCCATTTTTGAACACGTGTCCATAATCGGCTTTCTCCAGCAGTCTGCTGGATTTTTTTAAAGCCTCAGACACGAGATAGGCTTAAATGTCAGGCGCTTAGTGAAGCACGGCCTCTAGCGCGTCGAGCATTGATAATTGCGCGACCACTACGGGTTTTCATTCTTGCACGAAAACCGTGACGACGTTTACGTTTTAACACACTAGGCTGAAATGTTCTTTTCATGGTCTCTGTCTGTCTTCGATAGTAAGTGCCCCGAAAGACTTTTTCAGGCCACGGCCAGTAAAGAAGTTCGGTCAAAATGTAAAAGGGCGGAAAATGTACTTTTTGTTGGCTTACATGTCAACCTGTATTTACTTTTCCTTATAAACAGATAATAAAATATTAATACTTTTACCTGTGGATAACTCTAATTCTATTGGTTAAACTATGAGACTCAACATGCTGGAATTTTCCTGGCTTGCTGCAGCACTTAAATAATATATAATAATATAACTATATGATTATATTATAGAAATCAGGGAACTACATTGCCTAGAAAAAGCTTTTGGAATGACTGCCTGTCACACCTGGAAGGTGAGTTGTCCAGTAACCACTTTAACACCTGGATCCGCCCGCTACAGGCTGAGAAGGATCACAATAAACTATCCTTACTGGCGCCAAATCGTTTTGTCAAAGACTGGGTAGAATCGCACTACCTGGGTCGTATCACAGAAATCGCTAGCTCTGTAGGAAATGGTGACTTTGTTGTTAATCTGAAAATCGGCAGCAAAAGTGTAGTAAGTTCTGATCGTCCGATAGAGAAAAAGGGTTTAATTAATAGTGAACGGAATAGTGCAGGCAGTAAAAAAATAAGGCGGGATTTTCCCACAGCCCTAAATCCAAAATTTACATTCCACAGCCATGTTGCTGGCAAGTCCAATCAACTGGCGCGAGCAGCCGCCTTACAGGTTAGTGAAAATCCGGGTCAAACTTATAATCCGTTATTTATCTATGGCGGCTCAGGTGTCGGCAAAACCCATCTTATGCAATCAGCCGGAAATAAGATTCTCCAGCAACAACCCACAGCAGCTGTGGCATATGTGCGGTCGGAATTTTTTGTTCAGGGTTTTGTTAAAGCCCTGCAACATGGAACCATTGCTGATTTTAAGCTTCACTATCGTTCTGTCGATGCCCTGCTTATTGATGATATCCATTTTTTTGCACGTAAAAACCAGTCCCAGGAAGAGTTTTTCCATACCTTTAACTCTCTGTTAGATCTGAACCGTCAAATTATTATGACCAGTGATAGAATGCCGCAGGAAATAGAGGGGCTGGAAGAGCGCCTGGTATCCCGATTCGGGTCCGGCCTGACTGTTCCCATTGAACCGCCTGAACTTGAAACCAGGGTTGCGATTCTAATCACCAAAGCAGCAGAAATGGGGATTAACCTTAAACAGGAAGTTGCATTTTTTATTGCAAGACAAATTCGCTCAAATGTTCGTGAACTTGAAGGCGGCCTGAATCGAATAGTTGCCAGTATGCGATTCACAGGCCGTGAGATTGATCTTGACCTGGCAAAGGAAGCCCTAAAGGATATTGTCGGCTTTCAGCGGCGAATGATCAGCCTGGAAAACATACAGAAAACGGTTGCAGATTATTACAAAATCCGAGTAGCGGACATTCGATCAAAAAAGCGCACCCGAAATATTACTCGACCCAGACAAATCGCAATGGCCCTGGCAAAAGAATTAACAAACCATTCATTGCCAGAGATTGGAGATGCATTTGGCGGTAGAGACCATACAACAGTCATTCATGCCTGTAAAAAGGTGAAAGAGTTGACCAATGAGATACCTCAACTGAATGAAGACTATGAAAACCTGTTGAAAATTCTCAGTAGTTGATGAATAAATTGGGGATAAATTAAAAATACGCTTATGATTACATACCTATGCACATAAACACACATGTTTTCCGCTCTATTCCAAGCTTTTATCAACAGGTATATATTTATTACAAGTAATTGAATTAATAGAGAAAAACTGGCTTTTACACAGACTTTTTATTACTAAACAGCAGTAGAAGTAAATATATATAAAAATAAGGTAATACTATGAAGATAACATTATCCAGAGGAGCATTGCTCAAACCACTTACTTATGTAAGCAGTGTGGTAGAAAAACGTCAGACATTACCAATATTGTCAAATGTATTAATGCAATCTGATGGTAAAAACAGACTAAGCTTTACAGGCACTGACCTCGAGGTTGAAGTAATTACATTTTGCGATAATGTAACAGGAGAGGCAGGGGAATTAACAATTAATGCCAGAAAATTATTTGATATCACACGAGCACTACCAGAGGATGCTGAAATATCAATTACTGCAGAAGAAAATGGCAAGTGTATAATTCGCTCTGGTAAAAGTCGCTTTACTGTTCAAACACTACCCGTTGACGATTTTCCGAAAATTGAAACTGAACAATGGAGCCAGGTCTGGAAAGTACCCGCCAGCATATTTAAGCAAGCACTTTCTCGAACCGCATTTGCTATGGCCCAACAAGATGTACGATTTTATCTAAATGGACTGCTGCTGGTTGCCGATAGCGATAAATTGAAAACAGTTGCAACCGATGGGCACAGGCTCGCGAAAACGGAATGCCAACTTACATCCAGATCAACAGATGCAGAGATACAGGCAATCGTTCCTAGAAAAGCAATTACTGAGTTAAACCACATAATCGAAGATAGCGATACTGAAATAAGCGTCAGCTTTAACCCGAATCACATACGCGTAGAATTAGATTCGGTCGTTTTCACATCAAAACTAATAGATGGCCGCTTTCCTGATTATGAAAAAGTAATTCCAAAAAACCAGGATAAGTCCCTTATTATTGATAGAAATGCTCTGCAAAACACCCTGAACAGAGCTGCCATACTAACAAACGAAAAGTTTAGAGGCGTAAGGCTAATCGTCAATAAAGACAAAATGAGTGTATCTGCAAACAACCCCGATCAGGAAGAAGCCTTTGATGAAATTGATATTGAATATACCGGCGACAACGTAGAAATAGGTTTCAATGTTGGTTATATGCTTGAAGCCTTGAATGCCATAAATTCTGAAAAAGTAGAAATGCTACTCAGTGATGCAAATAGCAGTGGTACCATACGTGTACCGGGTGATGAAGAAACAGTCTATATTGTTATGCCGATGAGGATTTGATCGTGGAATGTTTCACGTGAAACATATTTTTCATGCTCCTCGTCTTCTTTTTTATTCAATTTCTTGAATTAATATGGGTTTTTCGCCCTTTATGGGCGAGTTCATTTATTCAGGCCATCCATGGCCTTCACCCTTCGGGCCAGTCTTCGACTGTTCAAATCCGCTCCCGGCGGATTTAGTCTTTTGAATTATTTATTC
>BTQX01000086.1:0-6877 GCA_036986095.1 Gammaproteobacteria bacterium
CTGCCTTCTAGCAAGGTTTGAATAATATCTTCCTGGTTATGACGGAATTCATCATAACCAAAGGTTTTGCGTAAGATTTCCAGTGCCTGTTCCATGGCCGGGGAGAATGCCTTTATGTGCCGGGGACTGCAAGTGGAGTTTTTTCTTTTCTTGTGCTGTCGCACGGTTGAGTGTTTCGTCCCTCGTGGACGAAACACTCAGCTTAATTCAAGCAAAAGAATAAAAAACGAAAGTGCCTCGTCCACGAAGGACGAAACACTCAAAACCTGGGTTTCCTTAAGCTACCTGAAGGATCTCATCAGACATGCTGACCAGACTCGCTGAATCAACGAACTCTTCAATACCATTGAAGATTTGAGCAATTTTCGTATTGAAGAACTTGTCTTCCTGAGAATTCTGCGCTAGCGCAGCCGCATGGAATACCACTCTGGCTCTTTCGAACTGGGCCTTTTTCACACCATCCTTTTCATCAAGATCAAGGCCCATTGAATAGGAAACTTTCTGTACATTTTCCAGCTCTTTAATTTCCTCCTCGACCATACTTGTTATGGCTTTAATTGAATCCATAGAATGATCACTCCCACAAATCCATGCATCAGCCCACTTCTTATAGGCAGGAAAGTCATAAATTGCACCGACCGCCTTAATCGCAAAGGCAAGCTTATGTTCAGTAGTGATTGTCGGCAACTCCACTTCTTTAACTATGGAATATCCTTCATTGTCAAGATTCCAGACATGCAACAAAAACATTTTAAGCCCATCATCAATAGTACCAGGATAATTCATAACCGCTAGAATGGGTGAATTATCTCCACTATTCATGAGAATCGCGACAGACTTATCTACTGCAATGCCTTCTCTCATATGAAATTTACCAGTTTCTATGTGCTGCTGGTCACTGGTGTTACCCTGATTATCGACAAGAATGAATTTTTTCATCGCCTTACCCTCTATTTTTAAGAATTGATACACTAAAATTACTTAGCGGTATGCCGGACTCCATAACAAGAACCAGGAACCTGATATCAGGCCATTGCAACCATCTAGCTCTCTATCGTCCGCTGCAAGAATATTGTTCTTGCTTACCCCGTGTAAAAGCATAGTCCACTTGACAGACTTGGCAAGGTGTATTACATATAATATTTTAATATCAATGGTTTATAACATCAGAACCAGGAAAAACCGGGTCAGATCCGAGTTTTTGAAAATATACTCATCCGACTAGAAGTGTGCTGGAATGACGAGTATTTTTTGGTCTTTGATTTTGGGCCTTTTTCTTAGAACCCCATTCAGGCTTGCCAGGACGCGCAGATTGAGCCGGAGGTTCCGGGATGTGCTGTTTGAGCATCGCAGGGAACCCGAAGGGCAAGCACAAAAGTATGATCCACCCTACTGCCTGAAGACAATCAGATGCTCCGCATCCACCGCCACTTTCACCTTCTGTCCGATATCGATATCAAAATGACTAGGTGCCAGTGATAGCAATTCATCACCACCCGGAGCACGCAGGGTATACATGATCTGAGCGCCTTTAAAATGTCGGTCGGTTATCAGGCAATCCACGCCCCCATCAACACCAAGCAGAACATCATCCGGCCGCAATAAAACATCGACTCGGGTGCCGGGCGGCCATTCATAGGAACGGTTTCCTGCCAATAATCCTAATGACGTCCGCACCGACTCATGGCTGGCAAGTACACCTTCGATCAAGCGCCCCTGGCCGATAAAATCGGCTACAAACCTGTTTGCCGGCTCATGATAGAGGTTATACGGCATATCCCACTGATTTATATAGCCCTCATTCATCACCGCAATATGACCACCAATAACAAAGGCCTCTTCCTGATCGTGGGTGACAAATAAGGTAGTAGTTTGCCGCTGACGTAATATCTCATGTATATCCAGTACCAGTCGTTCACGCAAATCGTTATCAAGATTGGAGAAGGGCTCATCCATTAGTAGCAAGGGCGGCTCCGGAGCCAATGCGCGTGCCACTGCGACACGCTGCTGCTGACCACCCGACAGTTCATGCGGATAGCGTTCTATATGGTCTTCCAGACCCACCAGCTCCAGCATCTCTTCGGCCACTTTTCGCTGCTTCTTTTTTCCCTGTTTGCGCAGACCGAAAGCCACATTAGCTACCGCAGTCAGATGTGGAAAAAGTGCATAGTCCTGAAAGACCATGCCGATGCCCCTGTGTTCGGGGGGGATCTGGACATTTCTTGATGAAATCACCTTGCCATTGAGAACAATTTCACCACGGGTTACCTGCTCGAATCCAGCAATGGCTCGAAGTATCGTTGTTTTGCCACAACCGCTAGGCCCTAGCAAGCAGTTCTGTGTGGTGTCACGAAGACTCAAGGTGAAATCATTGACGACAATGGTCCCTTCATAGCCGCAGCGTATCGATTTAATTTCCAGTATTTCTGACATGCCTGGTACTAGTTCCTGCCCTGGTATTTTGCCGAGCGTCTGACCAGTACAATGACAGGAATGAGGCCAACGAGTATCAACGTAATAGCGGGTAAAGCAGCACGTTCCCATTCCCCCTCTGATGTCATTTCATAAATCCTCACAGCCAGTGTGTCCCAGCCAAAGGGTCGCAGCAACAAGGTGGCAGGCATTTCTTTCATTACATCGACAAATACCAGCAAAACAGCGGTAAACAAGCCCGACCGTAACAGAGGCAGATAGACACGCCACAGGGTGACCAGCGGGCCATCACCCAGGCCGCGTGCCGCTTCTGCAATACTGACACGGATACGACCCAGGCCGCTTTCTATCGGCCCATAGGCAACGGCCAGGAAACGCACCATATAGGCCATTACCAGGGCGAAAACACTGCCGGTCAGTATCTGACCCGGTGGTTGCCGGCCGATCAATGTTGCCATGGTAGTCAGCACATTATCTATACTGGTAAAGGTCAGCATGATTCCAACAGCCAACACCGATCCGGGCAGTGCGTAACCTAATGTTGCAATATTAACTGAGCTCCGCACCAGAAAATCATTATGTGCACGACGAGTAAAGGCCAATATCATGGCACTAATAACCGTTAAGCCGGCGCCCATACCACCAAGCGCCAGTGTATGCTGTAACAAACCTAAATAGCGTTCATCCATGTCTTCAGCGAGGACTCCCCATGCCCATATGCTCAACTGTAAAACCGGTACAATAAATGCCAGCAGCAATATGGCACATACGATGAACAGTGTGCCCCAACGATGCCAGCCAGTCAGGCGATAACGGTATACATTTGTACTGCGTGTAGCCTCATGATATTTCGCCTTTCCACGTAACTGCCTTTCTGCCGTTAATGCAATAAGCACAAGTATCAGCAGGAAGGAGGCCAGCTGTGATGCAGCCTGCAGGTTAAACAGGCCGAACCAGGCCTTATAAATTGCAGTTGTAAAGGTATCGTAGTTAAAGATAGCAACAGCACCAAAGTCCGCAAGTGTTTCCATTAATGCCAGTGATAATCCTGCAACAATTGCCGGACGTGCGGTGGGAATGCTGATACGAAAAAAAGCAGCCCAGGCACTCAGACCCAGGCTACGCGCTGCTTCTACCGTGCTGTTTCCCTGTGTTATAAATGATGAACGCGCCAGCATATAAACATAAGGATAAAACACAAGAGTCATTACGGTGA
Organism: Gammaproteobacteria bacterium; assembly: GCA_036986095.1. Taxonomy (GTDB): domain Bacteria; phylum Pseudomonadota; class Gammaproteobacteria; order BMS3Bbin11; family BMS3Bbin11; genus BMS3Bbin11. The sequence continues at coordinate 3,650 of BTQX01000086.1, forward strand.
TCACACCACCAGTAGAACGCACTTCCGGAAACCAGAAATTATTACTGCCCAGCATCTCGCGTAAGCTGGTTTGCACCGGCCCGGTATAATCCAGTAAGCCAACTGCCACAAATGCCATGACATAAGCGGGTACCGCTAATGGAAGCATCAAAGCCCAGTCAAAAAATCGGTGACCGGGAAATTCACACTTGGCCGTCAGCCAGGCCAGACCGACGCCCATAATTGTTACACCAATGCCTACTCCAAAGAATAGCCACGCGGTGTTTTTCAGGAGATCACCCAACACCGTTCGCAACAGGTGTTCCCAGACCAGATTCTCACTCTGCATCCAACCAGAGAACACAACCAGTAATGGCAGTACCACAACCAGCGCAAGCATTACCGTAGTAATTTTAAGAATCGGGATACTAACTCTGGTCATTGTTAGAAAGTTGAATTCAAAGAATGTGTGATGACGCTGCAGCTACAGGGAATGAAGAAGTACTTTCCGTCAGGATTTTGATGTCATCATTTTTTAGAGAAAATGAAAGATTACCTGTATCCAGCCCGATCCATTAGCATCACCGAACTGGCCTGTAGTTCTCCGGCTTTTGTTACATTCAACATATCCTGTTTGAACTCTCCCCAGGCCGATACGATGGCATCGGGTTTTACTGCCTGGTTAGCGGGGTATTCCATATTCAGGCCGGCAAAGATTTTTTGCGCCTCGGTGCCGGACAACCATTCAAGTAACTTAATAGCCTGTTTACGATTTTTTGCATTCCTGGTAATCCCTGCCCCTGATATATTCACATGTACACCACGACCATTCTGATTGGGCCAGAAAAGAGCCAGCTTGATGCCTGGTTCTTTTTTCAATAACCGACCATAGTAATAAGTATTTACAATGCCAACATCACACTGACCTGCAGCAATCGCCTTCATCACTCTTGTGTCGTTTGAAAAAGGTGCAGTGGCCAGATTATCCACCCAGCCTTTGATGATGGTTTCAGTTTCCTTCTCACCTTTCTGCGCAATCATCATTGCTACCAGCGACTGATTATAAACTTTCTTCGAAGTGCGCAAACACAAACGGCCTTTCCATCGGGGATCAGCCAGATCTTCATAGGTACTCAAATCACTGGGTTTGACACGGTCCGTGGAATAAACAATGGTGCGCGCTCTGACGGATAAACCGAACCAGCGCCATTCAGGATCACGTAGACGCGGTGGAATATTCTTATCCAGTATTTCTGACTTTACTGGTGATAGAACGCCGCTCTTAGCAGCCTGCCACAAATTACCTGCATCAACCGTGATCAGCATATCTGCCGGGGAATTCTTTCCTTCAGCCTGTAAACGAGCTAGCAGAGGTGCGGCCTTATCAGTGATATATTTTATTTTGATGCCGGTTTTCGTCGTATAGGCATCAAATAGTGGTTTCACAAGGTGTTCCTTGCGTGCGCTGTACACCACAATTTCATCGGCTACTGTTGCTGTTGCCGGGCTTACCGCAATCAACATCGCTATAAATGCTATCAGTAGATTTGTATTTTTTAAAATTCGATTCATTTCATTCACCATAAATTTTGAACAGGCTACTTTTCATTAATTTTCAGCTGCATTCTCAACACTGGCAACATGCAGTGTTGTCGTAGGAAATGCACACTCTGCCCCATGCGATTCAATAATTTTCAGAACTCTTAACAGGACATCCTGTTTTATTTCGTGGAAGCGCACCCACTCTGTCGTTTTTGTAAAAGTATAAATAAAAAAATCCAGTGACGAAGCAGCAAAGGTATCGAAATTCACTATCAATGTCATAGACGTATCAATTTCCTGATGATTTTTCAGCATCTCTATTACATCACTGACAATAGCATCCATCTTATCTGCATCCTCATACCGGATACCAATGGTTTCCTTAATTCTACGATTAGTCATGCGTGACGGGTTTTCAACAGCAATGTTGGCAAACACAGAATTCGGCACATACAGAGGCCGTTTATCAAAGGTTCGTATTCGTGTCAGACGCCAGCCTATGTATTCCACCGTCCCTTCAATTTCTTTATCGGGTGACCTGATCCAGTCACCGACGCTAAACGGTCTATCCATATAGATCATCAAGCCGCCAAAAAAATTGGCGAGCAGGTCTTTTGCTGCAAAACCTATGGCGATTCCGCCAATACCGCCAAAAGCCAGCAGGCCGGTGATGCTGATGCCCAGTGCCTGCAAGATCACCAGAGCGCCCGTGATAATCACAGACAGGCGTAACAACTTGGCTATTGCAATAACTGTTGTAGCATCGATGGCATCATCTTCATCTTTACGGTAGCAAATAATGTTCTGCTCGGCCTGGTGAACAAATCGAAGCATGAACCAGATGATGGAAGAAATGACACCGACATCGCGCACGGCTGGTACTGCATCAAAGATCGTTGCATCCGTATGTACCCGAATAATATCTGCACCGAAGCTGATTCCCAGTACCCAGATAAACAGACTCAAGGGTTTTTGGATTGATGTTACTAATGCGTCATCCCAGGGATTTTTTGTTTTCTCTGTTTTGACAAGCAGCTTTTTAATCATTCGTTTCTGAATTAAATCAAAAATCAGGGCCGCAAAAATTACGATAAAGACCTGAATCGCCCAGGTTTCGTTACCAAAAAAACCAATTAACCAGTTTTTTGTATTTACTAATATTTCCATTCAATATACCTTTTTACTGCTGGAATTAAGTTAAGGAGCCTCTGATTACATATCGGCACCATTATAAAATATTTTTCTCCACACCGTCACACCGCCCTGCTAAACAACACATCTTACACCTCGGTTGTTTCTTACAGGTGCCCTTCGCATGAACAACAATCAAAGCATGATATTGATTGAAAACTCCCGCGTCTCTTTCAAGTGCCTGTTCAAAACATTTTCGCAAGGCTTCATAACTCGCATCACGCCGAATCAGACCAAGTCTTGAAAACAATCTACGCGTATAGGCATCAATCACAAAAACCGGTCTGTCAAATGCATAGAGTAGAATATCATCAGCCGTTTCAGGCCCAATGCCATGCACACCAAGAAGATCCTTGCGTAACGACTTTAATGATTGTCGTTTAATTTGATCAATACCGCCCCTTTCCTCCAGCCATTCACACATTGCCATTAGTCGCTGTGCCTTTATATTGAAATAGCCGCTACTGACGATAAAGTCAGCAAGCTCATTAATGGATGTCTTTCTTATGGCGGATG
>BTQX01000087.1:0-6811 GCA_036986095.1 Gammaproteobacteria bacterium
GATCTGCGCGCCAGGCTGGAGCGGAATTATCCAAAAAAGGAAAGTGGTGCACATGTGGTGGGTTATGTCGGACGTATCAGCTCACGTGATCTCGAGAAGATAGACAAGGAGATTTATCGAGGCATCAATTTTCTGGGTAAAACCGGAATTGAGTCTTACTACGAAGACTTGCTACGGGGAGAAATTGGCTTTGACCAGATTGAAACCAATGCCCATGGCCGTGTGGTGCGAACCATCTCAAGTGCGCCATCGGTGCCAGGTAAAAATATTTATCTGACCATCGACAGCGAATTGCAGCGTGTTGCAGAACAGGCGCTAGGTGATTACCGTGGTGCGTTGGTGGCCATCAAGCCGGCTACCGGTGAGATACTGGCCTTTGCCAGCAATCCATCCTATGATCCTAACGCTTTTGTATATGGAATCAGTACGGCAGACTATGCGGTTCTGCGCGATTCACCCGATACACCGCTGTTGAACCGTGCCCTGCGAGGGCGATACCCGCCAGGATCAACAATCAAGCCGTTTATGGGGCTGATCGGTCTGAAGTCCGGGATAAATCCAGCGAAAGAACTTTTCTGCCCGGGATATTATACGTTGACTAAAGGTGGCCGCAAGTTTCGCGACTGGAAGCGCGGTGGCCACGGACTGGTCGATCTGAATGATGCAATTGTCCAGTCCTGCGATGTTTACTTCTATGACCTGGCACGTCGTCTGGGCATTGATTACATCCATCACAACCTGACATTGTTTGGTTTCGGGACTAAAACCGGAATCGATCTGAACGGTGAATCCAGGGCACTTTTACCGTCCAGGGAGTGGAAGCGGGCTACCATGGATCAGGCGTGGTTCCCCGGTGAAACCATTATTGCCGGTATCGGACAGGGTTATGTCCTGGTTACACCGCTACAACTGGCTTCTGCTACCTCGGCACTTGCCAATAATGGAATACGTATGAAACCGCATTTGTTACTGGCTGAAGAAGACCCGTTGTCCGGCGGAAAGAAGCTGTATGAGCCGGTTACACTGAACGGCAAAATCTGGCGCGATGAAGATCTTGCAGTAATTAAACAGGCAATGATTGGTGTCACTAACTCGCCGGTTGGTACAGCCAGGCGAATAGGCGCCGATAGTTCATACAAGATAGCGGCCAAAACTGGCACGGCACAAGTGATTGGTATCAAACAAAATGAGCATTACAAGAAATCAGAAGTGGCGCTGAGAAATAGAGACCATGCACTTTTTATTGCTTATGCCCCGGCTGAAAAACCTGAAATCGCCGTTGCTGTCATTGCAGAAAATGGTGGCCATGGGGGATCAACTGCCGGACCTATGGCACGTAAAGTCATGGACTTTTATCTTCTTGATAAAAAACAGCAGCAGGAAAGGGACCCGTCATGAATGAACAAAAGGGTTTTTCCATCGACTGGGCATTGTTTACTGGTTTGCTTAGCCTTTCTGTGATCAGTCTGTTTGTACTCTATAGTGCGGGCGACCAGAATTCTGATATGTTGATGCGGCAGTCAATACGTATTGTTCTGGCTTTTGCCGTCCTGTTTTTAGTCGCACGTATCACGCCGGATCAGTTTTTACGCTGGACGCCATATTTTTACGGTATTGGACTGATTCTGTTAATAGTCGTGCTCGGCGCCGGGGTGATTGGTAAAGGGGCGCAACGCTGGATAGATCTTGGTTTTGTACGATTCCAGCCGGCAGAGATGATGAAACTTGCTGTACCGATGATGGTTGCCTGGGTGATGGTTAAAAAGCCACTGCCGGCATCACTTCCAACTGTGATACTTGGTTTTGTAATTGTCATCATACCTGCCATTCTTGTTATCAGGCAACCGGATCTCGGTACTGCAATTCTGATTGCCGGCTCAGGTTTGGTGGTGATCTTTCTTGCCGGTATGTCCTGGCGGATTATAGCTGTACTTGTCGCAATAATGGCGGCTGCAGCACCCCTGGGCTGGTATATGATTCATGACTATCAACGCCAGCGTATTCTGACTCTGTTTGATCCCTGGTCGGATCCACTGGGGGCCGGCTACCACACCATCCAGTCCGCGATTGCTGTGGGTTCAGGTGGTTTGTATGGTAAGGGTTGGCTAAACGGCAGTCAGTCACAGCTGGATTTTATCCCTGAGCGATCGACAGATTTTATTTTTGCTGTATTTTCTGAGGAATTTGGTTTTATGGGCTCGCTGATATTGTTACTGGTATATCTGTTTGTGGTTAGCAGAAGTCTGTATATTGCAATAGAAGCCAAAGACTCCTATACACGGCTACTGTGCGGCTCACTGGCAGTCACCTTTGCTATCTACGTATTTGTTAATATAGGGATGGTGACCGGCATATTACCGATAGTCGGCGTACCATTGCCGCTGATGAGTTATGGTGGTACATCAATGGTTTCGCTGATGGCTGGTTTTGGTATTCTAATGTCCGCTTATTCTAACCGCTGGTTTATGCGTTAATGAAAAAATTCCATAAAACCCTTACGTGTATTCTGTTCAGTCTTATGTTCTTTAGTCCGTCTGCATATTCATTGCAGACCAGTAATTACATACAGCTCCAAAAGATGTTCGACGAGATCGCCAGTAAAACAGCTTATAGTGTGACAGATCTTGAGGCACTGTTTCAGAAAGTTGAAATACAGCCGCGCATTATTGAGATTATGGATAGACCGGCAGAGTCCATGCCCTGGTACCAGTATCGTAAGATATTTCTGACTGAAAAGAACATCAGCAAGGGTGCAGAGTACTGGATAAAGCATGCTGATACACTCGCTCGGGCAGAGAAAGAATTTGGCGTGCCGCCCGAAATAATTGTTGCCACACTGGGAGTGGAAACACGTTATGGCACAAATACCGGTGGTTTCCGTGTTATTGATGCGCTTTCTACCCTGGGGCTGGAATATCCCCGCCGCGGTAAATATTTTACAAAGGAACTGAAAAATTTTCTTTTGCTTAGCGATGCGAACAAGCTGGATCCATTAGCGGTGACCGGTTCCTATGCGGGTGCAATTGGCCTGCCTCAGTTCATGCCCAGCAGCTATAGAGCCTACGCTGTTGATTTCAATGGCGATGGATACAGTGACCTTGTCAACAGTGCTGAGGATGCGATTGGCAGTATTGCAAGCTATTATAATGAACATGGCTGGAAACCCGGCCAACCCATTTCCTGGTCAACCAAAGGTGTAAACAGCAAGGCCAAAAAAATGGTGGTAAAAAAGCGAAAAACTGATCGGGTACTGAGCGATTTGCTGAGGAAAGGTTTTGCACTACAGGAACAGCTTGATCCACAGACCAGGGTGGGTCTGATAAAACTGGAAGGTGAAAAGGGTCCGGAATACCGTGTGGTATTTGAAAATTTCTTTGTCATTACCCGCTACAACACTTCCGAGCTCTATGCGATGGTAGTTCAGCTGTTGGGTGAAGAAATAAAGTCACGTGTTCTGGCATCTAAATGAAGTGGAAGTTTGCAATATGCTGGTTGCTGATACTTTTGCTTGCCGGCTGTGGTTCATCTGGCAAGAAAAAAACCGGAGGCGGTTATTATCTGGATGATGGCCCGCCGAAATCTGCTTTAGACCTGGCAAAAGTAAAGGATGCTGTTCCGCGTACAGAGCCATTGAGCGCAACCGGCAATAAACCCTATGTCGTTTTTGGCAAGCGTTATGTGCCCTTGAAAAGCAGTAAGGGATTCAGACAGAAAGGGACGGTATCCTGGTACGGTAAAAAATTTCATGGCAAGCGGACTTCAAGCGGCGAAGCCTATGATATGTACAAAATGACTGCCGCGCATACTGTACTGCCTATACCCAGCTATGCCCGGGTGACAAATCTAAAAAATGGTCGCAGTGTGGTTGTCAGAGTCAATGACCGCGGTCCATTTAAACATGATCGGGTGATGGATCTTTCGTATGTCGCAGCACTGAAACTGGATGTGGTTAAATCAGGAACTGCAGAGGTTAAAATTGTTGCAATAGGCGAAAATTCATCCACCAGCACAACTCAGGCCATAGAAACCCGGCAAACCACCTCTGGTGAAACGCTAATGTTTATACAGCTTGGAGCTTTCAGTAATCAGGATACAGCTTACAGCCTTCAAAAACGTCTTCGTGAAGCTGGCTATCATGGGGTGAAAGTGAGTAGTTTTACTCAAAGCCAGATTGAGCTTTATAGAGTAAGAATTGGCCCTTTACTACAGTCAGGCGATGCCGACTTTATACTGGGTGATCTGCAGCATGCAGGTTATACGGATGCACACTACATTGTGGAAACAACTGAAAAGGAAAATATCAAAGAATGAACAAACATCCAGTGATTTTGGGCGCGATTTTACTTATGGCATCCTTTGTGTCATTTGCAAAAGATCAGCAGGCAGTCTCGAACGCAAATGTGGCACCACCTGTAATCGAAGGAAAATCCTGGCTGCTTATTGATAGTGACAGTGGAGCGGTCTTAAGTGCTGGCAATCCTGATATGCAGATTGAGCCTGCCAGTCTGACAAAGCTGATGACCGCTTATATTGTGTTCAGAGAGCTGGCAGAAGGTCGTCAAAGCCTCAACGACATGGTTTTTGTCAGCGAAAAGGCATGGCGTATGACAGGCTCGCGTATGTTCATTAAGGTCAACTCCAGGGTGAAGATGGAAGATCTGATTAAAGGCATGATCATTCAGTCAGGCAATGATGCGACTGTGGCGCTGGCAGAGCGTATTGCCGGCTCAGAAGAATCCTTCGTTGCTCTTATGAATGAAGTTGCCGCCGACCTGGGCATGAAGGGCACATATTTCGTCAATAGTTCAGGAATGCCGGATGAGGGGCATCTAACGACAGCGACCGACCTTGCAAAAATCACACGGGCATTGATCAATCAGTACCCTGAATACTACAAGTACTATTCTGTCAAAAAATTTACCTGGAATAAAATCACACAGGGTAACCGGAATCTACTGTTGTACCGTGATCCAACTGTAGATGGTGTCAAAACGGGTCATACTGAATCAGCAGGATATAGCCTGATCGGTTCTGCTGAACGAGAGGGCATGAGGCTGATAGCCGTTGTCACCGGCACAGACAGCAAACTGGAACGTGCTGAGATGGTACAAAATTTGCTGAATTTTGGTTTCAGGAACTATATTACTAAGAAAGTTTATCCAGCAGGTAAAATGATCCGTAATATCGACATCTACAAAGCGGCGAGAAATACTGTATTTGTAGAATCAACTGACAGTATTTACCTGACAGTTCCCAGGCGGGGTGGTGCCGAGATTAAACAAACTGTAACGGTTCCTGCTTATGTTATTGCCCCGGTAAATCGTGGGCAGGTGCTGGGGGATATCGAATTCAGTGTACAGGGCACCTCGCTGGGGAAATACCCGCTAACAGCTGTTGCAGAGATACCGGAAGGGGGCATAGTTGATCAATTGATCGGCACGGTTATGCTCTGGGTTGCAGATTTTTAAGAATGGCGTTTTTAAGATAATGGCAGTAGAGGATGTATATTTAAATGGCAAATACCTGCCAGCAGTAGATGCCTCGGTTTCTATTTTTGATCGCGGTTTCATTTTTGGTGACGGGGTCTATGAAGTTATCCCCGTATATGGAGGCAGGCTATTTCGCTTACAGCAGCACCTTGATCGTCTGCGTTACTCTCTCGGCGAAATTCGCCTGCCTGCGCCTTTAAGTGATAAGACAATAACACTGATTTTTGAGCGTCTGCTCAATGACAGAATTGATGATGCGTCTATTTATTTGCAGATCACACGGGGCAGTGCTCCCCGCAATCATGCCTTTCCCGATAACATAACACCGACAGTACTCGCCTATGTACAGGATTTAGACTATCCGGACCAGGCTTACCGTGAAGCGGGGGTCCATGCCGTGAGTTTTCCTGATCAGCGTTGGCAGCGTTGTGATATCAAATCAGTTTCACTGCTGGCAAATGTGCTGGCACGACAGTTTGCCCATGAGCATGATGCCGCTGAAGCAGTTCTTTTTCGTGATTGCAAACTGACAGAAGGTGCGACGAGTACCTTATTTGTTGTGCATAATGGACAACTGCTGACGCCTTCCTCCGGACACAGCATCTTGCCGGGCATTACCCGCGAGCTGGTGCTGGAACTTGCCTGCAAGCACGGGATGCAATGCCAGCAGACTGATATTTCGGAGAAGCAGGTAAAAGATGCAGATGAACTTTGGCTTAGTAGTTCGACAAAAGAGATACTGCCAATTGTTAAGCTGGACGGAAACCCGGTAGGTGATGGTAAACCCGGCCCGCATTACCACCAGATTATTAAACTTTATGATGAGTTCAAGCTGAGATTCAGGAATGGTGAGGTTTCTTGAATTTACTAACGTCTAGATGACTACAGTAAAAGCTTTTCACCACAGAGGACACAGAGGGCACAGAGGATTTATTGTTATATTCTGCATGGCTGTTGTCCTACACAGAATCTAAATTGAAGAGTCTATCGGATGGTAGTAATTCAGTTTTATTACAAGCTGAATTCAAGAATTAAGTAAGGCAAAGAATTTGGAAAAACATTCATCTGTATTTTCTCTGTGACCTCCGTGTCCTCTGTGGTGAAAAAATATTAGGTAAAGTGATGACGGACAAAAAAGACGAAGAACTCGGAAAGCTTTCCTTTCCCTGTACTATTGGCATTAAAGCGATGGGACATCAGGCTGATGATTTTGAAGATAAAGTTAAAGATATTGTGGCCAGTCATACCGCGGAGGGAGATATTGTTGAAGTCAGATGCAGAGAAAGTAGAAGTGGTAATTTTCATTCGGTTACCTGTGAGGT
>BTQX01000088.1:0-6761 GCA_036986095.1 Gammaproteobacteria bacterium
TCATCGGCTGTGAGTTCAAGGCCTCGCAATAGCGGCAGTTTTCCTTCATCAATCATCTGATAGTAGGATTCTTCATCACGGACATTCTGGCTGTAGATATTATTCACCTGTGAGATGGCTGTGACGCCCATTGCCACCATGTCGCAACCGGCGTGAGTGGAGTAGCCCTGGAAGTTTCTGTATAACTGCCCCTTGTTCTGGGCAATAACCAGCTCATCATCCGGTTTGGCAAAGTGATCCATGCCGACGTAGACATAGCCCTTGTCGGTAAGGTACTGGATGACTGCCTGCAGTATCTCCAGCTTTTCAGCTGCGGACGGTAAATCTTCCTCATTGATGCGTCGTTGCGGCATAAACAGGGTAGGCAGGTGGGCATAATTGAACACGGACAGTCTGTCAGGATCAACCGGTATGATTTTATCCAGTGTGGCAAGAAAGCTGTCAACGCTTTGAAAGGGCAGGCCATAAATCAGATCTACGCTGACAGATTTAAAATTGGCTTCACGGGCGGCATTGATTGCTGCGAAGGTAATTTCTTCGCTTTGTATGCGGTTAACAGCCTTCTGCACTTTAGCATCGAAATCCTGGATCCCGAGGCTGAGGCGATTAAAGCCAATGTCACGCAGGAAATGTACCCCGTCAGCAGTGATTTCTCTGGGGTCTATCTCTATTGAGTACTCCCCTGTATCATCGTTCATCAGAGAGAAATGCTGACCAGTTTTTTCCATTAAAACACGCATCTGGTCGTGACTTAGAAAGGTGGGCGTACCACCGCCCCAGTGTAATTGATCTACAGGTCGAGAATTTTCGTACAGTTCTCCCTGCATTTCTATTTCACGGTAAAGATGATCCAGATAGGGTGTAGCCCGGTCTCGTCTTTTGGTTACGATCTTATTGCAGGCACAATAAAAACAGACGGTGTCACAGAATGGAATATGGAAATAGAGGGAGAGGGGTTTGGGGTTAGTCTGAATGTTGCTTCGGGCAGCAGCAGCCCGGTAATCTTTGGGTGAGAAATACTCATTAAAAAGATTGGCCGTTGGGTAGGAAGTATAGCGAGGCCCTGCTTTATCGTAGCGTTTGATCAAGTCAGGCTTGAATTCGATTTTCTGTTCCATTTACTGTTCTATTTTATACTGCCTGTCAGGGTTCTGTCGCAGAATGTCATTTATTGGTTGATGATAAGGCAAATAAGATGGATTATACCACTCTGAATTAACTATATATCAAAGATAAATTTGCCGTTTCGGTAACTATAGAGGAAAGCAAAATGCTGTTTATGTTTGTAAGGGGAATACTATTTACCATTTTAGCCCTGTTGTTGACTAAGGCTCTTGCTGTTGAGACGGAAGTGACTGTCCTGATGTTTAGTGAGCAGGATTCACAGACGGAGCCAGCCTACATTTCACGGATGTTGCTTACCAGGGACTTCTTACGTCTGGATGACGGTGATAATCACGGAGATTTCGTGTTATTTGACAGAAAGACGGGAACTATATACAGCGTTAATCATGAGGATCAGCGTATCCTGGTTATTCCTCTACAGCCCGTATTAGCGGCCTCGCCAAACCCCTTAAGAAATGATATCGAAGAACTTGAGGCAGGAGGGGTACCTGATGTTGATGGCAAAAAGGTATCGAGATACTACATGTTTACAAATGGCAATCGCTGCATGGAAGTTTATGCTGTACCCGGTTATTTAGATGATACAACCCGTGCGCTTGCTGCTTTTGCAAGAACACTGGCTGGTCAGCATGCGAAAACGATAGATGCCATGCCGGATCTTAAAGATGCTGATTGTGATCTGGCTAATAATATTTTCGAACCTGACCGATATCTGAGTAAAGGTTTTCCAGTCAGGCAGAAGGATTATGCGGAAAGAACCCGTTCGCTGGTCAGCGTCAAAGACAAAGTTATTTTTGATTCTAGTGTGTTTGAACTGCCGGAAGGCTATGAAAGATTCATGCCGGGTGTTTTTTCAAAGTAGTAGGCTTCCATGGGGAACCTCTGAGGGTCGGCTATTTAGGGGTCGGGTTAGTTTTCAGAGATTTCTTAGAAATATTGACCGTAGCAAGCACCGTGTCATCAGGATAGCTTGACAGCCTGAATTTAGTTTGATCATGAGCAAGGTAATTACCTTTTTTATACCAGTCACCGAGAACAATTCGATGTACAGTTTCACCGGCTAGTTGAAATTCATGTATAGCCGTGCGATGAGTATGCCCATGGATCAGTAATCTGACATCATATCGCAGCAGTGCTGCCTTTACCGCAGTCTGGTTAACATCCAATATTGACTCGATCTTTTCTGCGTTGCTTTTTTGACTACTCATACGTAATTGGCGCGCAAATTCCTCTCGTTCATGAATGGTTTTGGACAGTATATTTTTTTTCCATTCATTGCTACGGCTCACAGCGCGGAACTGTTGATGTACTACATCGTCCGTACACAGACTGTCACCGTGCATTAAAAGGACATCCAGATCATTCAGCCTGAATACCGTTGGGTCAGGTAGTAGCTGGCAGCAAATGGATGAGGTGAAGTCCTTGCCAACCAGGAAATCACGGTTACCGTGCATGAAATAAACCTTTGTATTGCAGCCGGCGAGTACTGCCAGACTTTCCTCAATGGCTTGATAACCAGAGTGTTCACAGGCGTCATCTCCCAGCCAATACTCAAAAAGGTCACCGAGGATAAAAAGCTGATTCGCACCAACCGCCTTATTGCGGATAAAATCATCAAATAGCTGAATACCTTCGGGGCGACCTGGATCAAGATGAAGGTCTGATATAAATAAGCTGGTGGTCATGTGTTAGTTATACGAAAAAGCACGTCTCAGTCATCCGTTTCTTCGATTTTAAGAATGACTACATCCTCTACAGGTACATCGCCATGGCCGCCGGAGTTGCCGGTAGCGACAGCCGCAATCTTATCGACTACATCCATACCGTCTGTGACCCTGGCAAATACACAATAGCCCCAGCCCTGTGGGTTCTTGCCGCTGTGATTAAGAAAAGCATTGTCTTTCAGGTTAATGAAAAACTGGGATGACGCAGAATGGGGGTCGTTGGTACGGGCCATGGCGATGGTGCCACGGTCGTTTGCCAGCCCATTATCAGCCTCGTTTTCAATCGTATCGAGGGTCTGTTTCTGTATCATGCCGGTGTTAAAACCGCCGCCTTGAATCATAAAGTTTGGAATAACACGATGAAAAATTGTATTATCAAAAAATTCATCCGCCAGGTATTTTTTGAAATTTTCTACTGTTACCGGGGCTTTATCGGCGTCCATCTCAATGGTGATGCTGCCGTGGTTCGTTTCCATTTTAATCATTTGTTGTCAACCTGTAAAAAAACGAAAAATTATAGCATGAGAAACCTACAGTGTTTTAAAGATGTTTTTTCACCACAGAGGACACGGAGGACACAGAGAAAACAAAATCTTAAGATGTGTAAAATCTCAAGAAAGCAACAGACTTAATTCATTAAAAGGTTTTAAGTTTTTTCACACGAGAATGCTTCCCTCTGTGTCCTCCGTGTCCTCTGTGGTGAAAAAAGGTTTTGATGTCCCCTGTGTCTATGATTTTTCTTTTCCGGTAAAATCAAAATTTTATATCTGTCGGATATACCCAGCTATCATGCTTCAAATCTATAACAGCCTTACCCGTAAAAAAGAGAATTTCAAACCGATAATCCCCGGTAAAGTGGGTATCTATGTCTGTGGGATGACGGTATATGATCTGTGCCATATTGGTCATGCCAGAGTCATGGTTGTGTTTGATCTGGTGACCCGTTATTTGCGTGACCGGGGTTTTGAAGTTAACTACGTACGTAATATCACTGACATAGATGACAAGATAATCGCCAGGGCAATAGAAAATGACGAGAGCATTGATGAATTGACCGGGCGTTTTATTCATGCCATGCGTAAGGACACAGACCGACTGAGTGTTTTGCGCCCTGATCATGAACCTCGTGCCACTCAACATATGGCTGGCATCATCTCTCTGATTAGCAAGCTGATTGAAAATGGGTATGCGTATCAGACGAAATCAGGTGATATCTGCTTTCGTGTACGGAAGTTTGAGCAATATGGGCAATTATCGGGAAAATCACTGGATGATTTACAGGCCGGTGCACGTGTCGAGGCAGAAACGACTAAGGACGATCCTTTGGATTTTGTCTTATGGAAGCAGGCTAAGCCGGGTGAACCTAGCTGGCCATCAGAGTGGGGAGATGGCCGTCCCGGCTGGCATATTGAGTGTTCGGCCATGTCTATGGATACGCTGGGTGAGCATTTCGATATCCATGGCGGGGGGCAGGATCTGCGCTTTCCGCATCATGAAAATGAGATTGCCCAGTCAGAGTGCGCCACGGGTCATCATTTTGTAAACCTCTGGATGCATAATGGTTTTGTCCGTATTGATGACGAAAAAATGTCGAAATCACTGGATAACTTTTTCACTATCCGTGATGTGCTGGATACCTATCACCCGGAGATTCTCCGCTATTTCATCATTAACAGCCACTATCGTAGTCCGTTGAATTACAGTGATGAAACGTTGGATCAGTCCAAGGCAGCGCTTGAAGGTTATTATCTTGCTCTTGACGGTCTGGATGTAGAATATGATGCGGTACTTGATGCTGGAATATCGGCACCGTTTATTGCCGCTATGGATGACGATTTTAATACACCGGAGGCATTGTCCGTACTCTCGGCTTTGCGTCGTGACATCAATACGGCACGTCAAACGGGTAAACTGGATAAAGCCCGATTCCTGGGCGGGCAACTGAAGGCAATGGGTGCAATTATTGGCTTATTTCAACTGCAACCGATCGATTTTCTACGAGGCATTTCCGGTGACAGCAATACGGGTGGTATGCTTGACGCCGAAGTTGATGCTCTGGTTGAAGAGAGAACCCGCGCTCGCAACGAAAAAAACTGGGCAAGGGGTGATGAGATTCGGGATGAACTCAGCCAGGCGGGTGTTGTTCTTGATGATTCAGCTAGCGGTACTCGCTGGCGCAGGGAATGACAGGCATTTTAGCCTGGCTTGTGTATAATCATCCATCGTTTGAACAGATTAGAAATACACTCTCTACTCAGCGCCTGCTTCTGCTGGCGAACCTTATAGGGAAGTACCTTAAAATGAATAAAAACAATATTTTAACATCTAATTCTTATAAATTACTTTTACCAGTGCTGCTGGCATTCTCCATCATTTTCCCAGTGCAGTTATCAGCTCAGGTTGTCGCACTCGACCGAGGCCAGACAATTGAAGAAAAAAGGAATGGCTGGTTACCCTATCTATTTGCCACTGAGTCATTGGGCACGGCCATCGGAGCTGGAGCGTTTATTACTGGTGGAAAACGGCAACCGCAGTCAAGCCTGTTTGGTACCGCCTTTGTTACTTCGAATGATTCGGCATTGATTACGGGTGCATGGAATAATCACCGAATTGGAAAATCTCGTTTTTTTATTGATTCTTTCTTCCTTGCTGATCACTTTACCGATCAGCGTTTCTATGCGGGCCCTGACATCGATCCGAACAACCCGAGAGGTGGAACCAATGATTCAGACCCTGACGCCTATGTCTCAGGCGTCAGTAACGAGCTAACTTTTACCGCCGCTCTGAAGTATCGATTGCCGATAGGTTCAATTAAAGATGATCCTGTATCCACTTACCGGCTATACCAGGGCCTGCTGGAATCAGGGCCAAATGGCGGTGACAGCTGGAATCCGATGACTAGCGGCCAGACCACAGTGGCTGCTAAATTCTTCTACACCTACCGTGACCTTAGTGACTTCGTTTTTAATGAAACTAAAACAGATCCTGTCGATGAGCAGTTGTTTGCCAAAACCAACGGGCTCGAATTCTGGCTTGAATATGACAATACGGACTTTCCGCGAAATCCTACCAGAGGAAGCCGTCAATTACTAAAAGTTACCAGTGACTTTGGCTGGGGAGATAGCCGGGATAGCTGGACCAATCTGGAAGCAGATTTCTCAAAATATTATAATCTTGGTGACTCGGGCTGGTTCCGCCAGAAATCCCTGGCTTTCAACTTCTGGACTTCCAATACGCCTGACTGGGAAGTTACAGCTGAAGGCGACATTAATCACCAGCCACCACCAAATTATGGTTCCAGTCTCGGTGGTTATGACCGCATGCGCGCATATCCGAGTAATCGATTCAATGATAAATCAGCGGTCTACTATTCTGCCGAGTTGCGTCTGATTCCGCAGACCCAGCCCTTACGGGATTTACCTGTACTGAACTATTTCGAAATTGACTGGTGGCAGATTGTTCCCTTTATTGAGGTTGGCAGGGTGGGTGACACCTACGATTCAGATCTTTTCTTCAAGGATCTAAAGGTTGATGCGGGAATTGGTTTACGTTTAATGACATTCCGCGGAGTTGTTCGGCTGGATTGGGCTGTGTCAGATGAAGGCAGTTCCGTGTGGGCTATGATTTCGCAACCATTTTCACGCCAGGGTAACTGATAAAGTAGCGAGCTTCTGTGGTCTTTTTCTATCACCACAGAGGTCACAGGGTTTATTTCGGAAAATCCTGTCGTCATAATAAAAATAATTTCAAAAAAGCCCGTTTTGTCTATTGACCGCACACAGTCTTATTAGTAAGTTCTAATATTTCGCATAGCTAAGCAGATTCAGCTTTTCATCATTATTGCAAGGGTGATGCAGAAGTTGATTGCTTATCAGCGAAATATTAATTATTTGAGGGGAAGTAAGTGGAATT
>BTQX01000089.1:0-6747 GCA_036986095.1 Gammaproteobacteria bacterium
TAAATATACCTATAAATGGCTACGGGATGAAAAACTTGACGGTAAAGATGTCTATGTAATTGAGCGGGTGCCGGTGGATAAATATTCGGGCTATACAAGACAGATCGTCTGGGGTGACAAGGTAATCTATCAACCGTTAAAAGTGGAATTCTATGATCGCAAGAATTCACTGCTCAAGACCTTGACGCTGACCGGCTACAAACAGTACCTGAACAAATACTGGCGAGCTGATCGTATGCAGATGATTAATCACCAGAACGGAAAAAGCACCTTACTGATCTTTAGTGATTATAGCTTCAATAACGGATATACCGATCGCGATTTTGACCGCAATTCATTAAAACGTGTGCGCTAGTGTTCCTTCAACCCGTCATTACCAGGTTGAAGGAGCACTAGTGAAAAAACTCCCGCTACTGCTGGCCGGGTTTCTGCTGGTGATGTCATTGCCAGCACAGTCTGTCAGCTGGCGGGGCAATGTAACAATTCAGGAAAGGCTGTTTCTTGAGGATCCAGTAGATCCCCGGCAACATGGGAATAATTTTTCCGTCGCGGCACAACCTGAAATGTATCACGAATGGGAGGGTGGCAAGCAGAACATTAGCTTTATTCCATTTGTTCGTCTGGATCAGGGGGATGACGAACGTACTCATGCCGATATCAGAGAGCTGTCATGGTCATATATTGCCAGGGACTATGAGTGGACGCTTGGTCTAAGCAAGGTTTACTGGGGTG
Source organism: Gammaproteobacteria bacterium (assembly GCA_036986095.1). GTDB lineage: Bacteria > Pseudomonadota > Gammaproteobacteria > BMS3Bbin11 > BMS3Bbin11 > BMS3Bbin11. The sequence goes on from BTQX01000089.1 coordinate 733, forward strand.
TCACCGAGGCTCGGCATATTGTCGATATAATTAATCAAACTGATTTGATTGAAGATTTCGATCAGGAGGAAAAACTCGGCCAGCCTATGGCCAGGCTCGCTCTTATCCGTGACTGGGGCACCGTCGACTTATTTGTCCTGCCCGGCTTCCGTGAACGGACATTTGCCGGCGTTAAAGGTCGCCCCCGTATTATCCCACGTGTTGAAAAAAATCTGACTAGCTATGAATCATCACAGGAAGACAAACATGTTGACCTGGCAGCCAGGTGGTCGCATATCATCGGCGATATGGATATTGGTTTATCATGGTTTCGCGGTACCAGCAGGGAGCCTCTGCTATCGCCTGCCCGGTACAATGGCGAGATCGTGCTGGCACCGTTTTACCAGATTATCGACCAGGCAGGGCTGGATATGCAGCTGACCAGGGGTAGCTGGTTGTGGAAGATGGAGGCCATAAATGTGGATGGCAACTATGCAAAATATCGACGTGCCACAGGTGGCTTTGAATACACATTTTATGGCGTTGTCGGTAGCGCCGATCTGGGCCTGGTGATGGAATATCTCTATGATTCACGAGGAGAACTGGCTCCTACACCGTTTGAAGATGACTTCATGACAGGTCTTAGACTGACCCTGAATGATGAACAAAGTAGCGATGCATTGCTGGGCATAATTAAAGACCGGAAAGATGATAGTTACTTGATCAGCCTGGAGGCAAATCGGCGAATTGGAGACAGCTGGAAACTGTCGGTCCAGGCCAGTAAATTTCTGGTCGATGGACTGGATCAGTCGCTTAAGTCATTTGCACAGGATGACTTTTTGCAGATTGAGCTTGGGTATTATTTTTAATTGTAGGAGCGTCGCTCGGCGCGATTTTTTCTTCAAAAAAAGGATCAAAGACTCGGGACTAAGGATAAAAGATTAAGAAAAAATCAAGTTCCAATTCTTTCATCTTTTATCTCGAATCCTTAATCACGTATTTTTTGTCTAAAATAACCGCGCCGAGGACGACGCTCCTACAAAAAACAAAAGGCCCGTGCGGGTTTCCCGCACGGGCCTTTTCAGAAATAAGGATCAGGGATTCTTATTTTTTAGCAGCCGGCACAGCAGGAGCCTGCATCATAGGGGCACCCCGCATCATTGGAGTACCCTGCATCATAGGGGCACCATAGCCATAAGGAGCACCATATCCACCAGAGCCATAACGGTTGCCGCCGTAGTAGTTACCACGATAATTGCCACGGTAGTTGTTATAGCCACGGCCGTAACCGTCGCCATAGCCTGAGCCGTAACCTGAACCATAGCCACGTCCTGCACCACGACCGCGTCCATGGCCTTTTCCTTTGAAGCTCATGTTGAATGCGCCATCAACGTCGCCGTTCATATTGCCGTCACCGTAGCCACGACCCTGGCCGCGTGTGTTGCCATAGCCACTGCCATAGCCATTTCCATAACCGTCGCCATAGCCAGAGCCGTTACCATAGCCAGAGCCATAGCCGTTACCTCTGTCATAACCGTTGCCCCAGAAGGCTGAAGAAGCAGCTGACATGCTCATCAGAGCAGCAATTGATACAATTTGTACGAGTTTCATTTGAAAATCTCCAAATAATAAAGTTAAAGTTGTTTGCCGGGATCCCCATAACAGATATTTTCCCAGCCTGTCTGTTACATTCTTGTCATGCGGCTATAACTATATTATAAGATACTAATATAGTCAATGCCATTTATCTGAAAGATCGGGATAAAATGCCCGCCGCGCATGCCGAAAACATGTCGCTGCTTCATTTTTTCACCGGATTAAGTGACCGGAAAGGTTACAATTCACCACGGTTCAGACAGACAGGAATCATCGAACCCGATTACTATACAACACAATCATATGTATGCAGCAATTATCCTCATCGTTCTAGTGGTATTAATTTTTGGCCCCCAATACTGGGTAAGCACTGTTTTAAATCGTTATAACCGCAAGCCAGAACAGAATTTCACCGGTACAGGCGGGGAGCTGGCACGGCATCTGCTTGACCGGTTTGGGCTGCAGGCAGTGAAAGTAGAAATCACGGGCGAAGGTGACCACTACGACCCGATTGCAAAGTCAGTCCGTCTGGGCGAGGATCGCTTTTATGGGCAGACGCTGACAGCGATTACGATTGCCGCACATGAGGTCGGCCATGCCATTCAGGATGCCAGAAGAGAGAAACTGTTCCAGTGGCGGGTGCGGTTTACAACATTGGCCGTGGGTGCGCAGAAAGTCGGTTCATTGTTATTGTTTATGGTGCCGTTGCTATCTGCCATCACACGTGTGCCTGCTGTTGGACTGATAACATTATTAGCGGCATTTCTTGTTATGGGTATTGGCCTGTTTGTACAGTTGATTACACTGCCTGTCGAACTAGATGCCAGTTTTCAGAAGGCACTGCCTATGCTTGAGTCGGGGTATCTTCTGCCTGAGCAATATGGGCTGGCGAGAAAGATCCTGCGCGCAGCGGCCTTCACCTATGTCGCTGCCTCACTGGCAGGGCTGTTGAATTTCTGGCGCTGGATGCGGGTGTTTCGGCGGTAGTTACTTTTGTTTGACTGCCCTTCGTCAAGCATGGACGGAATTATGCAGATCAAAGATGCGGGACTAAGGACTCAAGAGAAAAGAAAATTCAGAAGCGTCATTCCGGCGTGCTTCTAGCCGGTATCCATATTTAAAGATACCCCGGATACTGGCCTACACCGGCTTGCGGGCTGACTAAACACAGGTTTTGATTCTTTTTTATCCTTCATCTTTAGTCCCGCGTCTTTGACCTCGCCCGGCCCAGCCTGAAGCGCGAAACCCTTAACTGCGCGCATGCACAAAAAAAAAGAAAAATACCACCACACATTAAAGTGCCAAAAAATAATGGCTAGTCAAAGAACCGTAAAATAAAACATCTGAGCACCATGTTAAGATGAATATCATGACAATCACGGTGAAAACACATGGTTAACTATATCCAGCAAAAAGCAAAGGCTGCTGCCAGCGCAGCCGGTAGTGTACTAAAACCCGCGACATGGAAAGAAAAAGGTCTGCGCTGGTCGATTGGTATTGCATCGTTATTATTTTTTATTCTGATGCTGGTGTTGGCCATATACTGGAGCCGTACTCCTGATCAGTTTGATGTGCATGATAAAGCAGTGCAGCTGGTTGGTCTCGAACAGGGCGCGGAGCTTGCACCAGGCAGTGTCACAACAGCAGCGCTGATTTCTGTTAGCAAAACACTGCTGGACAAGCCCGGCGGTTTTCTTAGCAATGATGTCCTGCCGCCTTCAGTATTTCTGGATAATATGCCGAACTGGGAGTTTGGTGTTTTAGTTCAGGTACGGGATTTAGCCCGCGCATTACGGAATGATATGAGTCGTTCGCAATCGCAATCACTGGAAGACAGGGATCTGATGGTGGCTGAGCCACAATTTAACATCAATAATGAATCCTGGGTGTTCCCGTCAGCCGAAGGCTCCTATGGTGAAGGAATAGATGCGCTGGAGTCCTACCTTTCCCGGCTGGTCGATACCGATGTCACCAATGCGCAGTTTTATGCCCGTGCAGACAACCTTGTAAACTGGTTAAGAACGGTTGAAAAGCGACTCGGCGGCCTGTCTCAAAGTTTATCGGCCAGTGTCGGTCAATCGCGTGTGAATACAGATATGGCCGGTGATGCAGCGGCAACCCAATCAACACCGACCCCCGAAAATCTGGAAGTTAAAACACCCTGGACCAAACTGGATGATAATTTCTTCGAGGCACGTGGCGCTGCCTGGGCGCTGCTGCATTTTCTGAAAGCGGTTGAGATCGATTTTGAACCGGTACTGCGAAAGAAAAATGCCGTCGTCAGCCTGCGTCAGATTATTCGAGAACTGGAATCCACCCAGGATCCTGTCTGGAGCCCGATTATCCTGAATGGCAGCGGCTTCGGCCTTGTCGCCAATCATTCATTGGTGATGGCATCGTATATCTCGCGGGCCAATGCCGCCATTATCGATTTGCGAAATCTTCTTGTGGATGGTTGATTGCTGGATTAGTTATGTATGTCAGTTTAAAAGAATTTAACCGCGGAGGACGCAGAGGTACGCAGAGTTTTTTCTAGTGGCTTCAAGTCTACCCTTAAGTTAGGTTTTTAGACGTGCAACTTGGCGCTTTCGTGTTTAACACCAAAAAATCTAACCTCTGCGTCCTCCGCGGTTCAAAGCTTTTGATTTCGCCCCTGGATTCACACGAAATACTGAAAAACTACCCTAAATAGGGTAAAGTCGCGCCTCTATTTTTTACTGAACCAGGTCTCGACCAGAACACCAGGGAGTATCACGATGGCTAAAGATTTCCTTATCTCACCTTCTATCCTGTCCGCAGATTTTGCCAGACTCGGCGAAGAAGTCGACAATGTATTGGCATCCGGTGCCGATGTGGTGCATTTCGATGTTATGGATAACCACTATGTCCCCAACCTGACCATCGGTCCGCTGGTCTGTGATGCACTGCGTAAACACGGTGTAACTGCGGATATTGATGTGCATCTAATGGTTAAGCCTGTGGATCGTATTATTCCTGATTTCGCTGCAGTTGGTGCCACCTATATCACTTTCCACCCGGAAGCTTCCGAGCATATCGATCGCAGTCTACAACTGATAAAAGGTGAAGGCTGCAAGGCCGGTCTGGTATTTAACCCAGCGACGCCGCTGGATGCGCTTGAATATGTCATGGACAAGATTGACATGATTCTACTAATGTCTGTCAATCCGGGCTTTGGTGGACAGAGTTTCATTGACTCTACACTGACCAAACTTAAACAGTGTCGCAAACTGATTGATGCCTCCGGCAGGGACATTCGCCTGGAAGTTGATGGTGGAGTAAAAATTGATAATATCCGTGAAATCGCCGAGGCTGGCGCCGACATGTTTGTAGCGGGTTCCGCTATTTTTGGTGTGGCCAATGAAGCGGACCCACACCACTACGAGACGGTAATTGCGGCTATGCGTGCAGAGCTTGCAGAAGTCGGCTAATAGTTAAGGGCACCTCTATTCATTACGATGTTGTCCAAATGCGCAATGATTTATTGTAGGAGCGTCGCCCGGCGCGATGTTTTTTTAGATAAAAGAAGAAGGACGCGGGACTAAGGATTTATATTAACGGTACTGGTATTTGATCTTTTGTCTATCTTTTGTCCTTAGTCCCGAGTCCTTAATCTCGAAAAATCTCGCCGGGACGGCGCTCCTACGAACACACAAGGCTATTTTTTCCTTAAGCCGATTTTTAGCAGTGATATTGTCATGACAAAAATAATTACAGTCCGCATGGTCATGATCGACCTCGATGGAACCCTGATCAATACCGCACCGGATCTTGCCGATAGCGTTAATGTCATGCTTGAGCGCATGGGTAGAGAACCATGGCCACTGGACAAGGTATCCGGCTGGATCGGCAACGGCGTCAGTCGTCTGGTCAAACGCGCCCTGACCGATTCCATGGAAGGTGAGCCGGATAGCGATGACTATGAAAAGGGCTATGCGCTATTTCTTGAAGCCTATGGTGAAAACGTCTCGGCCAAAAGCCGACCCTATGACGGGGTTGTTGCCAGCCTTGAAAAGCTTAAATCGGCTGGCTTCAGGCTGGCCTGTGTCACTAATAAATCCGCAGTCTTTACCCTGCCATTACTGGCCGACCTGAAACTCGATGGCTATTTTGAGCTGGTGGTTTCCGGTGATTCGTTGCCACGTAAGAAACCGGATCCATTACCGCTGACGCATGCCTGTGAGCATTTTGGCATTACCCCACAGCAGGGAATACTGATCGGCGACTCAGCCAATGATGTTAAAGCGGCCATCGCAGCCGGCATGCCTGTCATCTGCGTCAACTATGGTTACAATCAGGGCGTCGATCTGACTACCCTGGATACGCAGGGTGTGATAGATTCACTGGACACACTTGATCAGCATCTTGAATTGCTGAACTGAAGAGAACATCAAAAAATGGAAAACATGATCAAAAAACAGG
>BTQX01000090.1:0-6715 GCA_036986095.1 Gammaproteobacteria bacterium
CTGAATTTGGCGCGCCCGGAGCGATTCGAACGCCCGACCGCCTGGTTCGTAGCCAGGTACTCTATCCAGCTGAGCTACGGGCGCTTTGAGGTTGCGTATTATCGTGGTTGTGTGGTGATGAATCAACCGTTTTTAGCGAGTTTTTTACAGTAATTTCGACAAAATCTTTTCCACAGAAGCTGTGGATAAGTTTGTGTATATCACCACTGAATTCACTCAGAAGATAACAAGACTTAGACACTACTTTAAATTGCCTATAATTTAATCAATACTATATTTCTTTTATAAAACAATAGGTTGTTGAAGATATTTAATGTTATCGATATGATTTGATCTGCATATATTTAACACTCTGCATTTTTCCAGCTTTTGTGAACAATTCACATCAGGAGGATGAAAATTCTGAATACCCCTACCTGGAGTGCATATTTATGGGATCCAGGCTATGCAAGTGTGTTAATAAGGTGATTTTTACATACTTTCCATGCAACCTGGCAATAAAATAAGGCCACCCGTGTGGGCAGCCCTTTTTTATTGATTTGGCGGAGAAGGAGGGATTCGAACCCTCGATAGGAGTTAAAGCCTATACTCCCTTAGCAGGGGAGCGCCTTCAGCCGCTCGGCCACCTCTCCGAAGAAATTTGAAGCCGGATTCTAACAGACTCTAATGCTGACTGTCGTCTTGATCTACAAATTCTTCATTTTTGATTTTTTCGTAGATTTCTTCGCGATGAACCGGGACATCTTTTGGTGCGTCGATTCCTATACGCACCTGATTCCCCTTAATCCCCAGGACAGTAACCTGAATATTGTCTCCAATATTTAATGTCTCACCTGTACGTCTTGTTAGTATAAGCACTGTGTCATCTCCTTGATCACTATATTTCTGCCATTTTGGCTCTTCCGTGAAGCTTTCGCCCCCATCATTTATTAAAGATAATCAATATTTTAGAAAAAACCAGTTTTTTTATTGTTTCTGATCAAGTTCGAAGGCTTTGTGCAGCGCACGGACAGCCAATTCTGTGTACTTGTCATCAATAATAACTGATACTTTAATCTCTGATGTGGAAATCATTCGAATATTGATACCCTCTTCTGCTAATGTCGCAAACATCAGGTCTGCAATGCCTGTATGTGAACGCATACCCATCCCGACGATTGAGACCTTGGCAATGGTATTATCCCCGGTGACACCTCTGGCACCAAGTTCTGCTGACACCTTTTCCAATATGGTCTTTGCATTCTCATATTCTGTCCTGGGAACGGTAAAGGTGAAATCTGTTGTTTCATCCGCTGCAACATTCTGAATGATCATATCGACATTGATCTCCTCCTTTGCAATCCGCCCCAGTATTGTGTGCGCGACACCCGGGTGATCAGGCACGCCTGTGATAGTCAGTTTAGCCTCGTCCGCATTGTGCGCGATACCTGATATAACTGCCCTTTCCATATTTCTTTTCACCTCATAACTGATCAGTGTACCCGGCCCGTCCTCAAATGAACTCAACACCCGTAATGGTACTTTATATTTTCCGGCAAATTCAACTGAACGAATCTGCAATATCTTTGCGCCCAGGCTAGACAGCTCAAGCATTTCCTCGAAGGTAACCTCATCCATTCTACATGCTTCTGGAACGATGCGCGGGTCTGCCGTGTATACCCCATCAACATCGGTATAAATACGACACTCATCGGCCTTTAGAGCAACTGCCAGTGCAACTGCAGAGATATCGGAGCCGCCACGTCCAAGAGTGGTGATATTGCCGTCATTATCCACACCCTGAAAACCGGCGACAACAATGATTTTTCCGTCATCCAGGTCTCTTCTTATACGGCTGTCGTCAATACTGCGTATACGTGCCCGGCCGTGAGATGTATCCGTTTCAATTCGAACCTGGCCACCGGTGTAGGACCGGGCCTGATGGCCGCGTTTTATCAAGGCCATGCATAACAGTGCGATGGTCACCTGTTCCCCGGTAGAAACCAGCACATCGGCTTCTCTGGCGGGCAAATGAGGGTTAATTTGGTTTGCCATTTCAAGCAGGCGGTTGGTTTCGCCGCTCATTGCGGAGACAACGACTACCATCTGATCTCCGGCAGCATGGCTTTTTGATACTTTCTCGGCTACAGCATTGATGCGCTCAATACTGCCAACGGATGTCCCGCCGTATTTTTCAACGATGATTGGCATAATTATCTTTTTGCACCCTGGTAATACTTGTCTGTTGTCTGCAGTTCAGGACTGCAGCTGAGCGGCAACCAGCTCTTTCACTGTTGCTATGGCTTCATTGAGTTTTTCAGGTTTGCTGGCACCTGCCTGAGCCATGTCCGGTCTTCCGCCCCCACGCCCGCCAGCGATCTCTGCAACGGCACGAATCAGGTTTCCTGCATGGATACGATCTGTCAAATCAGGTGATACACCTGCAATAAAACTAACCTTTTCTCCATTGCTTGCGCCCAGCACAACTACAACGCTGCCAAGCTTGCTGCGCAGCTGATCGATTGTTTTGCGCATGGTATCGGCATTTGCATTTTCCACGACACTGGCCACAACCGGCACCCCTTCGACTTCGATGACAGTTGAAGCTATATCATTGCCACTGGATGAGGCCAGTTTATCGTTTAGCCGGTTGTTCTCTTTCTCAAGCCCACGAAGCTTATCGAGCAGGTTATGTATTTTCTCTTCGGTATTTGTGTTATCGCCTTTTACCATTGCAGAAATTTTATTGAGCGTGGCTATTCGCTCAGAAAAATACTGTATTGCCGCATTACCTGTTAATGCTTCAATACGCCGTATACCGGCAGCAACACCGGATTCACTGCGAATAACAAAAAGGCCGATATCTCCGGTACGGGAAACATGTGTGCCGCCACATAATTCCATGGAAAAATCCCCCATACGGACAACTCTTACCTCATCACCATATTTTTCTCCGAACAGGGCTACGGCCCCCGCTGCTTTTGCCTCATCAATTGCCATCACAGTGGTATTCACTTCCCGGTTTGCCCGAATCTCTGTATTCACCAGGTTTTCAATCTGCTTAATTTCACCTTCACTGAGGGGGCTGAAATGCGAGAAATCAAAACGTAAATACTGGCTATTGACCAAAGAACCTTTCTGTTCTATATGCTCACCAAGTACCGATTTCAGTGCGGCATGCATCAAATGTGTCGCTGAGTGATTTAGCGCTGTCTCCTGTCGGAGTTCTGCATTGACCTCTACAATGGCGGGACTGTTTACTTTTAATACGCCTGAGCGTAATCGCCCAATGTGTCCAAAGATATTCCGGTTAAGTTTCTTTGTGTCTTCAATATCAAAAATTGCTTTACCCGCTAAAAGCTGGCCAGTATCACCGGCCTGACCGCCGCTCTCTGCATAAAAAGGTGTTTTATCGAGGATAATGACGGCGCTGTCGCCTTCCTTTATCTCTCTTACAGCATCGTTATCCTGATATATCGCAGTAATGTTTGCTGTACCTTCAAGCTGAATGTAACCGGTAAATTCAGTACACCCCTCGACCTGTATACGGCTGGTTTCTGCTGTTGAAAATTGACTTGAAGAACGCGCCTGCTGACGTTGCTTCTCCATTTCATTTTCAAAGCCCTGCTGATCAACTGTCAGCCCTCTTTCTCTGGCAATATCTGCGGTCAGGTCAAAAGGAAAGCCATGGGTATCATAGAGACGAAAGGCTGTAGTTCCATCGATGACATCACCCTGCATCTCAGCAATGGCCTGATTGAGAATGTTCATCCCTGTCTCCAGGGTTTCAGCGAAACGCTCTTCTTCAGTTTTCAGTACGGATTCGATGGTCGCCTGTGCTTTCGCGAGCTCCGGGTAGGCCGCACCCATTTCATCCACTAAAGGTCCAACCAGTTTATAGAAAAAAGCACCCTTTGTACCAAGCATGTGGCCATGCCTGACGGCACGCCGTATTATGCGTCGCAGCACATATCCTCGCCCTTCGTTTGATGGCACTACACCATCGAGGATGAGAAATGAAGTAGAGCGTATGTGATCCGCTATGACACGCAATGACTTGTTGTCCAGCACATCGCAGGAAGTGACTTTTCCTGCTGCAGCGACAAGATGCTTAAACAGATCGATGTCATAATTATTGCTAACACCCTGCTTTACCGCAGCCAGGCGTTCCAGGCCCATGCCTGTATCTACAGAGGGTCCAGGCAAATCTTTTAGCGAGCCATCAGCAGCTCTGTCATACTGCATGAAGACCAGGTTCCAGATTTCAACATATCGATCACTGTCTTCATCCGATGAGCCAGGGGGGCCACCTTCTATCTCAGGCCCATGGTCATAAAAGATTTCAGTGCAGGGTCCACAGGGGCCAGTATCCCCCATAGACCAGAAGTTGTCCCTGGCTCCGATGCGCAGGCAACGTTCCGGCCTGATTCCAATCTCATTCAACCAGATACTTTCTGCTGCCTCGTCTTCCTCGAAAACGGTGACCCAGAGTCTGTCTTCCGGGATCTTCATGACATCGGTAAGAAACTCCCAGGCATAGATAATGGCATCCCGTTTGAAATAATCACCGAAGCTAAAGTTTCCGAGCATTTCGAAGAAGGTGTGATGGCGAGTCGTGTAGCCAACATTTTCGAGGTCGTTGTGTTTGCCGCCAGCACGTACACAACGCTGCGAACTGGCAGCACGGTGATAGGGTCTTGTTTCGTTGCCAAGGAAGACATCCTTGAACTGCACCATACCAGCATTAGTAAATAGCAACGAGGGATCATTGCTGGGCACAAGCGAACTGCTTGCTACGATTTCATGTCCCTTTGATGCAAAATACTCAAGAAACTGATTTCTTATTTCATTGCTTTTCATATCCTGGCAGATACACTCTAATACTAAGGAACCTCTGGTTAATTATGTCATATCTCTGGCTTACAGTCTGATTCACAATCTAGGCGCAGCTTTGAAAGCATGCCTGGGCCTGGTGAAAAGTTGCAACGCTGAGTGTGAATCAGCCTGTAAGCCCCGTAGGGCGAGTCCTGAAGCGCACATCTACGGCATTGTGCTTCTTGCAAAGGACCGGGCCATTCGCTGCGAAGCACGCTTTGTAGCTGCACGCTTCAGGTCTCGCAGAGACATGGCATAATTAATCAGAGGTTCCTAAATCAGAACCCGCATCCCGCATAGCAAAAAATATCATATCCTGCGGGAACCCTCTAGAAGAGAGGAATCTTACCTTTTTTGCGCGTTCTGCGGGAGTCCCAGACAGGCTGCCGCCATACTTTTTTTTAATTAAATCTACCAGCACCTGCTGCCAGTCGGGCGCCAGTTCGTCCATCACACCCTCTATAATTTGGTCCGCTATGCCTTTGCTGCGCAATTCATAGCGCACCTTGACCGGGCCATGACCTCGATTAAAGCGGGAGTGGATCATGCTTTCACAAAAACGTTGGTCGGAAACAAGATTGTCGCTAACCAGCTCCTGAATGACTTCATCGACCAGTTCTGGGTCAAAACCTTTTGTTTTTAGTTTGCGAGAAAGTTCGGTAATGCCATGTTCACGACGTGCCAGCAAGTCCATGGCACGCCGTCTGACGTCTTTAAGGGCAGGAGTATAAGTCCGCTTATTCAGCTTCTGCCACCTCAGCTACCTCAGCCACTTCTTCTTCAATGTCATCTGATTCAATGATACCCATGGCAACACGAAGCTTATCTTCTATCTCTGCTGCCATTTCAGGATGATCTTTCAGATACTGGCGGGCATTATCCTTGCCCTGCCCGATACGTTCCTTGCCATAGCCATACCAGGCCCCCGCTTTATCGACAATGTTGTGTAAAACACCAATATCAATCAGCTCACCTTCATGTGAGATGCCTTCATCATAAAGAATATCGAATTCACACTGCTTGAAAGGCGGTGCAACCTTGTTTTTTACAACTTTGACGCGGGTCAGGTTGCCAAGTATCTCATCGGCCTTCTTGATCGCCCCGATTCGGCGGATATCAAGCCGTACTGATGAGTAAAACTTAAGGGCATTACCCCCTGTCGTGGTTTCTGGATTACCGAACATAACACCGATTTTCATGCGGATCTGGTTAATGAAAATCACCAGGGTATTGGATCGCTTGATATTGGCCGTCAGCTTGCGTAGAGCCTGTGACATCAATCTGGCCTGCAGGCCAACGTGGTGATCGCCCATATCGCCTTCAATTTCTGCCTTTGGCGTCAGTGCGGCAACGGAATCGATGACAACGATATCAATCGCTGCAGAACGAACCAGCATGTCAGTGATCTCCAGCGCCTGTTCACCGGTGTCGGGCTGAGATACCAGAAGATTGTCAACATCCACACCGATTTTTTCAGCATAGGATGGATCCATTGCATGCTCGGCATCAATAAAAGCACAGGTGCCACCCAGTTTTTGTGCCTCTGCAACTACCTGCAAGGTCAGGGTTGTTTTGCCTGAGGATTCCGGGCCATAAATTTCCACCACTCTACCGCGTGGCAGGCCACCTATGCCTAGCGCATTGTCCAGTGCCAACGAACCCGTAGGTATCGCTTCAATATTCTGTACTGCGCCATCGCCCAGCCGCATAACGGCGCCCTTGCCAAACTGGCGTTCTATCTGGCTCAGTGCGGCGCTTAGGGCCTTTGTTTTGTTATCGTCCATTTTGATACTCGTTGTTGGTTGATCCATGTTATTACTCCTCTCGATTATGACATACGTGCCCACACCCGTGGACATAA
>BTQX01000091.1:0-6715 GCA_036986095.1 Gammaproteobacteria bacterium
TCCCATTCCGGATAATGGCGTGGTGGCAGGCCATCGTTTTCCAGATCTTCAGATTTACTTTGTTTTTTATTTTCGAAATCTTCTGCTTCATCGTTTTCTTCGATATATACCCACATATGGCGATTATCGTCACGGTAATCCACTACGGTATTTTCAAAACGAATATGCGGTAACTGGTCACTCTGCAGACGAGTGCGCGCGGTAAATAATACGGCGATATCTGCCATCGCTTTGGTGCTGCCGCCATCTTCTTCGATGGCCTCATGAAAGCGCTCAACAAAGTCTAAAATATGTTCATTGGTGTAACCGTGGTTTTCATCCAGAATAGCACGGGACAGCATAGCTAGGCGGTGGCGAATACAGGATTCATTTTCTGTGTCACAATCGCCTTCGATGGGCTTTGGGTGTAAAGCCAGTAAAAGTTTGCGCAATCCCGGGTACTCCCTGAGCATCAAATATTCTACGCGTGAGTCTTCCAGGTGTTCGATAGCAATGCGTTGGAATGGACTAAAATTATCTGCAATGATGGTTGATGACCAGCGCCTATGTGCGGCAATATGCGCAATGGTAACCCGGTAACGATCAATGCCTGATACTCCATTGAAATCATCATAAACATCGGGTACTCGAATACCCAGGTTATCGTAATACGGGACAGGCCTGCGAAGCTCATCGAATCCCAGTGAGTAAGGGACGAAGTAGGATTCATCCTCCCACATTCCGCGTAAATACATATCCAGCTTACGATGATTGTCCATATACAGGGTGCCATGACGCTCACGCTGCAGCATGGCTTTGCTGTCTGCAGATTGCAGACTGAAATAATCCTTCTGGCGCTCTGGGTGGTTATTGTAATTTCGCGCACCGTATTCGACCCAGTTTTTCAAACCTTCCAGTGAAAGCTGGTTTAATAAATAGGATGTTTGTTTTAACAACTCAGGCAAACCCGGGCTGGGAAAAGTGGTATGAATACCGTGAACAGAACCGGTGGTACTTTCCATGAATTCAAAAATGATCTCAAGAAAGTGTTCCATCTGTTCCTGAGAACCTAAGCGACGGGATGCCTCGGGCAGGCATTGCATAAACGGCGGAATGGAATTGCCATTCGGTGTCCGCGACATTTTCCATACTGCTTTTGAAACGATTTCCAGCATGGGTTCACCGAGACGATGAGCGATTCCCGGCATTTCTTCCAGATATATCATCACCGGCTCCCAACCGCGCCCGATCATGCAGACCAGTGATGCACCATCAAAGTATTTTTCTACGCCATCACTACTTAAATTACGCAGTGCATCCTGAGTGTAATCCTCGAAACACTCTTCAATCTGCGTGAAATTGCATTTCAGCTTCTCGCGATATGCTTGTATATCAGATTCTTGCATGATTTTTATTTACCACAGAGGACACGGAGGTCACAGAGGAAACAAGATAAAAGTTAAAAGTCCGAAGATCAAAAGTTGAGCCTCAAATTTATCTAGAAAAAATTATAGTTTTTCCTCTGTGACCTCCGTGTCCTCTGTGGTGAAAAGGATTTATCTGTTACCCAAAAATACTCTCTATCGAATGATCCAGGGTGCTGCGGATATCTGGGTCGTCTGTGATGGGGCGCACCAGTGCCATGCGGCAGGCGGCTTTGGCTTCTATGCCTTTGTTCATTAATGTTGCTGCGTATACTAGCAGGCGTGTTGAAATACCTTCATCCAGACCATGGCCCTTAAGATGCCGGGCGGTATGTGCAATCTTAACGAGTTTTTCTGCAGCATCTTCATCAATGCCGGCCTCCTTAACAACGATGGAAGTTTCAACTTTTGAGTCCGGGTAATCGAAATCCAGTGCAGTAAAGCGCTGCTTGGTGGATTGTTTAAGATCCTTCATCAGGCTCTGGTAGCCAGGGTTATATGAAATGACCAGCTGAAAATCTTCATGCGCATCGATCAGCTCTCCTTTCTTATCCAGTGGCAGCTGACGCCGATGGTCGGTTAGTGGGTGTATCACTACAGTTGTATCCTGACGGGCTTCAACAATTTCATCCAGATAACAAATCGCACCTATGCGTGCCGCAGTGGTTAAAGGACCGTCCAGCCAGCGGGTACCGTTGGCATCCAGTAAATAACGGCCAACCAGATCGGAAGCCGTCATATCTTCATTACAGGCAACGGTAATAAGTGGCTTACCAAGCTTCCACGCCATGTATTCAATAAACCGTGATTTACCACAACCGGTAGGACCTTTAATCATCATAGGCAGGCGCGCTTCATAAGCAGCGGCGTATAAAGCCACTTCGTCAGCCTGCTCCTGGTAAAATGGTTCTTCGGCTATTTTGTATTGTTCAATATCAATGTCAGTCATTTTCAAATACCTTCTAAATATTATTCACCACAGAGGACACGGAGGTCACAGAGGTTATTTTAGTTTACTATTCGTTTAATACCGTACTTGAGTCTTGTAGAGTTGAAATTTAAAAGCAGGCCAACTTTTCTATGGCTTAGTTTTAAATACGTTAACAATTGTGCTTCGTGCACAGGCAGTATTTTTTCTATTGCTTTAATTTCTACAATTATGGACTTCTCAACTAATAAATCTATACGATACCCTGCATCAATTTGTGTGCCTTTATACTTTACAGGTAATGTTATCTGATTCTGAACCAGGAGATTTCGAGATTTCAGTTCATACAATAAACAGGCTTCATAAGTACTTTCTAGCAGACCTGGGCCAAGCTCAGAATGTACATCCATAGCCGAATCTATTATCGCACCACTAATTTCATTCATTAACACCTCTGTGACCTCCGTGTCCTCTGTGGTGAAAAATCTTTTACTTTTGTAGAGAAAAAACCCCCGCACATAGCGAGGGTCTTTTTACTACTGAAGCATTCGCTATTACTTACTTGTGAACGCCCAGTTTGTCTCTCCAGCCTGGGAAGATTTGATCGGCATCTCCCGGGAATGATTCGAATGCGCGAGCAAATTCATGATGCTCTTTTGCGAATTCGATTGGGTCAGCACCGGATTTCCAGCATTCAAATGCCTGATGCAGTGATTTCGCACCGGCAGCAGGTGAATCGATGTGACCGTATGAACCTCCACCAGAGGTGTTGATTACATTTCCGTGACCCAGGTTCTCGAAGAAGCCAGGCAGGCGTAAGGCGTTCATCCCACCAGAAATAATCGGTGTGGTTGGTTTCATGCCGTACCATTTCTGGTAATAAGCGGGTCCCTGGCACTCATCGCGTTCTATCATGTAGGCGATCAGCTTGTCTTCGTTTACACCTTCCATCTTGCCAAAGCCCATGGTGCCAACGTGGATACCAGAAGCACCTTGCAGACGGGATATCTTGGCCAGAACGTATGCGTCGTAACCGCGTTTGGCAGAAGGTGATGTGATCATGCCATGACCTGCACGATGGTAGTGTAAATACTGGTTCGGATACTGACGGCGTGCCGTAGTAACCATGCCGGGACCACCAACGAAACCGTCAACCAGGAACGCGACGTGCGACGCATCTTCAGCAAAAGTTTCCAGTACGAAGTCAGCACGGGCACACATTTCATGATGATCGTCAGCAGTGATATTTGCAGAGAATAACTTAGCTTCACCTGTTTCATCCTGTGCACGTTTCATCGAATCAGCTACTAAAGGAATAACCTTCTTCATTGGACAGAAAACCTGGTTACCCTGAGGTTCGTCATTTTTGATGAAGTCGCCACCCAGCCAGAACTGGTAGGCAGCATCAGCAAATGGCTCTGGACGAAGGCCCAGCTTGGGCTTAATGATAGTACCCGCGATGTAACCACCGTCGACCAGTGGGCGACCCAGGGTGCGCCACATATCAGTGATGCCCATTGATGGGCCATCAAACAGTTGCAAGAATTTAGGCGGGACCCAGAAGTCATAAATTTTCGCTTCTTTCACATCACCCATGCCCTGGTTGTTACCGATAACCAGTGTCAGAAAAGAAACGATCATTGCGCGGCCGTCTATTACATTGCGGTCGAACAATTCCACTGGGTATGCGATTCGCATATCTAGATTTGCTTCATCGATTGAATAAACTAATGCATCAACGCCTTTAGTGAAATCATCGGTAGTACAAACTTCTACGTTAGTACCGGTTGAAGACTCGGCTGCAAAGTGAGCAGCTGTAGCCAGATAACCATATCCCTTTGAGGGTTCCATCTTGTATGCGACAAGAATATGCTTGCCAGCGGCCAATAAATCTTCTTCTTTCAGACTTAAGTCTGAATATCGTGCGGACTGATCCATTTGTAGATCTCCTCGTTATATTTAAAAATTCAATTCGGTTGTTGCCTTAAGCAGAACACGTCACCAGGGTCGAATACTATAATGCCGCGGAAACATAATTAACACTCAATGTTTTTGATTATTATGATAAGCTATTGCTTATGATAAAAAAATCTACTTATTCAAAACTAATAGTCTCATGTCACTAAATATCACCTTCCGACAGCTCAAGGTATTCGAGTCTGCTGCACGGCACCTGAGTTACACCCGCGCTGCGGAGGAATTACACTTGAGCCAGCCCGGTGTTTCCATGCAAATCAAGCAGTTAGAAGAGATGGTCGGCTTGCCCTTGTTTGAACAAATTGGAAAAAAAATGCATTTGACCTCGGCTGGGCGTGAAATATTTACCTACAGTCAAAGTATTGGCCATTTACTGGAAGAAGCAGAAGTAGTGGTAGAAGAGCTTAAAGGCGTTCAATCAGGAAGACTGGCTATTTCCGTCGCCACCACCGCCAGTCATTTTGCTACTCGCCTGTTGGCAGCATTTTCACAACGCTATGATGGTATCACCATCAGCCTGGATATCACTAACCGGGCAAGCCTGCGCGATCAGCTGGATAACAATGTACCTGATCTGGTCATCATGGGTCAGCCGCCGGAGGGTATAGACGTGATATCAGAGACATTCATGGAAAACCCACTGGTAATAATCGCCCCTGCAAGTCATCAACTAACAAAAAAAAGCAATATCCCATTGACACACTTCGAGGATGAACATTTTGTTGTACGCGAAGCGGGTTCAGGTACACGTAGTGCAATACGACGTTTTTTTGAACAACATAGTGTGTCCTTTCATACCGGCATAGAAATGAGTTCCAACGAGGCCATCAAACAGGCGGTAGAAGCCGGGCTTGGGCTGGGCCTGGTTTCGATCCATACGCTGGAACTGGAACTGGAAACCGGTCGCCTGGCGATTCTGGATGTAGAAGATTTTCCCATCATGCGCTACTGGCATATCGTCCAGCGTGCAGGGAAACGTCTTACTCCGGTTGCACTGGCATTTAAACAGTTTGTACTGGAAGAGGCTGAACAGTTTATTCGTTTGCCTGGATGATAAGTGCACGGCCGCAGCCAATAGTGGGGATTTCATGTTGTACTCCCGTGCCAGCATGCCATCGATGTCAGCATCAAAGCAATTCTCCCAGCACCGTTGGAATGACATAACCGCCCACGCTTACCTCACGAGCCCCATTGAGCATTCGCGCACGCAGCATGACCAACGACGGTCGTCGAATCTCGTAACCTTGCTCGATCCGTACGGACAGACCGGACTCGGGAAAAAATCGATGCTCCAACAGGTAAGCGCCGAGGAAGGCGGCGCCATTCCCCGTCGCCGGGTCTTCGCGCACACCGTGCGCCTCGAAGAAAAACCTCGCGCAGAGGTCGTTCTGGGGCTGATGCGTCTGGCGGCAGAAGAGGTAGACCAGGGGAGGAAAACCTTCGGCCGCCAGTGCAGTATACGCCTCGAGATCAAGCTTGCTGCGTCGAAGTGCGTCGAGACTGCACAGGGGGACAACCATGGCCGAGGTGCCAGCAGAGATCAACTGGATGGGCACCCTGGTCTCTATGTCCTCCGGCGATAAACCAAGTGCTGCTGCGACCGGTTCACGAGTAGACGTCGCCCCCAGCGACATCGGCGGTGCGAGAAACCACGCAAGCTCTCTTCCATCATCGGAAGACTCAAACGTGACAGAGACCCGCCCCACGGCGAGGTGCAGCTGCACCTGTGTACAGGGCTCAGGAACAACGTGATGGCGAAGAACCCATGCCGTGCCAAGGATCGGGTGTCCAGTAAAGGCAATCTCCCGCGCCGGCGTGAAGATCCGTACGCGGTACCCACCATCATCCTCAGGCACAGGCGTCAGAAAAGTCGTTTCCGAGAAGTTCATCTCCGCTGCGAGCTGCTGCATCGTTTCATCGGATAGAGCTTCTGTGCTGACCACAACCGCCAGCGGATTCCCCGTATAGGATCGCTCTGCAAACACATCAACCATGTAAAAACGGTGTGTCAAATTCATTTGTATTCCTGAAGTCCAGGCGCACACTGTAAGCAATTGACCTTATGTCCAGGCTACTTACATCTCAGGAAGCCAATTCGGTTCGCCTGACTCCACGTCTACAAATATAACAATATAATCAGAATCAAATATAGCTACGCCCTGTTCAGTGCTTTCCAAAAGAAATGTAACTGTCCAATAGTTTTCCAGTCCAAAGATTTCATAACCAAGTCCACCCTTTTCTAACATTATTTTACATTCCTTATCATGTATAGAAAATTTACTTTCCTTATATTCGTCCATAACCAATTGCTTTGCTATTGCTAATGCTTCTGACTCTTTGATTTTCATTACTTGATACGCCTAACTATGAAGTGGTCTACGAGATTCGGACACGATCGCCAGACCGG
>BTQX01000092.1:0-6543 GCA_036986095.1 Gammaproteobacteria bacterium
AGGCCTATACCTGCACCCTGCACAGGGTATTGATTGCTGTTTGTATCCATTTAATCGACTGCCTCAGGCATAAAGTGTTTTCTGATCCAGTAATCGGCACTGAAGTAATTACCACCACCGATGAAAAATAGCACCAGAAGCATTATAAAGTAAGTGGTAGCAAATTCTATCCCATTATTAAGGATAACAAGGCTGCCATTTTCTGTCAGCCAGCTATAGTTACCATTCTCTTTCAGGATGTCTTTTGCCACATTCAAGCGCTCAATGGCACCGGCGGTGCGTTCAGTGGCAAATATGCCAGAACCTTCCGCGATTGCCAGCCAGCCATGTTGCCAGTGAGTACTCAGGGCAGCGACTGCCATGGTGACCATCAGGGGTATGGATATCCAGCGCACAGCCAGGCCGGTTATCAGCAGAACTGCGCCCAGGAGTTCTGAGCCTGTTGCCAGCGCGGCCATCAGTTCTGGCATTGGTAGACCCAGGCCCCAGTCAGGATTCCCAAACCAGGCTGCAGTATCTTCGAAGCTGTTAAATTTTTTGGTTCCGGCCATCCAGAAAATGGGTACAAGGTAGAGCCTTAGAGCGAGAGGGCCAAGAAAATCGACTGCTCGTGTAGTATCCAGTAAACGTTGCAGAGGTAGGAGTAACTTTACAAAAAAATTCATTTAACTGTCTCCGGAATGATTTTTTTATCTGACCTGAGAGAGGATTGATAGTTCACTTTATGAGTCAAAATAAAAAAAAGGGCAGGCGATTTCTCGACTGCCCTGTGATGTAAACCCTTAATTCATAAACCCTGATTTATAAACCCTGATTTATAAATGATGTTTACGAACAGACCTTACATGCCTGAGCCACCACATTTTCCCTCGCCACATTTGCCTTCTTCTTTGGCTTTGGATTTGGCTTTGGCTTTGTCGCCGCCGCACTTGCCTTCTTTCATGGCTTTGCCATCTTCCATACCTTCACCGCACTTGCCTTCTTTCATGGCTTTGTCGCTGCCACATTTGCCCTCTTTCTTAGCTTTGGTTTTGTCGCCGCCGCACTTGCCTTCTTTCATGGCTTTGCCATCTTCCATACCGGCACCGCACTTACCTTCACCCGCTTTTTCTGCAACCATATAACCGCTTTCCATGGATGTCATGGCAAAAGGACTCGCGGCAGAAGCCGTACTGATTCCAGCAACTGACCCGATTAGTAATGAACCAACGGCAGCAGCGACGGTTTTCTGTTTGATTGGGTTAATCATATCTTCATATTCCTCGTGTTTGTAACGTGTTTTAATATCAGTCATCTTCTGCGATGACAGGTGAAAGGAATCTCCTTCAGGGACTACGGTTAGTCGGCCCATTGGCTCCTCGTATCTGTATGAGGGCACCGTTTCAAAAAAGTTCCCGATTACGAATCATTTTTATTTAGGTACTTAAAGGCATTACCGCTACAAGGGTTGGCCCGATACAGGGAATGTGGTGCTCATAATGCGGGTAAATCAATGTCATTCAACATATCAGCAGGTTTCTTCCGCTGTGCATCAGACCAGCTGAGTATTGCATAAAAGCCTCGTATGCGATTGACGTAGGCAACGGGTTCATAACCTCGAGCGTAGCCGTAACGTGTTTTTTTATGCCATTCAGGCCTGGCCAGTAGCGGTAAATATTTCCTGACATCCAGCCAGCTGTCCGGGTCGTCTCCGGCTTTTTGTGTCAGGATACGTGCATCCTCGAGATGACCGATGCCAATATTATAAGCAGCCAGGGCAAACCATAAACGGTCAGGATTTTGAATTCGTGCCGGCAGGCTGTCCAATATCATTTTCAGGTATTTTGATCCACCTTCTATACTTTCTTCAGGGTTGCGACGATCACTAATCTTTAGCCTTTTTGCCGTCGCATTGGTGAGCATCATAATTCCCCGAACACCTGTCGGTGATACGGCATCAGCGTTCCAGTGTGACTCCTGATAGGCCTGAGCTGCCAGTAGAAGCCAGTCTATGCCTGTTTCTTTGCCAGCCTTACGGAACGTATTCTCATACTGGGGTAGGAGCTGATCAATGCGTTCCAGGAATTTCTTGGTATTGACATAATTGAATTTTGAGCTAGGGCCATAATAGCGGTCGAGTAATCGATCCAGTTTACCGCTGGACTTCATTTCTTTCAGAAAGTTATTTGCTGCATCGATCAATGAGTGATCACTGGAAAGTGTAAACATCCAGGCAAGACTGTCATCTGGCGGAAGAGAAAAGGCAACATTCAGGTCAGGGTAATACTGGCGTACCACGGCAACAATATTAGAATCTGCAACTGTCAGATCAAGTTCCTTTTCCCAGACACGTATGAGCAGATTCTCCGGGGTTTCATCTGCTGTTTCCCGCCAACTGAGCTCAGGATATTTTTCTTTTAATTTTTTCAGTCGTTCCACATGACTACTACCCGCTGTAATCATGATATCTCGTCCTATCAGGTTGGCAACCCTGCGCGGTCTTTTTTTTCCACCACCGCGAAATATGACCTGTTGTTTGATTGTCTGATAAGGTGTGCTGAATGAAAACTGTTTTTTTCTATCCTCAGTGATTGACATGCCTGCTGCCGCCATATCTACATGGGTTGCCTTGATTTCAGGCATTATCTTTTCAAACTGGTCCACAAGTTTTATTTCCAGCTCGACGCCTAGTTTGTTTGCAAATGCCCTGGCAAGCTCATACTCAAAACCTCCAGCACCCTGATTATTTTTATAATAAGTAGTAGGGCCATTGAATGTGATGACGCTGAGTTTTCCCGAGGACTGGACTCGCTGAAGATGGTTTTTATCCCAGGTGAATTCGAGAATGAGTACCGGGATAGATAGTAATACAGCAACCAGAATCCCGATTATTCGAATGCGCCGCAGGCGCTTTTTTTGCCGATTAGGTTCGCTCACGCTCTTTTTATGGGGATGTGAATTCAGCTAGTGAGTAGTAAATGTACATTCTGATGTGAGAACTTAGCACATGAGTAATCGTTGGCAGAAATCTTTTTTTAGGCATAAAAAAGGCCATCGATTGATGGTCTTTTGCTGGTTCTTGATTGTGGTTCTATATTGTTTTACTAACTGCAGCCTTTTGGCCTTGGCAGGCCGGCGATCTTGTTGGCGCATTTAATCAGGCCGGTAGGAAATAGTGAATAGATGTATTTCTGATCACTTCGATCCTTGCCGTACTTTTTCTTCATTAGTTTTGAAAACGCACGCGGTTCAGCGACTTTTCCGTTGTCGGTAAAATATTCACGAGCTTCATTGATGATGTCCCAGTGTTCTTGCGTGAGTTCAGCCACTTTTTCACTGACAGCTATTTTTTTAGCCAGCCCTTCACTCCATTCATCAAGATTTAGTAGCCAGCCGGCTTCACTTAGTTCAATTATTTGTCCATTTACATCAGCTTGCATCGGTAAAACCTCAGAATAATAGTTGACCAATTATATCAAGAATAAGCAGTGTGGTATAGAAGTCTATGCTAGAATCAACTTGAGGTGCCGTAATATCTTGAAACTTTTTCCTAATCTACTGGTACAGATCATAAACTCTCGCTAAAATTACGTCAGCATTTTTTTAGAATTACCTGGAATGCTTTCTATGGCGGTGATGGTTGGCCCCCTTAACGACGATATGCTGTGAACCCGGTCAGATCTGGAAGGAAGCAGCCGCAGCAGCAGATTCGGGTGTTAGGGCAAGGCTGTCCTGATCCGCCACCATTCAGTATTTTATGATGCTCTTGCAGGGCGCATCAGGATTGTTCCCGGATTACTTTATGTCATATAAGGTTCTTGCACGAAAATGGCGTCCAGGCAGCTTTAGTGATGTTATTGGTCAGCAGCATATACTCCAGTCCCTGTCACACGCCCTCGATACCGACCGCCTGCATCACGCCCTGTTGTTCACCGGCACACGCGGTGTAGGCAAGACGACTATTGCGAGAATACTGGCCAAGGCGCTGAATTGTGAACAGGGCATCAGTTCTACGCCATGTGGGAAATGTGATTCCTGTATAGCCATAGATGAAGGCCGTTATATTGATCTGATCGAGGTTGATGCGGCATCGAAAACTAAAGTCGACGACACGCGTGAATTACTGGATAACGTCCAGTATCTTCCTACCACCGGCCGTTACAAGGTTTATCTCATTGATGAAGTCCATATGCTTTCTCGAAGCAGCTTTAATGCTTTACTAAAGACACTGGAAGAACCACCGGAACATGTCAAATTTCTGCTGGCCACTACAGATCCACAGCAATTACCGGTCACGGTGTTATCGCGTTGCCTGCAATTTAATCTTAAGCGACTAACCATTTTAGAAATAAAATCACAACTCGTCCGCATCCTTGAGACGGAAAAGATAGAAAGCGATGATGCGGCATTAGATTTACTGGCGGCGAGTGCGGACGGCAGTATGCGGGACGGGCTTAGTCTGCTGGACCAGGCCATCGCTTTTGGTGCGGGTAAAGTGTTCGGTGAAGATGTCAGAAGCATGCTTGGCAGTATCGAACAGCGTTATATCCATGCATTGGTTGAAAGTCTGGCGAATGATGATGCGAATGCCTTGTTCCGTGCTATAGATGATGCAGCAGACCGCTGTCCAGATTTCATGATGGTATTGAATGAGATGCTTGGTATTCTATACCATCTCTCACTTGTTCAGCTGGCCCCGGCTATTATCGAACAACGCAGCCTGGACAGGGAATGGCTGGAAAAAACCGGCAAAAAATTCAGAGCCGAACAATTACAACTGTTTTATCAGATATGTCTGACAGGTAAGAGAGATCTGCCGCTGGCACCTGATTCCAGAACGGGTTTCGAAATGCTCATGCTGAGAATGCTGGCCTTCCAGCCCGGCCCGGCTGCACCGGCAGTTACTATAACTCCCGTTGCAGACGAGACGCAAAGCGGACACAAACCCCGGGCAAGTCAAAAGCACCATCGTCAGAAGGACAGCAGTCAACAGCCTGTTGCCCGGAAATCGTCCACGCAGAACAATACTGCCTATTCTCAATCCGAATCAGGTGCGAAGCCTCAAACTACGGCTGCACCGCTACAAAGCTTGAAATCAGACATCCCGGCAGGCATCCCTGCAGATAGCCCTATACAGGCAGAACAGATTAAGGAGCCGTCATCTCTGCCAGAAAAACGACCGACAGCTGAAGCGGTACCCCCTGTTGCTGGCGAAGACTGGGCAAGGTTGGCCAGATCACTTTCTGTGACTGGGCTTACAAAACAACTGGCTTTGCATATGGCACCGGAAATTTGGGATGAAAAGCAACTTGAACTTCTTATTGATGCCGAACAGGAGGCAATCTATTCATCAGCAAGGGAAAAAGAGCTGATTCATGCATTGCAAAAAAAACTTGGTGGTAATATCCAGGTAAGCATACGAATCGATACCCCCGTGACTGAGACGCCCGCACAGAAAAAACAACGACAGACCAGAGAACGCCAGCAGGCGGCAGAACAATCCATAAAGTCGGACAAGTCAGTGGCTAAAATGGTCGAGGTTTTTGGTGCCAGTATTTCACCGGCATCAATCAGGCCGGTTAGTAATTAAGGGTACCCTTAACAGGCCGGCATTTACAGAACATAACAGGAGCAGCAATATGAAAGATGGACTGGGTAATATAATGAAGCAGGCTCAAGCCATGCAGGAAAAAATGCAGCAGGTGCAGGAAGAACTGGCACAGACTGTAGTTGAAGGCAGCGCCGGTGGTGGTCTGGTAAGCATTACCATGACCTGTCGACATGATGTGCGCAAAGTTAGCATCGACGACGACTTACTGAGCGAGGAAAAGGCTGTGCTTGAGGACCTGATCGCTGCAGCAGTGAATGACGCAGTGCGCAAGGTTGAATCAACGACACAGGAAAAGATGTCCGGTATGACCGCAGGCATGGGATTGCCATCCGGCATGAATCTTCCATTCTGATTTTTTATTCTTTTCATATGCCTGCTGCCCATGCCATTGAAAACCTTAGAGCGGCGCTCGCCTGTCTACCCGGAGTCGGTCCAAAATCCGCTCAACGCATGGCATACTATCTGATAGAGCGAAACCGGGAAGGCGCGAGGGGAATCGCATCTGCACTTATGCATGCACTGGAATCAATTCAGCATTGCCGGCGCTGCAACAATCTCAGTGAAACAGAACTCTGTCCTCTTTGCGCTTCACCGTCACGTAAGCACTCGCAACTGTGCATCGTTGAAACGCCGGCAGACCTTGAAGCCATAGAACAGACGGGAAGTTACAAGGGTTGCTATTTTGTACTGATGGGAACCATTTCGCCGCTGGATGGAATAGGTCCTGATAATCTTGGCATTGACCGCCTGCTTGAAGTACTGGAAGAATTTGCTATTGAAGAGATAATCCTGGCAACCAATCTCACTGCAGAGGGCGAAACCACAGCAGAATACCTTACCGATTTGCTTGCAGGAAAGGAAGTAGCCAGAGGTATACGCCTTACCCGCATTGCCCGTGGTGTACCGGTGGGTGGAGAGCTGGAATATATTGATCGCAACACGGTTGCACGTGC
>BTQX01000093.1:0-6536 GCA_036986095.1 Gammaproteobacteria bacterium
GTATCAGCCAGTCCCCCAACATGGGTGACCACGGGTAATGTGCCATATCGCAGGCTATATAACTGGTTAAGGCCGCAGGGTTCAAAATAAGACGGCATCAGATAAAAATCAGAAGCCGCCTCAATACGGTGAGCCATTGCCTCGTCGTAACCGCAAATAACTTTCAGACGGTCAGGGTGTTTCTGAGACCATTCAGATAATTGTTTTTCATACCTGGCATCTCCTGTCCCCAGAACAACCAGCTGAATCGGCAGAGCTAATAAATCTGGCAGACTTTGTAAGAGTATGTCCAGACCTTTCTGCTGTACAAGCCGACTTACCATACCCGCCATCGGGACTGAGGCGTCGACGGGCAGTTTTAAGACTTTCTGTAGGTGGGTTTTATTCAGCGTTTTGTTGTTCAGCGAGCGTCGATTATATTTCTTTTCAAGATACGTATCTGTGCCCGGGTTCCAGAGCTTAACGTCAATCCCATTAAGTATACTGGAGAGGTCCTTAGCACGGCCTCTCAGTAGACCATCCAGACCATAGCCGTGCTCGGGTTGCAGAATTTCACGTGCATAACTGGGGCTGACCGTTGTTATTTTATCTGCACAGGTAATTCCACCTTTAATAAATGAAAACCGCCCATAAAATTCCAGCGCATCTATATGCCAGAGTTCCTGTGGCAATCGTAAAGCTGAAAAGATTTGCCGGTCAAAGACGCCCTGATACGCAAGGTTATGTATGGTGAACACCGTCGCCGGCCTGCCCTGATACAAGCTTAATAACGCGGGAACCAGCCCGGTTTGCCAGTCGTTACAATGAACGACGTCTGGCCGCCATTGCAAACCATGCCTGTCTAGTGATAGCTCTACTGCGAGATGACTGAAAATCGCAAATCGGAGTGCGTTATCATGCCATTCATGACCGCATTCATCAGCATATGGCCCACCCGGCCTATTGAAAACTGCCGGGCAATCAACCAGCCAGACTATGACATTCGTGCCTGGCAGCCTTGTTTCAATAATTTTTACCGGCAACTGGTAACAGGAGGTGCTGATACGCACTCTGTGCTTGCCAGTCTTACTGAGCGCGTCCGGATAAGCGGGCAATAATAGTCGTACATCCTGTGATTTCTTCAGCAGGGCTGAAGGTAAACTACCAGCGACATCTCCCAGTCCACCGGTTTTAACCAGAGGATAGGCTTCGCTACTGATGTAGAGAACTTTACTCATCCCGTTTTTTTAGCACCAGGCCTGCCAGTGGCGGAAGCACCAGTCTCACGGACACAGGGTGATTCATCCAGGGAGTCTCCTCAGCCCGCACGACGGCGTAGCCCCCAGCATTGCCACCAGCATAAAAATTTGAATCAGAGTTAAATATGACCTCGTAGTTTCCCTGCTCGGGCACCCCAATACGGTAATATTCACGGACCACAGGTGTAAAATTGAGTACGACAATGATGGATTCGTGCTCAGTCCTGCGCAGATAGGACAGAACAGACTGGTCGGTATCATTACAATCTATCCAGTCAAAACCCTGGGGGTCAAAATCGTATTTATGCAGTGCAGGCTGTAAAGTATATAAACGATTCAGATCAGATATCAGTTTTTTTAATCCCGCGTGGTAAGGATATTGCAGAACATACCAGTCCAGACTTGTCTCGTGGTTCCATTCTGCCCCCTGGCCGAACTCACACCCCATAAACAGCAGCTTCTTGCCTGGGTAGGTGAACATATAGGTATAGAGTAAACGTAGGTTGGCAAATTTTTGCCATTCATCCCCAGGCATTTTATTCAGCATTGAACCTTTGCCGTGTACAACTTCATCATGTGAAAAAGGTAAGATAAAGTTCTCGCTAAACAGATATAAAAGCCCGAATGTGAGTTGATCGTGGTGGAAATGACGGTGCACCGGTTCTTTAGACATATAGTGTAGCGTGTCATGCATCCATCCCATGTTCCACTTCATGCTAAAACCAAGGCCCCCTAAAGTGACAGGACGGGTAACCTGAGGCCAGGCAGTG
Source organism: Gammaproteobacteria bacterium (assembly GCA_036986095.1). GTDB lineage: Bacteria > Pseudomonadota > Gammaproteobacteria > BMS3Bbin11 > BMS3Bbin11 > BMS3Bbin11. The sequence goes on from BTQX01000093.1 coordinate 2,009, forward strand.
GATTCTTCAGCCATTATCACCGTACCCGGGAAACTGGCATGTGTAATAGTGTTTAATTCTCGGAGGAACCCGATCGCTTCAATATTTTCATTTCCGCCATGTAAATTAGGTATCCAGTCTCCTTCATCTCTGGAATAATCCAGGTACAGCATTGATGCAACTGCATCGACGCGTAAGCCATCCAGATGAAATTCCTCCAACCAGAAAACAGCACTGGCAATCAGAAAATTTTTAACTTCATTTCGGCCGAAGTTAAATATTAATGTCCCCCAGTCACGATGTTCCCCGCGACGGGGGTCTTCATGTTCATAGAGAGTACTACCATCGAAGCAGGCGAGACCATGCTCATCACGGGGGAAGTGGGCAGGCACCCAGTCAAGTAATACGCCTATCCCATGCTCATGGCAGTAATTCACAAAATAACGAAAATCGTCAGCCTGCCCGAATCGACGGGTAGGTGCGAAATATCCCGTTGTTTGGTACCCCCAGGAAGCATCGAGTGGGTGTTCTGTAATGGGCAATAATTCAATGTGGGTAAAACCGGTATCCTTGATGTATTCTACAAGGCGGTGCGCAAGTTCGCGGTAACCTGGAAAATCGCCATTTTCATCACGTTGCCATGAACCCAGGTGGCATTCATAAATAGACAGGGGAGCATGTAACCAGTCTTTTTCCTGCCGCTCCCGAATCCATACATTATCACTCCACTGAAACAATGAAGCTTCCCTGACAACCGATGCCGTGCGGGGACGCAATTCAAGCTGCTGAGCATATGGATCAGTCTTAGACAGGATTTCCCCGGAGTCGCGGTTACTAATTTCAAACTTGTAGAGGCACTCATTTTCAATATCGGGTATAAACAGCTCCCAAACACCGCTACCACCGCGTGTGCGCATAGGATGTCGTCGACCATCCCATTCATTAAAATTGCCTATAACACTCACACGCCCGGCATTGGGTGCCCAGGTAGCAAAAAGCACACCAGCAATCCCATCAACGGTTCTGGGGTGTGCGCCCAGTATCCTGTAGATATATAAGTTTTTCCCCTCTGCAAATAAATACAGATCATAATCTTCGAGTTGCGGCTTAAAGCTGTATGGGTCATGAAAAGAACTGACATTATTTCTGGTGTCGATCCGATTGACTAAATTGTGTTCGCCAATTTGATCCAGCCCCTCTGAACAGACAAAAAAATCACTGTCGCCATAGCGCAGTGCTGGAATATTTTTTTCCGTCACGTTCAACTGCTGGGTATCAGGCGAGTAAAACAGTATAAAATCACCGTGATGACTGGCCTGATTTCCCAACACAGAAAATGGATCATGATGACTGGCCTGTGCAATCTTTTCGAGATCGACCTGCATACCATCAAGCAACTTGCTGATTTTAGATGAAAATTGAGTTTTTGTTAGCGACATAAATTACCCATTGCAGAGTTTAACCTGTTCATTTACTGAATTTTACTTTGTGTCTATTGTAATATGCACGACGAGTAATTTCTGTGTAAAAACCTGCTTTTTTACCTTCTCATTTTACTTTCTTAATATTGTATCGCTGAATACTCAGACGCCTTCATATAAAATATGCACTTACTTTTACATCAAATTATTGCACAATTAGAGGACAACTTAGCGAAGGCATAATTGAGGCCCCGCGCACCAAATGGTGGGATCTTTTGATGGCATGTTTCTTGCGATGAAAGAAACTGTAACAATCATTGCATACAATCAGGATTCCGCGTAGTAATCTACTCGCAAACTGACACTCGAATACGTTGAGAATTGAACGAATGGATATAGAAAAATCACCCCGTTTTGTCAGTAATCTGACCAGAAACACCCTCGCTCTCATTATGGCTGGCGGACACGGTGAACGCCTAAAACATCTGACTATGTGGCGGGCCAAGCCGGCTGTCCCATTTGGAGGAAAATTTCGCATTATCGATTTCCCTTTGTCAAACTGCATAAACTCTGGCATACGCAGAATCGGCGTACTCACTCAGTACAAAGCACATTCACTGATCTTACATATTCAAAGAGGCTGGTGGCATTTTAGAGGCGAATTCGGTGAATTCGTTGAACTATGGCCTGCTCAGCAACGTATTGAAACCTCGTGGTATTCGGGAACGGCTGATTCAATCTATCAAAATCTGGATATCATACGTTCCCATTCTCCTGAGTACATCCTGATACTGGCTGGAGACCATATTTACAAAATGGACTATGGTGAGATGTTGGCCAAACATGTGGAAAGTGGGGCGGATGTGACTGTTGGCTGTATCGAAGTACCAATAGAAAAGGCTTCGGCTTTTGGTGTAATGAGTATAGAAGATAATCTTCGTATAAAGAGCTTTGAGGAAAAACCGGAAGACCCCGCTCCATTACCCGGCAATGAGGATGAAGCCCTCTGTTCAATGGGAATTTATGTATTTAACAGAGACATGTTGTTTGAATTATTAATTCGCGATGCCGACACACCAGAATCCAGTCATGACTTTGGCAAAAACATCATCCCCCACGCTATTAAAAATTATCGAGCCTTTGCCTATCCATTTGCCGATACGAATAGTGGCACACAGCCCTATTGGCGGGATGTAGGAACTGTTGATGCATTCTGGGAAGCCAACCTGGAATTAATCGGTGTTACCCCTGAATTTAATTTATATGATGAAGAATGGCCTATCTGGACGTATCAGGAGCAATTACCGCCAGCCAAATTTGTATTCGATTCTGATGATAGAAGAGGCATGGCAGTTGACTCAATGGTATCAGGAGGCTGCATTATTTCGGGTGCGCTTGTCCGCCACTCCTTATTGTTCTCCAATGTCACCCTTAACAGCTACAGTAAAATTGAATCATCCGTCATCCTTCCTAATGTCAGTATTGGAAGAAACTGTAAAATTAATCACGCTGTTATCGACAAGGGCTGTAAAATTCCAGATGGGACTGTCATCGGTGAGGATATTGAAGAGGATCAAAATCGATTTTATGTTTCTCCTGGTGGTGTTGTTCTGGTAACACCGGATATGCTCGGACAAAGTATCCATCATGTCAGATAATTCTGAAAACAGAAGTCCCCTGAATGTAGTCATTTACTGGCATATGCATCAACCAGAGTATCGTGATCTGCGTAGCGGTGAATATCACCAGCCATGGACATACCTTCACACTATCAAAGACTACGTCGATATGGTCGCGCACCTGGAAAACAATGATCAGGCACGTGCAGTTGTTAACTTTGCACCGGTATTGCTCGAACAGATCGATGACTATGCACAACAACTGGAAAATTATTTACATCATGGAAAGGCGTTAAGAGACCCGCTCCTGTCTGCACTCGCTGATCCAGTTTTATCACTAAACCAGGAAAATCGTACTCATATCATCAAGGCCTGTTTACGTGCAAATAAAAAGAGATTAATAGACCGTTTCGAAGTCTTTGGCTTTCTGGTTGACATAGCCGAGACAGCGCTAAGAAGTACAGAGTGGCTTTGTTACTTTTCTGAACAGTATTTCTCCGATTTACTGGTCTGGTATCACCTCGCCTGGACTGCGGAAACGACTCGTATTTGCGATAACCGCATAAAAGCTTTAATGGAAAAAGCCCGGCACTTCAATCACCATGACCGTCATTTATTGATTGAGGTGTACTATGAACTTATCAGTGGCGTTATTGATCGATACCGTAGGCTGGCAGTAGCAGGTAGAATTGAATTATCGATGACGCCATATGCTCATCCTATTGTTCCATTACTGCTCGATATTCAATCTGCCAGGCAGGCCATGCCGGATACCAGCCTGCCGCTGACCAGCCAGTATCCTGGAGGCCTTGAAAGAAGTCGCTGGCATTTACAGAAGGGCATTGCTGTATTCAAACATTTTTTTGGTTTTGAGCCGCAGGGCTGCTGGCCCTCTGAGGGCAGCATCAGCGCTGAGACAGTCGAACTGATCTCTGAGGCAGGCATAAAATGGTTAGCCAGCGGTGAGACTGTTTTACGAAACTCTCTGAAAAAATCGACAATCGCAGCCGATAACTGCATCCATGATGCATACCAATACCGCGACAGCAAAGTGACATGTTTTTTCAGAGATGACGGGCTGTCGGACCTGATAGGTTTCAAATACTCGAAATGGCATGCTGACGATGCCGTCGCAAATCTTGTCCATCATCTGGAAAAGATAGCTGAAAATTGTAATCACAATCCTGACTCAATTGTATCCATCATACTCGATGGTGAAAATGCCTGGGAATATTACCCTAAGAACGGATATCATTTTCTCAAATCTTTGTATGAGAAACTCGGCCAGCACGAAAGCCTTAGATTGACAACCTACAGCAAATACCTTGAATCACCTGTTGACAGGAAGCCTTTGAATGAAATTGTTGCAGGCAGCTGGGTCTACGGTACCTTTTCTACCTGGATAGGGGAAAAAGATAAAAATCGCGCCTGGGACATGCTAATTGAAGCTAAAAAAGTTTTTGACCAGGTGATCAAAGATGGGACATTGACAGAGGACGAACAAAAAAC
>BTQX01000094.1:0-6531 GCA_036986095.1 Gammaproteobacteria bacterium
AATGCAGGGCTTTTTTGGGGCGAGTGAACGGGTAAAATTTACATCATACCGCCCATGCCGCCGCCCATGCCACCCATATCTGGCATGCCACCACCAGCATCATCGCTGGGTTTATCAGCAACCATCGCTTCAGTGGTGATCATCAGGCCGGCAATAGATGACGCATTCTGCAGAGCTGTACGAGTTACCTTAGTAGGATCGAGGATGCCCATTTCGATCATGTCGCCATATTCACCAGTGGCAGCGTTGTAACCGAAGTTGCCTTTACCTTCTGCGATCTTGTTAACGACGACGGAGCCTTCTGCTCCGGCATTGGCAACGATCTGGCGTAGAGGTTCCTGCAGCGCACGCAGTGCGATAGTGACACCAACGTCCTGGTCGTGGTTGTCACCCTTAATTTTTTGTACGGCGCTTGAAATGCGAATCAGTGCTACGCCACCACCAGGGAGCACACCTTCCTCTACTGCAGCACGGGTAGCATGCAGTGCATCTTCTACGCGTGCTTTTTTCTCTTTCATTTCGACTTCTGTTGCCGCACCAACCTTGATTACAGCAACACCACCGGCCAGTTTAGCTACGCGTTCCTGCATTTTTTCCTTGTCGTAGTCAGAAGTAGCCTCTTCAATCTGGGTACGAATCTGAGAGACACGGGCGCTGATATCATCATGGCTGCCTTCGCCGTCGATGATGGTCGTGTTTTCTTTAGTAACCTGAATGCGCTTGGCACTACCAAGCTGCTCGATGGTGGCCGTTTCCAGACTCAGTCCGACTTCTTCAGAGATCACCTGACCGCCAGTGAGGATAGCAATGTCTTGTAACATGGCTTTGCGGCGGTCACCAAAACCCGGAGCCTTAGCGGCGCAAACTTTGACGATGCCGCGAATGTTATTTACCACCAGTGTAGCGAGTGCTTCACCCTCAATGTCCTCGGCAATAATCATTAATGGACGACTTACTTTGGCTACGGCTTCAAGGATTGGCAGTAGTTCACGGATATTGGATATTTTCTTCTCGTTGATAAGGATCAACGGATTTTCCATGTCAGTACTCATGCTTTCCTGATTGTTTATGAAATAAGGTGACAGATAGCCGCGGTCAAACTGCATGCCTTCAACGATATCCAGTTCATTGTCCAGCGCGGTACCCTCTTCGACTGTGATAACGCCTTCCTTACCCACTTTTTCCATTGCCTTTGCAATGATGTCACCAATTGCGGTGTCAGAGTTTGCGGAAATGGTGCCAACTTGCGCAATTTCCTTATGATCGGAGCATGGGCGGGACATGGCTTTCAGTGCATCAGTAGCGGTGATTATTGCCTTGTCGATGCCGCGCTTGAGATCCATGGGATTCATGCCGGCGGCAACAGATTTCAGGCCTTCGCGTAGCAGGGCCTGTGCCAGAACGGTCGCTGTTGTGGTGCCGTCACCGGCGATGTCGGAAGTGCGGGAGGCAACTTCTTTCAGCATTTGTGCACCCATATTTTCGAACTTGTCTTCCAGTTCAATTTCCTTGGCAACGGAAACACCATCTTTGGTGACTGTTGGTGCACCAAAGGCTTTGTCCAGTACGACGTTGCGGCCTTTAGGGCCGAGGGTAACTTTTACTGCATCTGCCAGGATATTGACACCGGCGAGGATGTGGGCACGTGAACTTTCACCAAATTTAACTTCTTTTGCAGACATTTTTTTGTCCTCTGTATATTCTGTATTTTAATGTAATCGTTTATTCAACGACTGCCATGATGTCGTCTTCACGCATAACGAGCAATTCCTCGCCATCGATCTTGACTTCGGTGCCGGAATACTTTCCGAACAATACCTTGTCGCCAGGTTTGACATCCAGCGGGCGGACATCGCCGTTTTCACTGATTTTGCCATTGCCAACAGAGATGACTTCACCTTCCATTGGTTTTTCGGTGGCGGAATCAGGGATGACGATACCACCGGCTGTGGTCTTTTCCTCGTCTAGTCGGCGTACGACTACACGGTCATGTAGGGGACGAATACTCATCGTTGTAAATCTCCAATAGTAATAAAATTAAATACTTCAGTGCGAAATTAGCACTCTACAGTGTTGAGTGCTAATGATAAGCATGAACAGCAGTATGTCAAGCTGCTAGACAAATAAGGGTGGTGGGGGAAATTTCAAGGGGGTAGCTGAAAATCAAAAGATTAAAGGCTTTTCACCACAGAGGACACGGAGGTCACAGAGGTTTAAAAAAACTGTTTTGTTTAATTCTATTTTCTAGCAAAAACGTGGTGCTGGCCCAAAGCTACAATGATTGCACGTTTTTTCACAAAGCATTTTTCTTTCCTCTGTGACCTCCGTGTCCTCTGTGGTAAAAAGCCTTTGATTTACTTATCTATACGCCGGAATTCGCCTTCTATGGTTTTCGGATTCGCATTCGGACCACCTTCAGAGCCCGAATTTGGTACATTCGGGACGATGAAAAAACGTTTCAGCATGTTTAGTGCAAACCAGCGGCGCAGGGAGGGGATGAGTATCAGGAAGCCCATGGTATCGGTTATGAAGCCGGGGGTCAGCAGCAGTATGCCGCTGATAAACAGGGCCAGGCCTTCTATCATTTCCATGGCGGGCAATTCACCCCGGGAGACTGATTGATTCATACGGGTGTAGACACCGAGGCCCTGATAGCGAACCAGCGTGCCACCAATGATAGCGGTGGCAATTATTGCCAGCACGGTCCAGCCGGCGCCGATAACAGAGCCTATATCAATCAGTAGCCAGATTTCAGCAACAGGTGCCAGGATGAACAGCAAAAGTCCCAGCGGGAGGCCTCTCATTTGTAAATCTCCTGCCATATGCAGTCGATATGGCTAATTATCAGTGGGATATGATCTATCAGGCGATGATCCCCATACGGTATCCTTTCGAATATGAGTTCTGGCAACTGTGCGCGATGGATAAATTTATCTGTGTAATCAATAGGTATTATGGGGTCATTCTCACCATGTACAATACGTAAGGGTATATCAATGGATATATCTGTGTTCATCACATCATATTGTTCTGCATCCTGCATGATGTCATATCTCAGTGTATAGGGTTCCCCACCATAGGCATCGGGGAAGCTCATGTAGGTTTCAGCTTGCCATTGCTGTTGTATCTGTCCGGGCAGTGTAGACAGACTATTCTGCACAAAATTGAAGGCAGGAGCGATCAGCATCATGCCTGAAATGCGTGGTAGGCGACGCATGGCAGCCAGCAGGCTGATCCAGCCACCCATACTTGAACCATGCAAAATCAGTGGTCGGTCAATTACCCAGTCAATAATCCGCAACAGGTCAGAAACTCCGGAAGAAATTATCTGATCTTTCAGGTCACCATCAGATATGCCATGCCCACGTAAATCAAAACGCAGCCATGAGCGGCCCATAGAAATGGCGTGTTGTGCAAACTTCAGTGCTTTTTCTCCATTGCTATGGGAGCGGAAGCCATGCAGATAAATGCCAACCGGGCCATTACCGGTATCGTAAAAATAACCTCGAATACTTTCCCCACCTGGTTGAATTAAGCAGATTTCTTTTTCGCCAGGCATAATGACTGGTGTGACAAATTCAGACATATTTAAAGGGCTTGCGTTGGGTCGGTTGCCGGACAAGAATAGACTATCAGTTCCTAATCCGGATATTTCATAGGAACGCTACTATGCGAATTAAATTTTGTATATAGATATAGACAAAAGGATACGAAATGTCCAAAAATACTGACAAGAGAGTGGGTGAAGCGGTTTTGCTGGTACTGGTGACTTGCCCTGAGGATCAATCAGAAGGCATTGCTCGCGCTTTGCTTGAGTCAAAACTGGCTGCCTGCATCAATGTAATCCCCCATGTAAAATCCTTCTATCGCTGGCAGGGTAAAGTGCAGCAGGACAATGAGTCGTTGATGCTGATAAAATGCCCTTCAGACAACTACCGTGCATTGGAGGACAGTATCCTGGAGATGCACCCTTACGAACTTCCAGAGATCATCACTGTCTCAATTGTTGGTGGGTTACCAGGTTATCTAAACTGGGTTCTACACCCGGACAAAAACAAATCAGAGTGACATAAATGAAGAGAGCGATTTTTTTGACTCGTACGTTACTGGCTGTATTTTTGGTACTGACGAGTGTTCAGGCGTGGTCACAGGATGATTTACTCGAGCCAGACAAGGCCTTTGCGCTTGATGAGCCGGTCATAAGTGCCGACAAGATCACGCTAAAATGGAAGATTGCTCCGGGTTATTACCTTTATCAAAATAAGTTTTCATTTGAATTAAAAGACTCCTCCAGCAGTCTCGACAAGCCTTTGATGCCTGCTGCCATTCGCAAAAAGGATGAGTTTTTCGGTGATGTGGATATATATAAAAAGTCAGTTGCTATTGAACTGCCGGTTATTCGTAGTGATCAAAGTGCAGAAAATGTTGTTCTTAAGGTGGTATACCAGGGCTGTAATGATCCGATAGGCGTTTGTTATCCTCCCATAAGCAAAGAACTAAAAATTACTTTGCCAGCAACAGCTGCAACCTCACCCCCATCTTCATCCGCTGTAAAGTCTTTATCAACACCTGCTACACGATCCGGACTGTCGTCATTACTCGAGCAAAGCGCTGTAGAAAATGAGTATTTACCGCCGGATGAGGCGTTCCAGCTTAGTGTCGTTTCTACTGCTGCGAATAAAGTATCTGTATCACTACTTATAGCTGAAAATTATTATCTTTACAGAGAGAAGTTTGCCTTCGAAAGCGCTACCCCTGGAATCAGTATACTACCCTATCAATTGCCTGCTGGTGACATCAAAGAAGATGAGTTTATTGGTCGTACAGAGGTTTATCACTATAACTTTGTTATTGATCTAGCTCTGTCAGGACAAAGTACTGATGGAAAATTTAAGCTGATCGCCAAATATCAGGGTTGTGCTGATAAAGGTATTTGCTATCCACCGATAACCAGGACGGTAGATGTGACACTGGGTGATGGCATTCGTGATGCTGAGCGCTCTTTTATACCGGTGGCCTCAGCGCCGGAAAAAAGTAATTTATCCAGAAATATGCCTGACATGCCTCGTATGGATTCGATGCCAGAAGTGTCAGATGAACAGAGTGTAATGGCGATATTGTCCAGTGGCAGTGTAACTTCCACGATCATTGCCTTCTTTTTGTTTGGTCTTGCGCTGTCGATGACGCCCTGTGTGTTTCCCATGATTCCCATCCTGTCCGGTATTATTGTTGGCCAGGGCTCGGATATCACACGCAAAAAGGCTTTCATGCTTTCCGTGGCATATGTTCTTGGCATGACCATTATGTATACCTTTGCTGGCATGCTTGCCGGGTTGACCGGGGAGTTGTTGTCGTCGGCGTTCCAGAGTACGTGGGTACTCGCCGTCTCGGCACTGGTATTTGTGTTGCTGTCATTTTCTATGTTTGGTTTCTATGATATTCAATTGCCGGCAGGGCTGCAGACTAAACTGACTGAAAAATCCAATATGATACCCGGTGGTGCCTATAGCGGTGTATTTGTTATGGGTGCACTGTCGGCGTTGATCATTGGCCCCTGTGTGGCAGCCCCCCTCTCCGGCGCATTGCTGTATATAGGTCAGAGTGGAGACTTTGTGCTGGGGGGTGTTGCACTATTTGTGATGTCGCTGGGTATGGGGGTGCCGCTATTATTAATCGGCGCATCCGCAGGCAGCTTGCTGCCGAAGGCTGGCACCTGGATGAATGTCGTGAAGGCCGTGTTTGGCGTGCTGATGCTGGGGGTCGCAATATGGCTGCTTGAACGGATACTGCCGGTTGCTGTCACCATGGCCTTGTGGGCTGCGCTGCTAATAGTTTCAGCGATCTATATGCGCGCCTTTGATTCTTTGTCTGATACTGCCTCCGGCTGGCAAAAATTCTGGAAAGGGACAGGCATCATCTTTATGCTCTATGGGTTCGCACTATTTATCGGTTCGCTGACAGGTGCTACAGATATCTTTAATCCGCTGGAAAAGATTTCAGGTTCTAATCAGTATGTCAGTATGCCGGGTGTGACTGGGCACGCTGGTCTAGAGTTGAAGTTTGAAGATGTCAAAGGACTGCCGGCACTTGAAGCAGCGGTAAGCAGAGCGGTGAACGAAGGCAAGCCGGTCTTTGTTGATTTTTTTGCTGACTGGTGCGTGGAATGTGTGCGCATGGAAAATACCACATTCAAATCACCGACAGTCATCAATGCACTTTCTGGATACAGCCTGTTGCGGCTTGATCTGACGGCAAATGATGAGGCAGACAAGGCGGTGTTAAAGAAATTCAACCTGTTTGGCCCACCCGCCCTGTTGTTTTTCGGGCTAGATGGGCAGGAAATACGAAACCTGCGTGTCATCGGCTATCAGAATGGGGCTGAGTTCACGGAAACCATTGAAAAAGCCACAAAAGCAGCAAAAGCAACAAAAACTACTAGCGTGAAGTGATGTCAAAAAATTGGCTGTTTGCCGGGCTGGCGTTGCTGGCGGGTGTTGCGGCATCCTTTTATATAAACTCAGGGCCTGACAA
>BTQX01000095.1:0-6381 GCA_036986095.1 Gammaproteobacteria bacterium
GATGGAAACTCTAAACATGGATGATGAGTCAGAGGATATTACCGAAGAAATTTCTGAAGAGTCGTTTTCAGACACAGATGATATGGAATCAATAGAAGGTTTTGAGTTACCTGAAGATACAGAAGAAATACCTGATCAGGGAGAAGTGGCTGATGAAATTGTAGAAAGTTCTGAGACAAAGGCAGCTGACTTTCCGGTACCGGATGAAGCGGTACTGGATCTTGATCTTGGAGATTTTACACCGGATGAAGCACACGAAACAGACTCATTTGATGTGGACAGCCTTGAATTAAACCTGGAAGAACTCGAAGGCAACACAGAAGAATCAGAAGAATCAGAAGAAACAAGTGAAGAAAATATTGATTTCAACCTGGATGGTATAGATCTGGATCTGGATGACACATCGGAGACAGAAGCAGAGACAGAAGCAGAAACAGCCGATTCAGAAGAGTCTTCAATCGATATGTCAGACCTTGAGGGTATTGAAGATTTAGATCTTGACCTGGAATCTGAAGACAACACCGCCAGCGAAGATGACAGCGCTACTGCAGAAGCAGTACTACAGGATGAGACACTGGAATTTGCCGATCTTGGTGATCTTACCTTGGATAGCGAAGAAGGGGATTCAAGTACGGATGAAGCCGACACAAGTGCTGATGATGAATCAGCTGAGATGCCAGCAGGTGCAAATGATACCTGGGATGAAGCTGGAACCAAGCTTGACCTGGCCAGGGCATATATAGAAATGGATGATAAAGAAAGTGCTCTAAGCATACTTGAAGAAGTAGCAAAGGAAGGCACAGATAATCAGAAAAATGAAGCCAGAGATCTGATGAATCAGATTGATGCAGGGTAAACGCTAACCCGAATGTTGTTCAACCGAAATTCAGCTTAGTAGGTGCCGGTACTTGTAAATTCGGCATCACGAATTTTATCGCTGGCACTGCTAACACTTATTGTTAACACACAGGGTTGGCCAGGCCTGCTGTTGTTTTTGGTACCCTTGAGCATTCTGTTTTTTCAGTTTCCTCACCATGGCAGGCAGATTATTCTGCTGGCCAGGAAATTACGCTGGTTCTTTTTATCCATTGTGATTTTGTATTTCTGGTTTTACCCGGGTGCGGATCTTCTGCCGTTAATAGGCAGGTTTTCACCTTCGATAGAAGGGGTCAATCAGGCTGCTCTAAGAATTTCATCGCTTCTCGTCGTCATTTCATATAGTGGTTTTCTATTACTGTTAACCCCACGAGATGATCTGGTTTCTGGAATACAGTTTCTTTTGTCCCCGCTTAGATTAACTGGTATTGATAGCCAGCGTTTTGCACTGCGTTTAGGGCTGGTGTTGACCATAGTCCCGCAAATGTCAGAGCAGCAGCATTTACCTGGTGAAAAGAAAAAAATTAAAAATATTTCGACATTGATTGACAGGGCGGCTGATATGATTAAATCGGCGTCAGAGCAGGCAAATGGTTATGAATTTAATGACACTGTCATAATTGAACAACCTCCACGCCCGGGAATTGTAGATATCCTTGTTCCACTGTTTCTCTTTATCTGGCTACTTAGTACTTAGGAGCCTCTGATTAATTATGAGGATTGCGCTTGGTATTGAATATGATGGTTCATCCTATTGCGGCTGGCAATATCAGGAAGGCGTTGCAACAGTGCAGAATGCTGTTGAAGTGGCATTGTCAAAAATTGCCAACAGTCCTGTTCGTGTCATTACGGCAGGAAGAACTGATACGGGTGTTCATGCAACCGGACAGGTAGTGCATTTTGAAACAGATGTAGTACGAAGTGAGTATTCATGGATGAGAGGCACTTCACGTTATCTGGCTGATAATGTGACCATATTATGGGCAAAGCATGTCAGGGATGATTTTCATGCACGCTTTTCAGCAATTGAGCGCCGTTATCAATACATCATACTTAATCGACATGAACGTCCGGCAATCCTGCATAACAAGGTGGGCTGGGAATATCGACCATTAGACGTATCATTGATGCAGAAGGCGGCGAAACATCTACTTGGTCGCCATAATTTTAACGCCTATCGTGCACTTGCCTGCCAGGCCAAATCACCGGTACGTGATTTGAGAGAATTATCTGTTGAACGCATGGGACACTTTGTCGTTATCAATGCAAGAGCCGATGGATTTCTGCATCATATGATTAGAAATATTGCAGGTGTATTGTGTAGTATAGGTGCAGGTGAGAGGGCCCCTGACTGGTCGGCAGAAGTGCTGGCATCAGAAGATAGAACGTACGGTGGCGTGACGGCATCGCCCGATGGGCTGTATTTGAATGCAATTATATACCCTGAGGAATTCAACATACCCTCTGAAAAAAATACAACGGGAATATTGGGTTTATGAATAAAACGCGCATAAAAGTATGTGGGATATGTACTGTTGCCGATGCAAAAAAAGCCTGCAATGCTGGCGCAGATGCTATTGGGATGGTGTTCTATGCCAAAAGTCCGCGTAATGTGACAGTAAAATCCGCCATGGAAATTGTCTCCAGTTTGCCGCCTTTTATCAGCGCAGTGGGTTTATTTGTGAACAGCAGCCAGCAGGAAGTAAATCAGGTGCTGTCCCGCGTACGGCTGGATTTGCTGCAGTTCCATGGTGATGAGGATGAGGTGTTTTGTAACAGTTTTGATCGTCCATATATCAAAGTGGTCAGGGTGAAGAGAGATACAGACCTGGCCAGCTCATGCCAGCAGTATGCGTCAGCCAGGGGGATATTGCTGGATAGCTACAAAAAAGGTACAGCCGGCGGGTCAGGGGAAGCTTTTGACTGGAGCCTGATCCCGAATGACTTATCGCTACCTGTCATTCTGGCAGGTGGCCTGAATCCGGAAAATGTTGCAGTAGCGGTATCCAGAGTGCAACCCTGGGCCGTCGATGTCAGCAGTGGTGTGGAAGAATCACCCGGTAAAAAAGATGCGTACAAAATCGAACAGTTCATAAGCGCGGTTAAGCGTGCTGAAAAATAAAATATTCACCACAGAGGACACGGAGGACACAGAGGTTTAGATGATGTTTTGTTTTCGCTCTAAAATTATGGAGTCAGTATAGAATCAGGGCATCCTCCAGGGTTTTCACTAAATCATTTCTTTTCTCTGTGTCCTCCGTGTCCTCTGTGGTGAATAGATTTTGACTTTTTGTATTTTAATGCGATCGTGTATTTTAAAAGCCATGTGGATGCAATAAGCTCAAAAGATCGGTAAAATCAATCATTCGCTCAGTCCTGTGTATCTGCTCAGTTCGTTTGTTGTCCGGACATACACTACACACTTTGTAACAAACGGGTTTTTACATGTCAGCCTATTCCATGCCGGATAAAAATGGCCATTTTGGCCGCTATGGGGGTATTTTTGTTGCCGAAACATTGATGCGTCCGCTGCAAGAATTAACACAGGCCTATGAGAAATATATGCAGGATCCGGATTTCCTGCGGGAATATGATGAAGATCTTAAGCATTATGTCGGCCGACCATCCCCACTCTATTATGCAGCGGGTTTGAGCAGAGAATACGGCGCACAGATCTACCTGAAGAGAGAAGACCTGAACCATACCGGAGCACATAAAATAAATAATACCGTCGGCCAGGCGCTGCTTGCGCAAAGGCTGTGTAAGACCCGTATTATTGCTGAAACAGGTGCTGGTCAGCACGGGGTAGCAACGGCTACTGTCGCGGCACGGCTGGGACTTGAGTGCGTGGTCTACATGGGGGCTGATGATATCGAGCGCCAGGCTCCCAATGTTTATCGGATGAAATTGCTCGGCGCTTCCGTAGTCACGGTGGAATCAGGGTCTCGTACGTTGAAGGATGCGCTCAACGAGGCCATGCGTGACTGGGTGACCAATGTTGAGGACACTTTCTATATCATCGGTACTGTCGCAGGTCCACATCCCTATCCGGCCATGGTGCGTGACTTTCAATCCATCATTGGCAGGGAAGCGCGTCAGCAGGTACTTGAACAGGCCGACCGTTTACCGGATGCACTAGTTGCCTGTGTTGGCGGTGGATCCAATGCGATAGGGCTTTTCTATCCATTTCTCGACGATGAAGCCGTCGCTATGTATGGTGTTGAAGCAGCCGGCGATGGTTTAGATACGGGCCACCATGCTGCACCTTTATGCAAAGGCAGGGTAGGTGTACTGCACGGCAATAGAACCTATTTAATGGAAGATAATGACGGGCAGATTATTGAGACCCATTCTATCAGTGCTGGTCTCGATTATCCTGGCGTTGGTCCCGAACATGCCTGGTTGAAAGACATAGGGCGCGCTAACTATGTCGCCGCATCCGATGACGAGGCGATGGGTGGATTTCATGACATCACACGCCTCGAAGGAATCATCCCTGCGCTGGAGTCCAGTCATGCCATTGCCTATGCGCGAAGGCTAGCACCGGAACTGGGAAAAGACGGAATTATGATCATTAATTTATCCGGACGCGGTGACAAGGATATCCAGACCATAGCGGATATTGACGGGGTGGAAATCTGATGCCGCGGATTGAAAGCTGTTTTGAAGCGCTTAGAGAAAACGGCAGAAAAGGCCTGATTCCCTTTGTTACCGCCGGTGATCCGGTTTCAGATATTACGGTTCCCTTAATGCATGCGATGGTCGATGCAGGCGCTGACCTGATCGAACTGGGTATTCCGTTCTCGGACCCGATGGCAGATGGCCCGGTAATTCAGAGGGCTAATCAACGTGCGCTGGCACATGATACGAGTTTGCGTGATGTGCTGGGTATGGTGAAACAATTTCGCCAGGCAGACGAGACGACACCTGTCATATTTATGGGATACCTGAATCCCGTAGAAGCCATGGGTTATGAGGAGTTTGCAAATGCTGCAAAGCTTTCAGGTGTTGACGGTCTGTTGCTTGTAGATCTTCCACCCGAAGAAGCCTGTGAATTCAATGAACTACTTTATCAGAGAGACATAGATCCGGTTTACTTGCTGGCACCCACTTCAACGCCCCAGCGCATGGAAATTGTCTCACTGGAGGCGCGTGGCTTCGTCTACTATGTGTCGATACGTGGTGTCACCGGATCGGCAAATCTGGATTATAATGAGATTAAGACAAAAATCAGTGAAATACGGCAGCATACAAACTTGCCAGTTGGCGTAGGATTTGGCATAAATAGTCCTGAACGCGCCGTCAAAATTGGTGAATTTGCAGATGCCGTTGTAATAGGCAGTGCTATTGTCAGGATGATGGAAGACTTTGATGGCGATAAGCAGTCCGTCATCAATGCAGTTAGTGGCTTTCTGCGTGATGTTCGTCATGCACTGAATGTTGCCTAAACAACGTTCAGATTGGTAAATAAGCAGGACTATCAGGATAAAATAAATGAGCTGGTTTGAAATGCTGTTGCCGCCCAAGATCAAGACCAGCGGCAGTTTTGGCAAAAAAGATATTCCAGAAGGGTTGTGGAAAAAATGCCCCGCCTGCAGTGCTGTTCTTTATCGGGCTGAACTGGAACGAAATCTTGACGTCTGCCCAAAATGCAGTCACCATTTACGCATCGGCGCCAGACGTCGTCTGGACATTCTTCTCGATGAATCACCGCGGGAGGAAATTGGCAGCTCACTCAAAGCCACTGACCCGCTAAAGTTCAAGGATTTAAAAAAATATCGGGATCGCCTCACTGAGGCACAGAAAAAAACCGATGAATCTGATGCACTGGTTGTTATGAAGGGTGAGCTTAAAGGTGACCCCATTGTTGCCGCCGCCTTTGAATTTGAGTTTATGGGCGGTTCTATGGGTACTGTTGTCGGTGAAAAATTTCTCCGCGCAGCCGATCTGTGTATGGAACAGAATATTCCGCTGGTCTGCATTTCTGCAAGTGGTGGTGCGCGCATGCAGGAAGCCCTGTTTTCGTTGATGCAGATGGCCAAGACCAGTGCAGTACTGCGAAGAATGTCTCATCAGGGCGTACCTTTTATTTCGGTACTGACCGATCCTACCATGGGTGGTGTTTCTGCCAGCCTGGCTATGCTTGGTGATGTTATTATCGCTGAGCCCAGGGCTTTGATAGGCTTTGCCGGTCCTCGTGTAATTGAGCAGACTGTACGTGAAACCTTGCCTGAGGGATTTCAACGTTCTGAATTTCTCGTCGAAACAGGTGCTATAGACCTGATTGCAGACCGTCGGGATTTACGCGAAGTAATCGCCTCGACCCTGGGTATGCTGAGCGGGAAAAATAGCGCCGCATCCTGACTTAACAGCCGGCTGCGCCGTGTCTTGAGTCATTTATGGGTCTCTGATATGCACACCTTATTCGTTACCGCACACTAGATGACAGAAACACCCGGAGACCTTGCCGGTTGGCTCGATTTTATCTCAGCACAACACAGTAGC
>BTQX01000096.1:0-6376 GCA_036986095.1 Gammaproteobacteria bacterium
AGATTACGCCTGGTCACTGAAATTGTTAAAAGAATTTAGACTTGCCCATCCTTCTGTGCCGACCAAATCAGGACTGATGCTGGGCGTTGGGGAAACCTTTGATGAAGTTGTCGAGGTGATGCGTGATCTGCGAGCGCATGGCTGTGACATGCTAACCATTGGTCAATATCTACAGCCGTCTCGTCACCATCTACCGGTGAGTCGCTACGTAGATCCGGCAGAATTTGAACAATACCGTGAACTAGGCGAAGAAATGGGCTTTTCCAATGTCGCCAGCGGGCCTCTGGTTCGGTCATCCTATCATGCGGATCTGCAGGCGGATGGGGTGAAAATCAGGGGAAAGGTTAAAGGTTAAAGGGGAAAGGGGAAAGGAAGGTCAAACGCTAAACCAGAATTTGTAGGAGTGCCGTCTCGGCGCGATTTTTTACCACAACAATCGCGCCGAGACGGCGCTCCTACAAGGTGCTATACATCAGAGAATTTTTGGTTTTACGGTTTACGTATTACGAAACACCTAAACCGTATATCCCATAAAGGAAGTCCCTGTATACAGGCCTATATCTGCATGACAAAGCATAAGAGGGTTTTGATTTTCCTTTCCTCCTTTCCCCTTAAACCTGCTTTTCAAGCAAACGATTCAGTGCATCAAGCCGCTCAATAGTACCAATATCAAACCACAAACCATCATAGACTTCTGCCGTGATCTGATCATCTGCAATATGTTCGCGTAGTAGTGGAGCCAGAGGAAAACGTCCTTCCTCACATCGATCAAACAGCGCGTGACTAAATACCCCAATGCCGCTGTATGTCCATGATGGATTCATTTCATTTCTTTCACACAGCAGATTGCCCTGTAGAGAAAAGTCCCCCTGCAGGTGATGCACGGGATTACTCACCAGTACCAGGTGAGCAAGGCTGTCGATTTTCTCAGGTAACAGAGAAAGGTCAAGATCTGTCCAGATGTCACCGTTAATAACCAGGAAATTTTCGGATTTCAGCAAGGGCAGGGCCTTGAATATTCCACCACCCGTCTCAAGTACGCCGTTCCTTTCATCTGAATACTGGATTGATAGCTGATATTGCGATCCATCGCCAATTTGATCAATGATTTGCTGCCCAAGATGGCCAATATTAATTACCACATCATTGAAGCCTGCTTTCGACAGGGAATGCAGATGATGCTCGATCAGAAGTCTGGAGCCAGCTTTTAGCAGGGGCTTCGGTGTGATGTCGGTTAGTGGACGTAGTCTTTCACCGCGCCCGGCCGCCAGTATCATTGCATATTTGTTATCGGCCATGCTATTGAAGAATTTTTGCTACAAGTAGCCTGTAAAACTGGTCCAGGGCCGGGTCATCCTTTAGCGCTGACAGCAGATAACGGAGTGTTAACGGAATGTCATTCAGGTAATGGTTTTTCCCATCACGGTGTGACAAACGGGCAAAAATACCGGCAACTTTCAGGTGGCGCTGTATTCCCATGCGGTGGAACCAGCGTAAAAATTGTTGTTCATCTTCCTTTTCAAGCAGGCCGGATTGTAAGGCCAGGTCGTGATAGCCAAGCACCCAGTCTTCGATACGTTCTTTGGGCCATTCGATATAGCAGTCTTTTAGTAAAGAAACCAGGTCATAGGTGATAGGCCCGGTTACCGCATCCTGAAAGTCGATGACACCCGGATTATGTATGTCGGTGACCATCAAATTACGCGAATGAAAGTCCCTGTGCACCCATAATTGAGGTTGTTCCAGTGCGGACTCGATAAGCAGCTGCCAGGCTTCATCCATAATTTTATTTTCTTCAGCAGTGATTTCCAGGCCAAGGTGTGTTGCCAGATACCATTCCCGGAAGAGATCCATCTCCTGGCGCAGCAGTTGCGCTGAATAAGGCGGCAGGAAATCGGAATCATCAAAAGTACCTGTCTGCAGAGTTACCAGACTACCGAGGGCATCACCATAAAGCCGCTCGACGGTGCTATCATTCAGGCTGTCGAGATAATGCCGGCTGCCGAGGTCTGTCATCAAGACTAAACCTTGCTCTTCATCAGTATGCAAAATATGTGGTACATTGATGCCGAGCTTGTGAAAACGCCGGCCCAGACGGCAGAATGTTGTGATTTCCTCATTCTCTGGTGGTGCATCCATTACGATCTGGCTCTCACTGAGACTGGAGTTGTTTATAAATAGCCTGAAATAGCGCCGAAAGCTGGCATCACTGGACGCTGGTTCGAGGTTAAATTCCTCTGTAGGGTAAAGAGATTTGATCCAGTTATGAATTATTTGTTTTCTTCTATCCAATGTCTTTAATCCATCTGTATAATAATGGCCTTCAGTTTGAACCAGGGCTTGAAGGGGTATCTATTCTATGCGATTTTACACACCTCACAACACTCATAAGCCTGTTATTGGGATATTAAATCGAATGCATAACAAAATTGCACTGAAAGCCACTCTATTTCTGTCATTTTTTCTACCTTTTTCTGCGCACGCCTTCAGCATAGATGAATACAGAACCTCCATGGTGAATGCCTATCGTGCAGCCTTTGCGGGTGTTTGCGTGGCTGATACGGTCGATTTCAAGGCGGCAGATAGTGAGCTAAAGCCAGGCGCCGTCGCTATTGAAGCAGATCAAACAGAGATAGTTGGTAAAACAATTTTGTTTACAGGCAATGCGGAACTGGAGAAAGACGGCATGATGGTCAGCGCTGATCAACTTAGCTATGACAAGACGTCTGATAGTTTTGCCGGAAAAGGCGATATTCGTATACAGGACCCATCGGGCAATGTATTTCAGGCACAGCAAATGGAAATGGAGGTGGAGACCATGATAGGCAGTGCTGAAGACGTGAAATACACCCTCACATCGAAGACTGCCGGTAAAGCCCCAGCAGGGACTAAATTTATTCGTGCCCATGGTGTGGCGAAAAGTATCGATTTTGAGGGGCATGATCTGATTGTCCTGAACGACGCAACCTATTCAACCTGTCGTAAAGATAAGGAAATTGCAGTATTTAATGCCAGTAAAATTGAGCTGGATAACTCGGCTGGCATAGGAAAAGCAAAGAACATGAAGCTGCGTTTGTTTGATGTTCCTGTATTCTGGTTTCCCTACGTCAGCTTTTCTTTAAACAATGACCGAAAAACTGGTTTCTTGATGCCTTCATTCGGCTCAACAGACCGTTTAGGCACATCTTTTAAAATTCCATACTATATTAATATCGCACCCAACATGGATGCTACCGTTAGTGCGAATTACTATAGTAAACGTGGCGCTCAGTTGCAGGGCGAATATCGTTATATGACAAGAGGGGGAAAAGGCAATTTTAATGGTGCGTATCTGTCGGATGATAAAGAGACAGGTGAAAACCGCTACGGATACAAGTTTGATTTGAGGCAAAGATTAGCGCGCAGCTGGAACGCTTCGGTCAATTATGCAGAAGTTTCAGATGAAAACTATTTTGAGGATTTTTCCAGAAGCCTGTTGTTGACCTCTGCCACCTACCTGAGACAGGAGGGACGATTAGACTACAACGGGCGCTATTTGCGTGCGAATGCTCTGTACTCACAGTTTCAGACCATTGATGAAACTATTCCAGAAGCAAACAGGCCCTATAAACGCGAACCGGCGATTACATTTTCAACAAATGTCCCAAAACTAAACAGTTTCAAGTTTGATCTTTACGGCAGTTATACCGATTTTCAGAGAACGGACCGGATTAGCGGTCCACGTTCAGACCTGGGCGCAAGTGTTGCCTATGATTTCAGGAAAATGTATGGGTTTGTTAAACCTAAGGCGACTTTTCGATATACCTCCTATGACCTGACAAATGTCGCTATTGGCCAGAACGCCACTCCAGACCGAAGCCTCGGGATATTTTCTCTTGATTCAGGCCTTTACTTTGAGAAGTCGTCATTTATTAAAGGCAGAGATTTCACCACTACACTGGAACCGCGTCTATTTTATCTGTATGTACCTTTCCAGGATCAAACAGATATTCCAGTGTTTGATACTGGGCAAAACACATTCAGTATGGGTACCATGTTCAGAGAAAACCGCTTTACCGGTCCTGATCGGATTGGCGATGCAAATCAGCTAACAGCGTCGCTGACATCACGACTAATTGATGCAGATAGCGGTGATGAATTACTGAAAGGCACACTAGGACAGATCTATTACTTTGACGACAGACAGGTGGGTCTGTCGACGAATCCTACGCCTGCTCAAACGTTTAACAGATCAGATTTTGTCGCTGAGTTATATACCAAATTGTCAAAAAAATTCTATATGTATAACTTTTTTCAATATAATGCGGAGCAAAGTGAACTTGGTGTATTCAACACCGACCTGAGATACACAAAAGATGCACGTAGAGGCATCAAGTTGGGCTATTACAACAAAAACAACATTTCACAGCAGCTAAACGCCAATGTTGTATGGGCGCTGGCACCACGCTGGCAGTTAAATGCAAGTGCACGCTATGACCTTGAAGTTAATGATTTTTTACGTGGCAATTTAGGCGTTAGCTATAACGCATGTTGTTGGGGAATCAGAGTGGATGCACAACGGAGAATTGATAATAACAGCGAGTACGTCAACGCTTTCCTGATTCAGCTTGAATTAAATGGTTTAACAAAGATCAGGACGGGTTTCTGAAAAATATTAATTCTGACTAAGCCCTGTCCATATTTCACAGACGATACTAGTGGTATTATTTTATGCTGAAACATCTACTCAGCCTTGTAAGTGCTTTGCTTCTGCTTGGATCTACACTTCCAGTTGTAGCGCAGGCTGCACCGGTCACAATGCTGGATCGTGTACTGGTAGTCGTTGATGACGATATCATTACACTGGGTGAGTTTGAATCTGCACTAAAAGGTATGCAGGATAAACTTGCAGCTACTGGTGAGAAAATTCCTTCTGAAAAAATCTTTAAGGAAAAGGTTCTGGAGCAGCTGGTGTATACGAAGCTTTTGCAGTTGCATGCAGAGAATACCGGAATAAATGTTACGGATGAGATGCTAAAACAGGCTATGGAAAGGCTTGCAAAACAAAACAATCTTACCGTTCCACAGATTTTACAGAAGTTAAAAGAAGATGGTGTTAGCGAGGAAACGTTCAAAGAAGATCTGAAGCGCCAGCTTCTTGTGCAACGCGTCATCGAAAGAGATGTAAAGCGCGGGGTCTCAGTACAGGAAAGTGAAATCGATGGAATTCTTAAAAACGTAGTAAAAGACCAGCCGGATCGCCTTTACAACCTCTCACATATTATGTTGCCTCTGAACGAAGAGGCCGCTCCTGCCGATCTCGAAAAAGGCCGAGAGCGAGGGAAAAGCCTGAGACGTCGCATTCTTGACGGCAAGATTGGTTTTGAGGCGGCAGCGAGAAAATACTCCGGGGCCGCAGACAGCGAGGACGGCGGCGGTCTGGACTGGAAAACCAGGGATCAATTACCTGCTCTTTTTGCCGATGCCCTGGAGGGGATGCAAGAGGGGGATATCAGCGAGCCACTCGTTAGCCCGAGTGGGATACATCTTTTGAAGCTAAACCAGCTGAAAGGGAGTAAGCAACTGCTGGTAAATCAAACACGCGCAAGACATATACTCTTTAAGGCAAAGAACAAGGTTGATATCGAACACGCCAAATCAGAAATGCTGAAAATCCGGCAACGTATCCTCGCCGGGGAAGATTTTGGCGAACTGGCCACAGAACTATCCCAGGATTCTGGAAGCGCTATAAAAGGCGGCGAACTGGGCTGGTTGAATAAAGGGGATACAGTGCCGGCTTTCGAGCAGGCAATGGATGCCCTGCAAGTTGGTGAGATCTCCCAGCCCATCGTCAGTCAGTTCGGCGCGCATCTGATTCAGCTGGAGGAAAGAAGGATGCTGGATGTCAGTGAGCAGAAACGTCGAGATGCTATCAGGCAACAGATTGGTAAACGAAAGGTTGCCGAAAAATACGACCAGTTTCTGAAGCAGCTGAAATCCGGGGCGTTTATTGAATACCGGGTTCCGATTGATGAGATGTAAAAAGCAGGGGGAAAGGAGGAAAGGTAAAAGGGGAAAGGAAAGTCAAAATCTAAGTGTTAGTTTGTCATACTGGCGCAGGCCAGTATCCAGGGGTTTTCTTTAAAGATGGATTCCGGCTAGAAGCATGCCGGAATGACGTTTTATTTTGCAGCGGTTTTCCTTTCCCCTTTCCTCCTTTTACCTTTCCCCTGATTTTAAAGCGCATCATGCCCGGTTTCTCCGGTGCGAATACGAATGACTCTTTCCAGATCATTGATGAAAATTTTTCCATCACCGATTTTTCCAGTACCAGCTGAATCGACGATCGCTTCGATGACCGAATCAACCTGATCTTCGGCAATGGCAATCTCAAGTT
>BTQX01000097.1:0-6350 GCA_036986095.1 Gammaproteobacteria bacterium
TGCTTTGCCGGGTAACCTGCATCATGTGATCATAGGTGCGCACATGGCCGGGATGCCGCGACATCGATTCTACCAGCCAGTATTCTGTCAGCGTAAGATTCAATGGCTGGTCTTTCCAGGTGATGGACATGCTTTGCTGGTCAACCATCAACTCTCCCAGTCGATAAACCTTGTCATCGGCGACTGTGCGAGCACTGAGGTTATCAACGATACGGAACAATGAGGACACGCGTACGGCCAGGTACTGCAGGTTTACCGGCTTTGTGAGGTAATCCCAGGCATCCAGGCGCAGGCCTGAAACTGTGTCAATATCGTTGTCGCGTGCGGTCAGGAAAATAATAGGCAGATTCCTGGACATGCTTCGTAACTCACGGCACAGGTCGAATCCACCGTCTGGCTCGTCTTCCAGCATGATGTCCAGTATTGCCAGATCTGGCAGTTCGTCTTTGAATCCTTTCAACGCTTCACGCCTGTTCGGGTAGGTGGTTACTTCAAAGCCATGCATAGTCATGGCATCGGCATAGTTTTCGCGTTGATCAGGATCGTCTTCGACGATGGCAATTTTTCTACTCATAAAGACAGGTGCTCCATAGATTTCGCGCGCAACAGTATATCAGTATGGTGGCGAAGTCAGCGTCCTGTAAAAAAACCATTTATTCACCATAATTATACATCATATTGCCACTCCTTCGGGATTCTGCCGCCAGTCCGATCTGCTTCACTATACACAAGGAAATGTACAGGCTTTCAGATTACTGAAATTAACAGATTACAGGAGCGAAAAATCATGGCGATAAGCATCTTTATACCGCTCACAGACGAAATTCTTTATGGGCATCCCGAATTACTGAGCAACGGGCTGGTTCCCTATCGTACTGACGTACCCTGTCTTCACTGGCTGAAAGAGGCTGAAGTGGAAATCGAATATGACGATGGTCACCGGGAGTTTGTCAATGCACCGTTAAGGGAGTCATTGACCGAGCACGCAGCCTAGGGGATCTGATTTATTCGTCATTGCCGGGCTTCGCTCGCAATGATGAGTTTCTTCGAACAAAGCAGATTTTCCCGAAATAGTTTCATCTTTATTTTTCTCCTCTCTTGTTGGCGCCTCGCTTTTTGGCAGGCGTCTTTTCTTGTCAATCACCGGGTAGCACAGTAATATTGTCTGTTTTAGTGTAGTGTTTCATATAATATGAAACACTACACCAATCCTGCGGACAACAAACATGATTTACGGTAGCCTTGTAGCCCTCGTCACGCCTATGGATGAGGTCGGCAATGTTGATCAGGCAGCTCTCGAGCGTCTGGTTGAATTCCACATAGACAACCACACCGATGCAATAGTTGCTGTTGGCACCACGGGTGAATCTGCCACTCTGGATGTTGAAGAACACTGCGATGTGGTCAGACAGGTGGTCAGCCTGGCAAATGGCCGAATTCCCGTTTTTGCCGGCACCGGTGCGAACTCTACCCGGGAAGCCATCACGTTGACGGCCAGATCAGCTGAATTGGGTGTTGATGGCTGCCTGCTCGTGACACCATACTACAATAAACCTGGCCAGGAAGGCCTTTATCTGCATTACAAAGCCGTTGCAGAAGCTGTTGATATCCCACAAATACTTTATAATGTTCCCGGGCGCACTGCCTGTGACATGTCTGATGAGACAAGCATGAGGCTGGCTGAAATACCTAATATTGTTGGTCTCAAGGATGCAACAGGTGATATGAGGCGTGCGGCATGGCTGGTAAAACACAGGCCGGATGGATTTGCCCTGTATTCAGGGGATGATGCGACCGCGATGGAATTTGTCCTGGCAGGTGGTGATGGGGTAATTTCAGTGACAGCAAATGTTATACCGGCTGCCATGCATGAAATGATAATGTTTGCGCGACAGGGTGACCGGCAGCGTGCAGAGTCAGTAAATCAGCCACTTATCGGGCTACATTGTGATTTGTTTGTTGAAGCCAATCCGATACCTGTCAAATGGGCGGTGCAGCAGATGGGGTTGATTGGAGAGGGTATACGTCTGCCTCTAACTCCACTGTCCAGTGAAAACTACCAACGTGTTCGGGATGCAATGGAAAAAGCTGGCGCAAGTAAAGGCTGATAAAAAACGGCTCTACTAATTGAAGAATCCGTCATTGCGGGCAAGTCGTGGCAATCTCATTATTTAGATTCAATAGTTTTGAGATTGCTTCGTCGCAGACTCCTCGCAATGACGATAGATAGAGGTGTTCTATAATTTTTTAAATTTTAATTATGACAAACAGATACGATGAAAAAATCTTTTATTAAAATAATTTTACTTGCTTTGATTATTGTTTTTGCGGGTGGTTGCAGCTGGTCAAAAAAGAATAAAGACCCGAAACAGAAGGCCCTGACGGATTATCGCGAAAGTAGAGAGCGCTCTGCACTGGAAATACCTCCAGATCTTAGTTCCGACTCATCGGACAATAGTCTCAGCGTCCCTGCCTATAAGCAAAAAACTGCAACCGCAGAAAATAGTGCACCGATAGTTACCCCAATGAAAAAGCCTGTTGCTAAACCTGCATCTTCAAATAGATCAGATAGTGGGCCAAAGATGTACATAGAACGTTCCGGTTCTCAGCGATGGCTGGTCGTACACCAGTCTTATTCTGCGACATGGTCAGATGTACGGGATTATATACTGTCCTCAGGTCTGGCACTGGAGCGGGAGGACAAGGATGCCGGAATACTGGTAACAACCTGGGCTGACAACTATGCAGCTGGTGTATTACGCGGATCGCAAAAGTTCTTCAATAAGTATTTAGGGTCTGTCTACACCAGTTCGAGTCGTGACAAGTTTCGTATCAGAGTTGAACCTGGCCGTATTGAGGGTACTTCTGAGGTATATCTAACTCACAGAGGTATGATAGAAAAAGTTGTGGAGAATAACAACGTGGATCCGGTGCAAACAGCCTGGCAGTTTACACCGCCAGATCCCAGTATCGAAGCTGAAATGCTCTCGCTGTTAATGATTAAAATGGGTGCCAGTGAAGCTGCTGCGAGAACAAGTCTGGCGAAAGCGAATAAGTCAGCAGACCGGGCCAGCATCGTGAAGGCTGAGAATGGTCTGCCCAGGTTGACAGTGAATAATACCATTGATATTGCATGGCGCAGGGTTGGTCAGACACTGGATCGAGTTGGTTTCAGTGTAGAAGACAGAGACAAGAGTCAATGGAAGTATTTCGTAGATTATGCCGATCCTGAGCTGCATGATAAAAAACCTGGTTTCTTCAGTAAAATGTTCAGGAAAAACAAGGATACAGTCGAGGATAATATCTATCAGATTTTGCTCACAGCAGACGGTGAACAAACGAAGGTAGATGTGCTGGCAAAAAATGGTACCGCAGCACCCGAAAAGGTGGTAACACAAATTGTAAAATTACTTTATGAACAACTTAGATAAGATTTGTTTTGCTTGTTTGTAGTATCCGAACCCGTCTATAAGTTACCGGCGGGTTTTTCTTTTTGAATTGAGGCCGGATTGATCTCATGAGTTTTCTGTCACTGCAGGGTGCCCCTGCCATTTCTGATTTTCGACTCAACAAGCTGTATAACCTGCTGTCGGAGAAAATTGCAGATCTGGACGAGCTTTCTGCGAGCTACTGTCATTTTATTAAGCTTTCCAGCGACCTGGATGAAACCGAACTCGATCACCTGACCGTTATTCTTGACTATGGCCCGACGCGCCATGAAATGGATGTTCCCGGCGAGCCTTTTCTGGTTATCCCGAGACCTGGAACAATTTCACCCTGGTCTACCAAGGCAACAGACATTGCCCGTCATTGCGGACTTGAAAAAGTACAGCGCATCGAACGTGGTGTGGTCTGGCATGTCCACACCAGAGAACATCGCCTGCTGGATGAGTCTGAAAAGGAAATGGTTCATGAACTGATTCATGACCGTATGGTGGAATCAGTGTTCGACTCGCTGGGTAAGGCCGAACTGCTATTTGAGCAGCACAGTCCTGCCAGCATGCGCTGCGTTGATCTGCTTAACGATGGAAAGAGCGCATTAATAGAAGCAAACCAGCAATGGGGTCTTGCGCTGTCAGAGGATGAAATTGATTACCTGGTCGAGTCGTTTACAGAGCTGGGAAGGAACCCCACCGATGTGGAACTGATGATGTTCGCACAGGTGAACTCAGAACACTGCCGCCACAAAATCTTTAATGCCGACTGGATAATCGATGGAGTAGAACAGTCGAAGTCATTGTTCGGCATGATCCGCAATACCCACGAAAGCAATCCACAGGGTACCGTTGTCGCCTACAGTGATAATTCTTCAGTAATTAGCGGCTATGAAACTGCAAACTTCCGGCTAAACGAAGATGGTCGCCACTACCGCTGGCAGGAGGATGATGCGCATATCCTTATGAAGGTGGAAACCCATAACCACCCGACCGCTATTGCACCGCATCCAGGCGCTGCAACGGGATCGGGCGGTGAGATACGCGATGAAGGGGCAACCGGTCGCGGCAGCAAGCCCAAGGCTGGGTTATGCGGGTTCAGCGTTTCCAATCTCAGACTGCCGGAAGCCGTGCAGGCCTGGGAAAAAGACTACGGTAAGCCTGAACGCATTGCCAGTGCGCTGGATATTATGCTCGAAGGTCCCATCGGTGCGGCATCGTTTAACAATGAATTTGGTCGGCCAAATATCTGCGGCTATTTCCGCAGCTATGAGCAGGCATTGCCGTCTGGCGAAGTGCGTGGCTATCACAAGCCGATAATGCTGGCCGGTGGGCTGGGTTCGATACAGGCAGCATTCACTGAAAAATCTAAAATACCTGATGGCAGTCGAATAGTCGTACTGGGTGGTCCTTCAATGCTGATCGGTCTGGGTGGCGGCGCGGCATCCAGCATGGCCTCCGGCACCAGCTCCGAAGATCTCGACTTTGCTTCTGTGCAGCGCAGCAATGCTGAAATGCAGCGCCGTTGTCAGGAAGTTATCAACCGCTGTTGTGAAAAGGGTGAAGATAGTCCCATCCTGTCAATCCACGATGTCGGCGCAGGTGGCATATCCAATGCCCTGCCGGAACTGGTGGATGACTCAGGCCGAGGTGGCAATTTTGAACTGCGCGATGTTTTAAATGACGAACCGGGCATGTCTCCGATGCAACTGTGGAGTAATGAATCACAGGAACGTTATGTGCTGGCGATTGCCGATCAGTACTGGGAAGATTTTGAACAGATCTGTGAGCGCGAAAGATGTCTTTATACGGTTGTTGGCAATGCCACGGATGAACGCCGGTTGAGCTTACACGATCGGCATTTCGCTGATCAGCCGGCCGACAGCTCAACATTATGCCGTGATCTGGCCCGGCCAATAGACATGCCGATGGATGTATTACTCGGCAAGCCTCCGAAAATGTTGCGTGATGTCCAGCATAAGACCCCTGAGCTAGTCGCCTTTAGTGCTAACGTGGATCTGAATGAAGCCGCCTTGCGCGTACTGCGCCTGCCTACCGTTGCCAGCAAGTCATTCCTGATTACAATCGGTGATCGCAGTGTAACCGGTCTGGTGTGCCGTGATCAGATGGTAGGCCCCTGGCAAGTTCCGGTGGCGGATGTGGCAGTGACGGCGACAAATCTAAAACAGAACACCGGCGAAGCCATGGCAGTGGGAGAACGCACCCCTCTTGCATTAATTGACGGTCCTGCCAGCGGCCGCATGGCAATAGGTGAGGCGCTGACCAATATCACCGCCTCGTGTATTAAAGACATAACCGATATCAAACTCTCTGCCAACTGGATGGCACCTGCCGGTCATCCAGGCGAAGATGCCAATTTGTTCGATACCGTGCAAAGTGTGGGGATGGAGTTATGCCCGGCACTGGGTCTATCCATTCCCGTTGGCAAGGATTCCATGTCACTGCGCACTGTCTGGCAGCAGCAGGGTGAGCAGCATTCTGTTACCGCACCTCTGTCCGTCATCATTTCCGCCTTTGCACCCGTGCTGGATGTGCGCAAAACACTGACGCCA
Organism: Gammaproteobacteria bacterium; assembly: GCA_036986095.1. Classification (GTDB taxonomy): domain Bacteria; phylum Pseudomonadota; class Gammaproteobacteria; order BMS3Bbin11; family BMS3Bbin11; genus BMS3Bbin11. Next base: position 6,008 of record BTQX01000097.1, read on the forward strand.
CAACTGATGCTTGATCAGGGTGACACTGATCTGATCTTTATTGATCTGGGCCGTGGTCGTAATCGCATAGGTGGCTCCTGTCTGGCACAGGTTTACGGCGAACTGGGAAATGAGTGTCCGGATCTTGACCAGCCTGCTGAGATGAGCAGTTTCTTCATCGCCATACAAAGCCTCAATGAAAATGGCCTGTTGCTGGCCTATCACGATCGCTCCGATGGCGGTTTATTTGCCTGTCTGCTAGAGATGGCCTTTGCCGGGCATTGCGGGCTTGCGGTTTCACTGGATACTTTAGGAAATAAGGTGGCGAATATCCTGTTCAATGAAGAGCTGGGCGCCGCTCTGC